>JANMEV010000394.1:0-21542 GCA_031377305.1 Planctomycetota bacterium | reverse complement strand
GCCAACTTCGACCAGCGGTACAACGGGAGCACCGTCACCGCGCTCGACCTCGCCCTCGTGCGCCAGCGCTTCGCCGACCACCAGGGCTGCGCGGCCGACTGTTCGAGTGAAGCGCATGGCCAACGAGCGACTTCAGGTTGTGCGTTTGGCTGAGCCGGATTTGATTGCCAACCAGAATTTGGTTCAGGTAAAGTATCAGATCTTTGCAAGAGCATCGGGCACAGAGAACTACGAAGCTTTTGAAGAGACGCATTGCATGCGTTACTTCTTCGCATCGGAAATTCTTTTGCTGGCGGAGAAGTTTGGGATGTCGATCATCTCTTCTCAAGAATGGCTGACCCAAGCAGCTTTGTCAGATCGCACGTGGGGTGCATGTTTTCTTTTGCGGAAGAACTGACAACATGATCCCGGTCAACTCTCCATTACTGGACGGCAATGAAGCGAAGTATCTTCAGGAGTGCATTTCCAGCGGCTGGATCAGTAGCGAAGGACCGTTCGTCGATCGATTTGAACAGGAGTTTTCCACAGTCGTCGGACGACGTTACGGTGTCGCTTGCAGCAATGGTTCCGCAGCTCTGGATCTTGCGGTAACGGCGGCTGGAATTGGACCGGGCGACGAAGTAATTCTTCCGACCTTCACCATCATTTCCCCGGCGGCCTCAATCGTCAGAGCGGGTGCCACGCCTGTGCTGGTGGATAGCGATCCTGTGACATGGAACATGGATGTCACACAAGTTGAAGCGAAGATCACACCTCGGACAAAGGCGATTCTGGTGGTCCATATCTATGGTCTGCCGGTCGATATGGCGTTGCTTATGTCCATTGCAGAGAGGCACGGCTTGCTGGTGATCGAAGACGCGGCCGAGATGCATGGCCAAACTTGCTACGCTCAGCCATGCGGCAGTTTTGGGCTGATCAGCACATTCAGTTTCTATCCCAACAAGCACATCACTACCGGCGAGGGGGGAATGGTGGTGACGAACGATCGTCAGATTTCCGAGCGGTGCCGCAGTCTTCGAAATTTGTGCTTCCTGCCTGGTCGTCGCTTCGTGCACGAAGAACTCGGGTGGAACTTTCGAATGACAAATCTCCAGGCTGCGTTGGGGATTGCTCAGTTGGAAACGTTGGCCCCGCACATCGCAAGAAAACGAGAGATCGGCCGGAAGTACCTGTCTGAGCTGAAAGACCTCTCCGGATTTCAGTTGCCCTGCGAGAAGTCAGATTTCGCGGAGAGTATCTTCTGGGTGTTTGGCCTTGTCGTTGACTCGACCTTTGGAACAGCACTCGACATTATGAAGCAGCTTGCAGCCAGGGAAATCGGTACTCGACCGTTCTTCTGGCCGATGCACCTTCAACCCGTGTTTCAGCGAATGGGACTATTTCAAAATGAAACCTACCCCGTGGCTGAGCGATTGGGAACTTATGGTTTCTACGTGCCGAGCGGGTTAGGCCTTTCGGACGAACAGATCACGAAGATTTCCGTCGCGATACGGGAAATCTCCGGTCAGATTGCGGTCACGAATTGAAGATTGGAGTCTATCTTCGAGACCGTCTGCCTGAAGAGGGAGGAGCTCACACGTTCGAGTCAGCGGTTGTCCAGCAGCTTTCCGAACTGAATGGCGAACACACCTTTGTTGTGCTGGCGGAACAGAACATTCGATGTTCGCTTCCTGTCATCCGGCTCAAACGCTCAATCCTGCATGGGGTTGCAAACCGAGTGTGCCTTGGCCTGTCGCGTCCTTTTCTGTTTGATCGCGGGGCGGAATTGCGGAAACACGGAATCGATCTGATCTATTCGCCCGGGCCCAATACTCCGTGCCAAGGAATCCCCTACGTTGTGACGTGTTGGGATTTGCAGCATCGTTTGCAGCCGTTCTTTCCAGAAGTTTCAACTGTTCGCATCACGGGCATGTCCGGCTGGGATCACCGCGAGCGACACTTCCGAACATTGTTGCCGCGAGCATCCTGTGTCATCACAGGCACCGAAGTCGGCAAATCTGAAGTAACTCACTTCTATCAGCTTGCCCCGGAACGGGTCGCTGTGATTCCGTTCTTTACTCCCACAAAACTGCTTTGCTGTCACCCGCAAAAGCCTTCGTGGCTTCCAGAAGGCAGATTCTTCGTTTATCCGGCGCAGTTCTGGCCGCACAAGAACCATCGTACGCTGATTGATGCATTGAAGAAACTGCATGACAGGGGCTTCGATGATGTCCGGCTTGTCCTTCCGGGTGCGGACAAGCCGGAAGAATTTGGAACATTGGAGTCCGTTCGCTCGGCTGCCGAAAAACAGAATCTCGCGAAGTCTGTTTTCACGCCGGGATTCGTCAGCGACTGTGAACTCCGCTGGTTGTATGAGAACGCTGTGGGACTCGCATTCGTCAGCTATTTTGGCCCGGACAATTTGCCGCCTCTTGAAGCAGCGTCGCTTGGATGTCCGGTTATCGCTGCCGATGTCAACGGCGCTCGGGAACAGTTGGGGGATGCGGCAATTTTTGTGAAGGCAACCAATGTGGACTCCGTTGCCGACGCTCTTGTTTCTGTTTTGTCAGATTCACTGCTTCGGGACTCGCTGGTCTCTGCCGGTCGCCAGCTTGTTGCAAAACGCACCCTCAAGAACTATGCGGATAAACTTGTCGATGTCTTTGATGAACTTGCCAGCTTTCGGTTTTTTGAACGATGACGCGCGAAGGCGAGCGGACATCTGTGTCGCAGCCACAACTCAAAGACAAACCTCCTTCGTCGCCGGGTGGTGACAATGGCCACAGAGTGGCGGTTGTTGTTCCAGTCCACAATCGACTTGAAGCGACGCAGCGTTTCCTCAAGTCGTTTGAATCTGTCACATACAGTTCCTGTCGCATTTTCCTGATCGACGACGGATGCACTGATTCAACCACAGCGTGGGTCGCAACGCACTATCCGCAGGTTACGATTTTACACGGAGATGGAGATCTTTGGTGGACTGGAGCCACGAATCTGGGTGTTCAGAAAGCTCTTGAAGAACAGTATGACTTTATCCTGACGATCAACAACGACAGTGTCGTTTCTCCCGACTTTCTGTCACATCTGGTTTCCACCGCCGTCCACTGTCCTTCGACAATCGTCGGCTCGTGTCTATGTCGCCTCGCAGAACCCAGCACGGTGTGGTGTGCGGGGGGATTTATTGACTGGACTCGTGGTTTACTGTTCAGCCTTCTTCAGGCAGGAAGAACGTTGTCCGAAGTACGCCAGTCGCAGCAGAGTCCGGTAAAAGTACAACTGCTAACAGGTTGCAGTACGCTGATCCCAGCTCAGTGTTTCCGAGACACCGGACTTTATGACCAAAGGTGGTTTCCGCAGTATCACGCAGACTCGGAATTCATCATGCGTGCCGCTGCGAAAGGGTATTCGGCAGTAGTCGAACTTCAATCCGTCGTCTGGAACGATGTTGCGTTGACATGGTGCCGGAGGAGCTGGCTGGCAGTGGTTTTCTCAAAGCGGTCCCCGCATTATTGGCGTCCGATTTTTGCCATCTATTTTCGATACTGCCAATTAGCTTTCATCCCCTTCTCGCTGACTCGATACTACGTGCAAACCTTCCTGAATCTTCTGCTTCATGACAAGGGAGTTCACAGTCCGTGAGCGAGGGTCTTCGAATCGGGATCGATCTGGCTCCTCTCACGTACACGATGACAGGAATCGGAGTGTATGTTCAGCAGCTAGTGGAGGCTGCGAGCATAGAATGTCCTGAGCTTGAGTGGCACTTTCCAATATTCTCCGAGCTGCCACTTCGTTCGTTCTTTCGCTGGCGAATTGCAAAGAACCTGCAAAAGGAGACGGTCTCTCGCGTAACGATTTGGCCGGAATGGGCGCTTCGCCATAATTCACGCGTGCAACAGCGGCAGTTGTCTCCGCAGCGACTTGCTCGCGGGCGGTTTGATCTGTTCCATGTCACCAATTCACAAAGTCAGTTCGATATCTTTGAAGTTCCATATGTGATTACCGTCCATGATCTCGCGTGGATGCGAGTGCCACGACATGAGCTGCCGAAACCCAGAATTCACGGGCTCGATCAACTTCAAAATTTGATTCAGAACGCCGCTCATGTCATCTGTGATTCGGAATGCACTCGTACAGACGTGCTTGAGTTCTGCAATCGTCGCCCGGAAGACGTGACCACCGTACTACTGGCCCCCCGGCCGGGGTTCTTTCCAAAGCCTGCAGAAAAGCCGTCATTTCAAGGCACGCAAAGGGGAAATGCTCGGCCCTATTTTCTCGCGGTGAGCACCATTGAGCCTCGAAAAAACTTTGTGCGGCTCGTGAATGCCTTTGCTGAAGTTCATCGACGTTTCCCCGACCACAAGCTGCTGATCGCTGGTGCCAAACGCAGTGCGTGGCCGGATGTTCGAGAAGCGATCAGGAAGAACAACCTGGCCGACCACATCGAAGTGCTGGGCCGAATCAGTGATGATCGCGTGCGTGAATTGCTCTGGGACGCGACAGCTCTTGCCTATCCTTCGCTCTATGAAGGATTCGGCCTGCCAGCACTTGAAGCCATGGCCTGCGGAACGCCGGTGGTGTGTTCTGCGGCGGGTTCGCTCGGAGAAGTCGTGGGCGATGCGGCGATCATTGTGGATCCGCTCAGCATTGAATCCATTGCCGACGGAATGGCCCAGATCGTGTCCATGGGCGACGGTCGCGATGCGATGATTCGCAGGTCGATCGAGCACGCGGCTCGGTTCTCATGGAAATCCACGGCCGCTCAAACGCTGGCTGTCTACCGTAACGTGCTGCAACGGTAAATCAATGCCGTTGTTTGAGCCGAACCAGCGACTGCGAATCATCTACCTGCATCCGCATTTCTTCTCCGACGGTGGGGCTGGGCGGATGGTGCTTGAGACAGCTCTGCGTCTGGCGGAACGCGGGCATCGGGTGCATGTCATCTGTATCCGGGCCGATTCCGCGATTGTTGGACACGTCGGCGAAAGGATTCAGTTCCACCAAATTGGCGGACCATTGTCGTCCAGCATTTGGTTTTGGATTAGATTCAATCAAAGTTGTCGACAAGTGTTGCAGGTGATCGACGCCATCGCTTCAAATGTAGACGGAATGAAAACAGTCCTGTTTCCGCAGGTTTTCCCGGCAAACTGGTGGGGAGCGTTCATTGTCAAGCGTTGTCCTCAATTCGCGAATGTCTGGTACTGTCAGGAGCCGTCGGCATTCATCCATTCACGGGTTTGGAAGAAAAGTCTTCCATGGCCAAAGAACTGGATCGCGATTTTAATATCTCCGGTCATGGCGTGGCTCGACCGACGATTTTGTGGACGGTTCTCACGCGTCCTGGTGAATTCAGATTTCTCACGGCGGAGTGTTATTCAAGCCTACGGATTTGAAGACCAGGCATGTCGCACCGTGTACCTTGGAGTTGATCATCAGAGATTCAATCCTGACACCAGTTCCAAACGAAAACCCAGGGTGTGCGTGATCGCAAAGATCACTCGCTTCAAGAACGTTGATGTGATTGTGAAGGCGATCGCGGAACTGGTTCGACGTGGACTCACTGACGTTCATTTGCATGTCGTCGGTGTCGGCGATGCACTGGAAGAGTGCTGGCACACGGCAGAAGCGAACGGCATCACCGACCACGTCACCTTCCATGGACGGCTGGGTGATGATCGCGTGGTTGAACTCCTGCAGCAATCACGAGTCTTCTGTCTCGCGTCGGCCGACGAACCCTTTGGTTTGGTTGTCGTCGAAGCGTTGGCCTGCGGAACTCCGGTCGTCGCGATGAACAGCGGCGGCCCGAGTGAGATTCTGAAAGATCTGAGTTGCGGCAAACTGTGCGAAGCGGTCAATGCCATCCAAATCGCGGATGCACTTGAGCACTTCCTGACCATGAACGACGACTCCTTTGCGGCCGCTTCTTCCGAAGCAACGCGGCGAGCCAGCGAGTTTCGTTGGGAAAATGCAGCACAGGAGATAGAAGGCGAGCTGCTTCGATCGGCCTCATCCTGTCAGCGATCGAATCCATCGGGCGTTGCACAGTGACGAAGCCTCAACTCTCCATCGTCATGCCGACATTGAATCAGAAGCAGTACATTCGCCGGGCGATTGATTCGATCCTAACCCAACCCAGCCCAGCCGAGATCATTGTTGTGGACGGCGGATCCACCGATGGCTCGCTGCACATTCTTGATTCATACGGCTCCGCGATTCGATACATCTCAGAACCCGATCGAGGCCAGTCGGATGCCGTCAACAAAGGATTGAAACTTGCAACGGGTGAAATCGTTGGCTGGTTGAACTCAGACGATGTCTACAAGCCTGCTGCATTTGAGCATGTGGCGAGGGCGTTAGATGATCCCGCAGTTCAATGGATCTACGGTAGAGTGGATGTCATAGATTCAGACGACAACGAGATTCGAAAATGGGTGACAGGGCGTAAGAACTCGACACTGCAAAAACTGACCTTCGGGAAGCTGCTGCAGGCGAACTGGATTTCTCAGATGGGCGTCTTTTGGCGCAGATCGTTTCAGGAATCCGTCGGGCCATTGCGTGAAGACTTGCACTTGGCAATGGATTACGACTGGTGGCTTCGCTTCTGGAAAGCCACACCGGGCATGTTTGTTGATCAGACGCTGGCGAGTTTCCGCATGTACGGAACAAGCAAGTCCGGGAAACAATACGCGAAACAGTTGGATGAGGCTCTCGAGATTGCCCGCGGTCATGCAGGCCGGGAATTCTCGGGCGATTTACGACGCCATCGCTGGAACAGTTTGCTGATCCGGACCCTCTATCGGTTCTGTTAGACGCCGATCAAAACAGCGTTTGAGCCCACGATTTGGACCAAGACGCTAATGCTCTGGTAGCGTCTCGCATCGTTCCTCAATGCCTCGCTGGTAGCGACGGCCCCGCACCTGGACACCACGCCATTTGGTGATCCGCTTCATTGCACGACACCAAATCCGCCCCACGTGTCGCTTATCGCGCCGGTGTCGTCTAACCCATCAACAACTGCGCCACAAATCCCGCGAGAACGCAAGCGGTGAGCGTGATCACCAGGCCTCGGTGAAAGACGAACATCAGGGTCATGGCGAGCAGTGAGATCAGGCATGCTGCGGGGCGGACGGAGGTCCAGTCTGGTACAGGCAGAGTGGCAAGGCCGATCGTTAGCGTGTGCTGGCTGGCGAATAGAGTCGCAATCGCCATGTTGACTCCCAGAGTAGCGATGACTCCCACGACTGATGCGGTGATCGCCGTTAACGCCGCCGACAGCCACTGCTTGTGCAGCAGTTTTTCAACGCAGGGCGCGCCGAGGAAGATCCAGAAAAAGCATGGCACGAAGGTGACCCATGTCGTGAGGATGGCTCCGCAGGTTCCGGCGAGCATCGGAGGAAGGCCCGTGCCGTGTCGAAAAGCGGCGAGGAATCCGACGAACTGGACGACCATGATCAGCGGTCCGGGAGTCGTCTCCGCAAGGCCCAGGCCGTCGAGCATCTCGCCCTTTTCGAGCCAGTGATAGCGATCGACCGCCTGCTGATCGACGTAGCTCAGCACTGAATAGGCTCCGCCAAACGTGACGACGGCCGCCTTGCTGAAGAAGACAGACGATTGCACATAGACGCTGTCGTTCCCCGCGATTTTTGATGCCGCTAATATCGGGGCAAACCATAACGTCAGGCACACGACGCTGATCAATAATGATCGCCCAAGTTCTGACTGCCAGCTTCGAACCGAGGCGACGGGAACGGCAGTGCTCTCGGCGTCGTTCTTCTTTTTCGCAATCTGGAACGTCATTGGCGAGACCGCATTTCCCAGTGTGCCCACGACTGCAGCCAATGCAATGACGGCAGGAAATGGCAGAAGCTTCAGCCACAGCAGCAGAAACGCCGCGACAGAAATGGCGACCAGCACGCGGTTCTTCAGAACTCGTCGGCTGACTCGCAGCACGGCCTCCGCCACAACCGCCAGAACAGCGCACTTCAGGCCAAAGAAGAACGACTGAAACGTCGTCGACCCCTGAAACGACACGTAGAAGAAGCTCAATGCCAAAATCGATACAAAGCCTGGAAAGATGAACAGCAATCCGGCCATCAATCCACCGCGAATACCGTGCATCAACCAGCCGATGTAGGTGGCAAGTTGTTGAGCCTCGGGACCGGGAAGCAGCATGCAGAAGTTCAGCGCGTGCAGAAAACGACGCTCGTCCAGCCACTTCTTTTCGTCGACGATAATCCGGTGCATCACCGCAATTTGCGCGGCCGGACCTCCAAAACTTAGCAACGCAATTCGCAGCCAGACTCGGAACGCCTCAGCAAAAGAAACCGTCCGTTGCGGCTGGAAGGCTGCTTCAGAAGCCAACTCCGTCGCATTCGCCGAATCCGTCATCTCGGATCACCACTTTGTCGAACGACTTCGTCCGGTAGCAGATGGCCCATCTTTTCTTTCTTGGCCGTCATGTAATCTGTGCGGCAATGATGCGGCGGGGCGATGATTGGCACTTGCTCCACAACCTGAAGATCAACGCCCGCGTAGACAAACGCATCCGTCTTTTTGGGATTGTTGGTCAACAGGCGAACTTTGCTGAGCCCCAAATCCTTCAGAATCTGAAGTCCGACCATGTAGTCTCGCATATCGGCCTTAAAGCCCAGGCGATGATTCGCTTCGACCGTATCGAGCCCCTCATCCTGAAGCTGGTAGGCCTTCAATTTCGCAAGGAGCCCAATGCCTCGCCCTTCCTGTGGAAGATAGACAACTGCTCCGTTGCCTTCGGCATGAATCATCTGCATTGCCAAACGGAGTTGATCTCCACAGTCGCACCGAAGGGAATCCAAAACGTCGCCGGTGAAACAGGATGAGTGCATTCGGACGAGGGGCGCATCGGCTTTGGTAAGGTCGCCCCAGACAAGAGCCAGCGGCTCCTGATTTTCATGATTCACCTGATATCCGATCACCATTGGCGTCCCAAATTCCGCCGTTGGCATCGGCACGGCAACGATGCGAGTCACCAGTTGTTCTCGCATGCGGCGATAGCGGATCAGCTCTTCGATGGAGATCATGGGAATCTGATACTGCTTCGCCATCGCCTGTAGCTCAGCGAGATCAGCCATCCCGTGGCTCGTCTGGCTGCAGATTTCGATCAACGCTCCGGCAGGACGTTTTCCCGCCAGCCGCATCAGGTCGATCGTCGCTTCCGTATGACCTGCCCGACGAAGCACTCCGCCATCCATCGCCATCAGTGGATTCACATGCCCCGGCAGCAGAAAGTCATCTGCGACCGCCGTTGGATCCGAAAGCGCGCGAATGGTGCGAGCTCGATTGATTGCGCTCACGCCGGTACCGGCTGTCACATGATCAACGGCTCGCAGGAACGCCGTCTTGTTCGGAGCGGTGTTGCTGGACTCGTCCACAACCGGTCGCAATTTCAGCCGAGCCGCGTCTTCGGCGACGATCGGCACGCAGAGCGTTCCGCGGCCGACCCGCAGCATGAAATCCACCTGCTCCGGCGTGATGGATTCCGCAGCGCAAACGAAGTCGCCTTCATTCTCGCGATCTTCATCATCCACAACGATGATCATGCCGCCCGATTTGAGCGTTTCAATAGCCTGCGGAATTGTCTGCAGAGGCACGGGAATCGATTTCTGTCTGAAGAGTGGTTCTGCTGTCGCCACAGGAAATTGTGGCGAGAAAAGGCGAAATGCCCTCAAAAAAACATCATAGGCGTTAACAAGGGATAAGAGTAGGGCGGCCGAAACTGAACATCAAAACAGGCGGCGACACAGTCGCCGTCTTTGGGTTCGGCTTTGCCTGATTCTCGTTCCGGCCAGGACTGATCGAACCGCACAGGGGGTCCCCTGTCAACCAACTAACGATATTTTCGCGTTTTCCCAGTGGCTTGCTGATGTTTGGACAGCCTCGAAACCAGCATGTTTGCAAGGATTTGTAACGACCTGGGAAAGAATCGGTGAAAATTCAGCTTAACTTGTTTCCGAACGCGAACCGATTATCATGTGTCCGCTGACTCGGCTCACCGAAACACTGGCGGAACACCGAGGAGAGATGGCAGAGTGGCCGAATGCGCATCATTGCTAATGATGTGACTCCAGAAATGGGGTCCGAGGGTTCGAATCCCTCTCTCTCCGCTTAAAAGCCCGCAGGATCCTGCGGGCTTTTTTCGTTTCAATGACGATGTCACCTGCGCGGCTGGAATGCATTGGCATTGGCAGGCACTTGCCTAAAGCTACTCAATCACCAACTCATCAATTCCCGAAGTGCCAGGGTTGTTGTCAGCTGGATTACCGACGGCTTTGGGTTGAGTCGAAAATGATTTCAACCACGACGTCGCCGGCCAACTGAATGGACGGAATCGATCGGCCGAGCCCGTCTGATCACGGTACAGGATTGCTCGGCCCTGGGTGAGCGAAGCGGCGGCTGGAGTGTCGATCAGGCTGGACGAATCGGTCTGATTGAGCCGGAAGGCGATACGATTATCGAATTCACGCAGCAGCGAGTTGGACAACCATCGCATGGCATTGCTGAACGTGTCCGACCAAACGATGACGTGTATTCCTACCAGCGGACCTTTGCGAATCAAGTCTCCCAGTTGAGTTGCCGGCGTCGCGACCTTTGGCGCACCGAATCCGCCCATTCCAAAATCGTCTTCATCGCGTCGCAGCGAACGGAACTGACCAATGTTGCGAATTACCAGCAGTATTTCGGAACTATCCGGAGGTGTCTGGCCGGCTTCTCGATCAGTCATCAACTGCCAAAGCTCAGCAACGACAGCATCGGCATCATTCGGCCGCCTGAGCGATAACCGAGGTGTTACCTCTTTAGGGAAAGTTTCCTGGAACAGCTTCTGTGAAGCCACGTCTCGACCATCATGAATGAATATCATCTGCGATGTGCGAGGTTTTACTTCGGAACTTGCGCCGACGCACCAACTGAGAATCATGGATGCAAGAATTGCGTCGGCCTGATCGCTTTCCTGTCCGACGATCAAGACGTTCTGTCCTCCCGAGCGACGAAACTCGATACACATTGGAGCAGCGATCGAAACCGGTTCGCCGATCCATGCTGGAAGTACGTCGACAAAATGACGAGTCGCATCGGGCTCGTTCGATAGCCACGCATTCAACGGCCCACACAGTTCGACGGATGGCGCCACATTGCCTTCGAAGACAATCATTCGCCCCTCGGACCTTTGTTGATAGTCCGGACGCGACCGCAGTTCGTGAATCATCGATTCGCGTTTCTCTTCGTCCAACCAGGCGATTTGAAACGGGTGATTGCCTTCAACCATTCCATTCGCATCGTTGTAAATTGCTTCGCCGGGACGAGTCAGTAATCGGGCGGCCGAGTTTTCTTCACTCAGAATCAGGTGTGCGTCGCTTTCACTGCACTGCAGCGCGATTCGGACAGCGACTTGACCGAGTGTACTGCGAGCCAATGAATACGCTCCGCCCAAAGTCTGCGAACCCAGCAGCACGTGAATCCCGAACGCACGGCCCTGACGAATCAGTCGGTCCATTAACAACGATGCTCGTGATGAGACGCGGTCTTCCGAAGTGAAGAATTCCTGAAACTCGTCGATCAGCAACAGCAGGCGAGGCATCTTCTCCTTTGGAAACTGTCGCCGAAACGACGGGACATCCTGAACGCCACGAACTCGAAACAACTCGCCTCGCTCCTGAAGAACCTCGTCGAGCCGCTCCAGAACGCTCAGGCCGAACTCACGATCGCTCTCGATCGCAACAACGCGGGCATGAGGCAGTTTGTTGGCCGCGTAGGTTCGAAACTCAACGCCCTTCTTGAAGTCGATCAGGTAGAACTGAATTTCATCCGGGCTGTAGTACATCGCCAGATTGGTGATCAGAATGTGGAGAAGCGTCGACTTGCCCGATCCCGTTTTTCCGGCGACTAAAACATGCTGGCTGGTTCCGCGGCCAAGTCGCATGTACTGCAGTCTTGCCGCCCCGGCCCGACCGATTGGAAAATCCAGCCCGTCGGCGGAGCTCAGACTCCAAACGGCCTCCGGCTTCGGCGCGATTCGATTGAACGAAACCTCAACACGGCGAGCGTTCTTCGATTGTTCGCCCACGGCCCGCACCAGACTGACATAGTCGCTCGATTCCGGCGGAGCCAGCGATTCGAACTCCACGGCGGTTTTCGGAGGCTCCGTTTTGCTGGCCGCAACGTTCAAATCTGGAAGCATGTCGTCATCGATCGCGGCGCTGCTCGAAAACTTCGCCGCCTTGCGTTTTACTGGTGCTGGCCCGGGTTGGACAGATCCTTTCGCCACGTGAAACTGAGTGCAGCAATTCTGCAGATTGGTCACATCGAAGGAACGCGGCAATGGCTGATCTGGGGACCAGGCGATAATTGCGTGAACTCCGCAACGAGCCCCGCTTGTCAGTATACTGGTCAGCGCGCGAGCGGCTTCTTCGGTGAAGGCTGCTGGAAATCCGGCGACAACAACAAAATGGTAGGGCTCAGCCACTTCACCGGCCGCGGCGTTGTAATCTTCGATGGTTTCGAAGTCGCTGCGGAGGTACGTCTGGAAAACGCTCTCCATGTGCTCAGTGACTTTCTGAAGGCGATCTCGGATTTGAATTGATTCCGTCCAGATGCGATTGCTGATCAAGAGCTCATCAAAATCTGTCAGATGCATCATCGCGGAAAAACTCTGACCCAGCCCAACCGGATCGATCAACGTAAACTGCAGCCGCCCGGGAATGATCGTTGTCAAAAGTCGGAGCAGGATCGCTCGCACAAATTCCAACGCGGCTTCTCGCCCGGTGGCATCATGCTCGATAGCGATGGTTGTATCACGTGGAAATTTCAGCAGTGCGGGAAGTTCAAGTGACAGATTCACGGTCGGGTCATCATTCCGAGTCACCGGCGCGGCGGGCATCGTCAGCAGCAGGTCACCAATTGGAAAGTTCGTCGGCAGCGATGTCGGAGCGTCCCAGCCGGATGATCTGAGTTCGGCCCAGCGAGGAAATCCGAATGCTCGTTCGCGGCTGACTCGCACAATTTCCGAGACGGTCACCATGTCGGCCTTCCATTCAGCCAGCGACGAAGCTTCCTCGGCTGCGAATGCCTGCAGATTAGCCATCGCTTCCTGCTTAAGCTGCTGAACCGCCTTTGAGTGTTCAGTGCGGATCTGATTCTGAATCCGAATGATCTCCTGCGATCGCCAGTTTTCAACCACCGACTGCTGGCGCGCGAACTCGGACTCAAAGCTCGTCATCTGGTCATCAAACAGTGTCTTCTGCCGAGCGACCTGCTCCGCGTGCACTCGATTGAGTTCTTCGATTCGACTTTCTGCCGTCGTTGTCAGCCTGTTGGAATGCAGTTCCAGTCGCTGTTCCATTTCCGACTTCCAGGTGTCAGCGACAGCATCCAGTCGTTTGAGTTCATGTCGGCTCTTTTGCTTCCAGAAATCGGTGGCTGCCTTTGCATTTGAAGCATGTTGCAGGACGTCTTCAAACTTACGGCGAAGTCGCGACTGAACTGTCATCAGCAGAACCGTGATCACCAGCATCGCGACGCTGAATCCGATCAGACACGACACTCCCAACCATTCCCAGTCTGGCTTGTTAAATTCTGGATTCAGATACTTCCTGAGGTCTGCCCGCGCGGCTGTGGAGAGAATGGCGACGATGCCAAATATCAAAAGCGCCAGTCCGTACATTCGGAAACCGATAATCCACTGCGGCAGACTCTGGCGATCCAGTTCCCCAGCAGCGACAAAGGCCAGATCCACTTGTTCTGCCGCGACGGCTCGACTCGCCTCCCTGCCTTTCAACTCCAGATTTATCGGCGGCGCTGCGTCGTCCATTACTGCGTGGCAACTCTTCAGGTAGCCGGAGCTCGCAGTGACTCGTTCGTTCAGGTCACAGAGCTGTTGTTCAATGTACTTCTGCTGAGTGTGAAAGATCTCGTGTGCTCGTTCAGCGTTGCGGACAGGCGTGTCCTCGTTGCCTTCATCAAAGACCGACTGAAGGACCCACAACTCACTTTGAAGCTTTTGGCGGCATTCAGAAACTTCCTCCCTCAATCGGACGTCTAATTCGACCAGTCTCTGTTCACGCGATTCATTCGCCGCTTCGCGCTGACCTGCGATGTCGACCTCGAATTGCTCCAGTCGGTTACGAACTTCAGTCGCAAGCCGTTCCGCGGACTGTCGTTGCTGGGTTTCAAAATGACTCTGAAGTGCCGCTGCCGCGCATTGCTCCTGCGCACCAAGTTCCTCGATACCAGCTCGCGCCTTCAACATGGTTTCACGAGCCGCCTGACAACGCAGTCGAAGTCGTTGCAGTTCGGCGATTTGTGAGTCCACAATTAAATCACTGAGGTTCATGTTCGGGGTTCCGACATTGCCGTTCCGTTTTCCGTTGTGTACTGGCAGACGCTGCCCGATCCGTCAAGCGGGATTCCGAAGTCAATGAAACTCTGGCTGCCGGCAAATCTGGAGTCTAACTACTCAGCGCATAGGATGCACTTTTGGATCAATGATCAAGAATATGTAACGGATTTACGAGCGGAAATTCCGTGTTGTTCTTCAAAGAATCATGCGGCCAGGGCTCGTTTCTTCAAAAACCGAGGCGCGGCAAGCGGCGGTTGCCGAACGCCGTCGTGCCCTCAGCTATCTCCAACTTTTGTTTTCAGAACGCCCCGCTGGCTCGAAATCCGTTGGGAAGCCTGCTTCCAACTCGACTGGCATATTTGACGTTTGGTCGCTTTATGACGGTACTATTGAACCCGGCCTCAAAAGGTCGAGGGGACAGGTTGAGTTCAAAATCTGAACGTTCCGGACCTGCGGGTGGAAAATGGCTCCGTAACGATCAATTCCGATGTTTTTGGAAGGCCCTTCTGACTTTTGCCTCCGTACAATTGCTGTTACAAAGATCCCTTCCCACCAACACCCGCCTCTCAAATCCTTCCTACTGCAGGCTCATTCAACCATGAGATGCTCCCTGGGCTTTCTTCAGACATTGTGCCGCGCCGCGATCAGTTCACTTGCTGCGATGTCCGTGGCATTAGCGGACGAAGGTTTGAACTCGGAACAAGCTGATTTTTTCGAATCGAAAATTCGCCCCGTCCTCGTGTCTCATTGCTACGAATGTCATTCGGGCGATCAGGCAACTCCCAAAGGAGGTCTGCGCCTTGACCTTCGCGACACGACTCTGGCCGGGGGCGATTCGGGCCCGTCTGTCGTGGCGGGCAAACCCGGCGAGAGCACACTGCTGCAGGCATTGCGTTACGAAAGTTTTGAAATGCCTCCCAAGGGCAAACTGCCGGATACAGTGATTGCCGACTTCGAACGATGGATTGAAATGGGAGCGCCGGATCCTCGCATCGAAGCGGCGACAAAGAAAGCCACCGGGATCGATTATCAAAAAGGGCTCGAGTTCTGGGCTTTCAAGCCGCCGGTCAAAACCGCGCCGTCACGCTTCTTGAATGCAACATGGCCCCGAAACGACATTGATCACTTTGTGCTTCTCGAACTTGAAAAGCACAAGCTGAAGCCAGCGCCAGAGGCAGATCGCCGAACGCTCATTCGCCGGCTGTACTTCGACCTTGTTGGTCTGCCCCCAGAGCCGGAAGCAGTCGAAGCGTTCGTCAACGATTCTTCGGCCGATGCTTACGAAAAGGTCGTCGACGGCCTCCTGGTATCGTCGCACTACGGCGAGCGATGGGGACGCTACTGGCTGGACCTTGCGCGATTCGCCGAAGATCAGGCCCACACACATCAGGCTCGAATGTACCCGCAGGGCTATCTATATCGCGACTGGGTTGTCCGAGCCCTCAACGACGACATGCCCTATGACCAGTTTCTCCGCCTTCAAATTGCCGGAGATCAGATCGATGTCCCGGAGTCCCATCGCCACCGTGCAGCGCTGGGGCTGTTTGCACTGGGGCCAGTTTATTATCAGGACAACGGCGAACAGGAGAAAGCTCAAGCCGATGAATGGGACGATCGCATCGACACACTGATGCGGGGGACTCAGGCGATGACGGTTTCCTGCGCGCGATGCCATGATCACAAGTACGATCCGATCTCTGCGGCGGATTACTATTCTTTGGCGGGGATCTTCGCCAGTTCCGACTATCGCGAATTGCCTGCCGTCCCCGAAGCCACCGTGATCGCGCGCGAACAGGCCGATCGAGCGGTGCAGTCGAAGCAGCTTGAGATCGACAGCCTGCTTGCGTCAGAAGCTCCGGCGGCCCGACTAAAACTTGCGTCCAGTATCCCGGCTTACATGCAGGCAGCGTGGACCGTAATCGAGTCCACCAAAGAGAATGAGGCGAAAGTTGCTCAAAGGGTTGCTGACGAGAACAAACTCAATCGCGAACTTCTGAACCGCTGGGTCGCCCGACTTTCTGACCCCAATGATTTGCGAACAAACGGAATCAAAAGCACTCATTTCGCGGAATGGCGGTCGTTTCTGAAGTCGCACGACGACCGATCAAACATCGACGATCCGGCATCGCAGATCGCGAAAATTTCTGAACAAATCCAGGCCCGCGCGGAATCGCTGTTGCCTCAGCGAGATTCTCTTCGCAAGCATTTCGGCGACAATTTCGCCTTCGTCGCCGCAGAAGATCGCGCGGTTGTTGCACCGGGCATCGTTCCACTGGGCAACCTGTTCGACGACAAGAAAGGCGCAATGTTGAGATCGGCTGTTGGATCGGACCCATTTCAGTCGACGGCGACGTCGGCCAGTCTGGGAGTCGATCGAGTTTTGTACGGCTGGGGTGGTTCGACCGTGATCGCAGAAGGAGTTGAATTTGATTTTCGGTCGATCGGTGCGAACTCTCTTCAACACGGTCAAGTCACAAACGACGGCTGGTCTGGCGAAGGAGGAATCCAGACTCTTGGGAAATCCTGCAGTGGCTCAATTGGGAGAACTGAACAGGGCATCGGCATGCACGCCAACGCGCTGATCACGTTCGATCTGGATGAGATTCGCCGCTCAGGACTGATGCCACCGTCGCAATCGATGGTGTTTCGAGTCGATCGAGCTGGGATCAATGACGATTCGTTCGGAGTCGGTTCAACGGTTCACATCGCCGTGATTGTTTCGAAGCCGCAGTCAAAGCCAAGTGAGTTTGATTCGATTATCGCCGCGTACCTCAATGGGAAGCTGGCGGAGATCGAAGAGAACGATGCCGTCTATTCCTTCGCGGGCGAAATGCCCCCAGCGATTTCATCTGATGGCCGCTTTGTTGCCTTCGAGATCCCGATTCCTCCTGACGCTCGGTTCATCACAATCGCAACAACGGGAGCTGAGATTTCTGAGACGGAAAACACCATTAGCAGCGACCACGCCGTCCTTGCAAACGCTCGACTGACATACGACGCTGCTGCGGATCAGCTTGCTCATTCGGAATCCGTGCTGCCTCTGGATTCATTGTCCGAATCCGATCGACAAACATTGGAAGCCGATGCTGCGTTTTTGTCGGAACTGTTCGACGATCGCGGAGTGCTGGGGCTGGCTCCAAACAAGATTGAACCGCTGCTTGAAGGCGCTACGGCAGCGTCGTTGGCTCAATTGAAATCCAGTCTGGCTGAACTTCAAAAAGCCGCCGGGGAAATCAATGTCCCGATGGCCCATGCGTTGGCGGACGGAACATCCCGCGACGTTCCAGTCTACCTTGCAGGCGATCCCAGGAAGAAAGGCGACGTCACTCCCCGCGCGTTTCCGGCGATCTTTACATCGGGAGAACGTCAACCGTTTCAGTCACCCGGAAGTGGAAGGCGGGAGCTAGCCAATGCGATCGCATCTCCGGAGAATCCACTGACGGCACGAGTGATGGCCAACCGCCTATGGGCCGGGCATTTCGGCTTCGGATTGGTTCGCACTTTAAGCAACTTTGGACAGTTGGGAGAGCGGCCAAGTCATCCGGAGTTGCTGGATTTTCTCGCCGTCAGCCTGATGGATTCCGGTTGGTCGCTGAAAGCATTGCATCGTCAGATTCTGCTCTCCGCGACATATCGGCAAAACAGTTCCGGGGATGAGGCCAATCTATCCGTAGATCCGGAAAACCGCCTCCTTTGGAAAATGAATCGCCGACGCCTTGAAGTTGAACCGTGGCGAGATGCCGTCTTGTCCGTTTCAGGCCAGTTGAATCCCGAAATCGGCGGCGCGTCGTCCGAGTTGAAAGGCGATCATCGTCGTCGAACGCTCTATGGCTACGTCAGTCGGCATCGCCTGAATGATCTGCTGAGGTTGTTCGATTTTCCTGACCCAAACATTAGCGCCGGTGAGCGGTCTGTGACAACAGTGCCCTTGCAGCAGTTGTTCGTGTTGAATAGTGATTTCATGGTTGCTCAGGCAAAGGCTCTGGCCATTCGGCTGTCGCGCGACGCGGTTTTGGAGGAAGCTCGCGTCGACCGATTGTTTCAATTGCTGTACGGTCGCATGCCGACTGATGACGAAGTCAAGTTTTCACTGTCGTTCCTGCAGCAGGTTTCTAGTGAAGCTGGTGATTCACTCTCGTCATTGGAACAGTACTGCCTGGCGATGTTGGGGACGAATGAATTTGCCTACGTGGATTAAAAAGAAGTTGTTACTCAACGGTTGGGCGTAAGCTCTCCGTGGCTTTACCGGTGTGATTGCCTGGCAAGATCGACCGCCCTGTCGCTCGCCGGAACTAAAACAAGTGAACTAAATCATGCATCAACTCCCCACGCTGGCGTTGCACTATTCATCGCGTCGAGAAATGCTCACTCGCACGGCAGCCGGGTTCGGCATGGTCGGACTCGCCACCGTCTGTGCTGCGGAGCAACAGGCTGAGAGCCCTTTGACTTCCAAGCCGTCGCATTTTCCGGCAAAGGCGAAGCATGTCATCTTTCTGTTTATGAACGGCGGCCCGTCGCATGTCGACACCTTTGACCCAAAGCCGGAATTGACAAAGCAAGCTGGCAAGCCTGGGCCGGGTGGCAACTATATGCCGTC
This sequence comes from Planctomycetota bacterium, assembly GCA_031377305.1. Classification (GTDB taxonomy): domain Bacteria; phylum Planctomycetota; class Planctomycetia; order Planctomycetales; family Planctomycetaceae; genus SXXK01. The sequence goes on along the minus strand of JANMEV010000394.1, from coordinate 2,598 downwards.
ACCTTTCACGTTCAAGGCGATGGGCGAAAGCGGCATCGAGGTTAGCGAGCTGTACCCGCATGTCGGCGAATGCATCGACGACATTTGCGTGGTGCGTTCGATGTACACGAGCACTCCCAACCATGAGCCCGGTCTGTTCATGATGAACTCCGGAAACCAGCAGCCGATTCGACCGTCGCTCGGTTCGTGGCTCACCTACGGGCTGGGTACCGAGAACCAGAATCTTCCCGGATTCGTCGTGCTTTGTCCGGGCAAGCCCGTGGTTGGGCCAGCGTTGTGGTCGAACAGTTTTCTTCCCGGCGTCTTTCAGGGTACACATGTTGACAACAGCAGAATCGATCCCGCGCGAGTTATCGGCCATTTGAAGAATACAGCGATTTCAACTCCAAGCCAGCGGCGTTTGCTCGATCTGATGCAGCAGATGAATCAAAAGCATTCGGAACGACGACCGCTGGATTCAAATTTGGAAGCCCGAATTCAGTCTCTGGAAATCGCTTATCGGATGCAGTCAGCAGCTCAGGAGGCGTTCGATATCAGTCGCGAGTCCGAGACGACTCGAAAAAGTTACGGCTCTGGCGAGTTTGCCGACGGTTGCCTTATCGCACGACGACTTGTCGAACGAGGCGTTCGGATGGTGCAGGTATTTTATGGCAGCGGCCAGCCCTGGGATGCACACGGCGACATCATGGACCATCGTCGAGATGCCCTGAAGAGCGACCAGCCGATCGCTGCGTTGATTGCCGACTTGAAGTCACGTGGACTGTTTGACGAAACGCTGATCGTTTGGGGCGGCGAGTTCGGACGAACGCCAACGGCTCAGGGCGACCGAGGCCGCAATCACCACGCAACCGGTTTCAGCATGTGGCTGGCCGGCGGCGGAATTCGCGGCGGGATGGTTTACGGAGCGACTGATGATCTCGGCGTGAAGGCTGTCGAAAATCGTATGAGTGTCCATGATCTGCATGCAACGATTCTGCATCAGATGGGGATCAACCACGAAGAACTCACCTACCGCTACTCCGGCCGCGACTTTCGACTCACTGATGTCTACGGAAAAGTCGCGCATGACATCATTTCGTAGAGACCACGCGAGCACGTTAACGGAGTCGCAAACGACCTGGGGCTGAATGCCGCAAAATCAGACGAGGGGCAACGCGAAGGATCAAGGAAAAATCACCGACCCGATTTCATATGAACTCAGGTCGGTGATTCAAAAGTCTATGCTGAACATCGACAATCACAGTCCGCCAAGCACGGACATTTTGGGTCTGTTCCCGGCGGCGGCAGGTCGGCCTCAGGTTAAATCACGGCTGCGGAAAATTTGTCATCAGACGATCGATATCGGATGAGTGCATTTGTTCGCTGTTCGAGGCCAGTTCAATTTCCGCCCCCTGCGGGCTCGGTCGATCAGAAACCAAGACCGCAGATTCGTTTGTGCGCATTGACTGAGTTCTCTTTAGCGGACTCAGATACTGAACGTGACGGAGCGAACTGCTCTTCCTGCGTAAAATCCGATCTCGACAGACTGGTCAACTGATACTCAGGCAACACTGTTTCTGCACCTGGAGCGACTGCAGCGGTGATCGTAAACCTCACGCCCTGGCTATAGATACTGAAAGTGCCAGTGCCACTGACAGCGCGAACCCAACCTCGGTAGGTTCCAACCGGCAAAGCCGCGGGTGCCGTAAAACTTGTTGCCGTGAGCGCCGTCCTGAAAAGGATCTTCGCTTGCGGCACGTCAGTTCGATCGACCCACAGCTCGTAGCTGGCAGCACCATCGACCGGACGCCATGTCAACGCGGGCGTCTTAACCGACAACGACGAATCTGCCACAGGGGCGACAATCGTCGGGCGTCCGCCGACGTAGATATCGGATGCCACAGCGGCGCTTTTCAAACCTCCGGAAGCCACTGAACTCACAGCAACTACCGACCATTTGTAAGGACCGTTCGGAAGATCAACGGTTGGTGTCCAACTGATTGTCGTTGTCGACTGAGCGTTGTAAACGATGGCAGACGTCGTCGCATTCCTGACTGTCACTTCGTACCTGGCGGCCCCCGTTACAGCGTTCCACGCAAACGTCGGAGTACGATCGAAGGTGCTGCTCGCAGTACCGATTGGAGTTACAGTCGGAAGCACGTTGATGTTGTAAACCGGCGACCAGACCCCAGCGGTTCCGATCGCATCGATCCCTCGGATCCAGACACGATACGAACCCATGGTCAAGTCAGCAGACGGGGTCAAACTGGTGGTGCTGACCAGCTGCCGAATCAATTGACTTTGTGCTGGCGATACCCGGTCAACCCACACATCATAGTTAACAGCTCCCGGCAGAGCATTCCAGGAGATCGTCGGCCGTGATACGACCTGAGTCGCAGGTGCTGACTTAAATGCAGTTGGCGTCAACACATAAATATCACTCGGAGCACTGTAGTATCCGTTGGTCGCACCATAAACCGGCTGGACCCAAACGCGATACTTTCCAATCGGAAAGTCCTTAGTGACCGTTTGCGACACACCAACAATATTGGATGCTCGATAAAACTGAGACGTCGTCGTTGTACTGATTCGATCAACCCAGACATTGTAGGCCGTTGC
>JANMEV010000393.1:0-16024 GCA_031377305.1 Planctomycetota bacterium | reverse complement strand
GAAATTAATTTTCGCCCGTCAGCGTCGTTCTTCCACTTTGGGCTGAACCCCCTGTTTCTGATCGACGAACTGCAAAAGCTGAGCACATCGTTTGAAGCACTGCCAGACGTTTCGAGGATTCCGTCGCTCGCTCAACTGGATGCGGAGACTTGCTACATAGGTTGGGATATTGTCCTGACCACGACGAGTCCCGAAAGTGTTCTGCAGGATGTATTCATGTTCGTCGATGGTGAAAGTTCGCCAACCATTCGACAGGCTCAGAAGGCGGCTCCGCTGTCTGCCAATTCTGTTTCGGGAGTTGCGACATTAAAGACCCCCGCAGCAACATCGGAGGCTGCTCAACCTGCCGCAGCCGCAACTTCGTCAAGCCCGTCGGCTGCCGCGGTTGCTGCTCCAGCAACTGTCGTTGCCGCCGAACCTGCTGCCGCGGAACGACGATCAAGAGAAGAGCGACGAGTGGAAAAGAGCTGCTCTGGCTCCGCAGCGTCAGGTTCACCCGCTTCAACGACAAGCGAAACTGTTCGAGTCGATCGTGAGCGACTCGACAAGATGATCAATCAGATCGGCGAGCTGGTGATCGGCACGTCGATGGTTGAACAGGATTGGTCAAAGTTCCTGCCGAACATGGAATCTGTTGCTTTGGTTCAACTTGGCAAGATCGTCCGTGATCTGCAGGAAATGAGCCTTTCGCTGCGGATGGTACCGATTGCGTCGTCGTTCCAGAAGATGACTCGCATCGTGCGAGACCTCAGCCATCGACTCGGCAAACAGATTCATCTGGAGACTGAAGGCGAAGACACGGAACTCGACAAGACCGTTGTCGATCAGATCGGCGATCCACTGTTGCACATGGTTCGCAATTCTGTCGATCACGGGATTGAACTTCCGGAAGAACGTATCGCCGCTGGAAAGTCGCCGGAAGGCACGATCTGCCTGAAGGCTTACCATCAGGGCGGTAACTTCATCATCGAAATTCAGGACGATGGCAAGGGGCTCGACCGAGACCGAATTCTCCATAAAGCGATCGAACGCGGAATCGTTTCTGAGCAGGACAATCTGTCAGACGAGGAAATCTACGGACTGATCTTTGCGGCAGGATTCTCCACCGCGGCGCAAGTGACTGATGTTTCCGGTCGCGGCGTCGGCATGGATGTGGTCCGACGAAATGTCGAAGCTCTGCAAGGCAGCATTTCGATTCGATCGCAGAAGGGCAAAGGCTGCCGAATGATCGTCCGACTGCCGCTGACTCTGGCGATTCTGGACGGCCTGCTGGTGCGAGTGGCCAACGACAGCTACGTCATTCCGCTGTTGTCCGTGGTCGAATCGATCAATCAAAAGGATCAGGATATCAAGACGGTTCTTGCCAAAGGCGAAGTCATAACGCTTCGCGGCGAGATCGTGCCTTTGCTTAGGCTCGATCGAATACTGAACCTTCGTCAGGGCCATGACACCGCAGACCGCCATCTGCTGGTGATTGTCGAAGACCAGGGACGCAAATACTCACTGGCTGTCGACGAGCTTCTCGGCCAGCAGCAGGTCGTGATTAAGAATCTCGAAGCCAACTTCCAGAAAGTTCCAGGCGTCGCCGGAGCGACGATTCTCGGGGACGGTCGAGTCGCCTTAATCCTCGACATCAACGGCATCAGCACGCTTGCGGCGAAGGGTACATCCTCAGCCGGGACCATCGCCCACGCCTCTGAACTCACAACAGCCTGATCGACAGAATGCACTTTTCAGCGTCGGAGCGGCGCGATCTCCTTGATTGACACCTTTGATTTCATGTCCTTTGAAAAAATCAACACTTCCAAACTGACAGATACCAGGTGGGGACCATGAACGTAATTCGAAACTTCAGCATTCGCGCAAAACTTGCAGCATTGACTGCCTTCCTTCTGCTCCTGATCGTCGTGGACGCGATGTTCAATAGAAGCACGATGAAAGAGGTTGGCGTTCTGGGGCCACTCTACAGTGAGATCGCCTCCGGCAAGGATCTGGTCGCCGACATTTTGCCTCCGCCGGCCTATATCATTGAGACCTACCTCACGTCGCACGCACTTGCGGACGCTGAAGACGCCACCGAGGCCGATCGATTGATGAAAGTACTTGAGCTGCACAAGGCGGCTTTTGAAACGCGAATCGATCACTGGACCAAAGCGCTGCCAGAAGGTTCACTGCGAGAATCACTGCTCGGTGATGCAAAGAAGACCGCGGAAGCCTGTTTTCAAATCGTTGAACAGAAGCTTCTTCCAGTGGTCCGCGAGAAGAAGTTCGACGACGCTCGCGCCGTTGTGGGCGGGGAATTGAAAAAGAAGTATGAAGAACACTTCGACGCCATCAGCAAGGTCGTCAAGGTGGCGGAGGAGCACAACAGGGCTCTTGAAGCGTCAGCAAAATCGACGCTGACCGCTTCAGCGTGGTGGACGAATCTTCTAGCTGTCCTGGTCTGTGGAACGGTCGGCGGAGTTCTCTGGATGGCCAGCCGAAACGCGACTCGTCGGCTAGCAGCGACTCGCGAACTTGCGAAGGCACTTGCGGCGGGAGACTTCTCGCAGCGACTGACGATTCACGGGGGAGACGAGATCGATCTGATGGGAGCCGAACTCAGCGATGCCTCAAAGGCGCTGGATGGTTCAATTTCACAGATGATCAGTTCGATGGAAGCTGCGGCCAGTCAGGATTATTCGAAAGTTCTGACCGACGACGCTCCTGGCGACCTGAATCGTGGTAAAATGGCCCTGAACGCAATGCTCGGCAAGCTGACCGAGATGAATGCCGAGAATACGGAGAGCAAAGAGGCCCAGCGAGAACTGTTGAACCGTGTCAACACAGCGATCATGGTTGTGGATCTGAATTTCATCGTGCAGTACGTCAACAAAGGCACAATGGATCTGTTCGCTCAGCATGCCGAGAGTTTCCGCAAGCTGTGGCCAGATTTCGATCCTTCCAAAATCGTTGGAACGTGCATCGATAAGTTCCACAAGGTTCCTTCACATCAGCGACAGGTCTTGTCTGATCCTCGTAATTTGCCTCTAAAGACAGACATTACGGTCGGCAATGCGAAGATCCAGTTGCATGTGACGCCGGTGAAGGATTCGACTGGCAAACCGACGGGTTTTTCTCTCGAGTGGAACGACGTCACGGCACTGCGAGACAGCACTGGACAGTTGGCGGCAATCAACAAGGCTCAGGCGGTAATCGAATTCAACATGGATGGCACTGTCGTGCATGCCAACGACAACTTTCTGATGACTCTTGGCTACACGCTGGATGAGATTCGCGGCAAACACCACAGCCTGTTTGTGGCTCCTTCCGAAGTCGCCACTGCCGAGTATCGCCAATTCTGGGCCAATCTGAATGAAGGCAAATACGAGGCTGGTGAATACAAACGCGTTGCCAAGGGCGGTCGAGAAGTCTGGATTCAGGCATCTTACAACCCCATCGTCGACGGCAACGGCAAGCCGTTCAAGGTTGTGAAGTACGCAACAGAAACAACGGCCGCCAAGCTGAAGAATGCCGACTACGAAGGACAGTTAGCTGCGATTGGAAAGTCACAGGCAACGATTGAGTTCGATCTTGAAGGTCGCATTCTGCATGCCAACGACAATCTCCTGAAGACTCTTGGCTACACGTTGGATGACATCAAGGGTAAACACCACTCGATGTTCGTTGAGCCTGCTCATGCTGCGAGCCCTGAATATCGACAGTTCTGGGCTCAGCTCAAGAACGGCGAATTCAGTGCGGGTGAATACAAACGCATCGGTCGAGGCGGTAAAGAGATCTGGATTCAAGCGACTTACAATCCAATCAATGACCTCAACGGTAAGCCATTCAAGGTCGTCAAGTATGCGACGGACATCACCGCCACAAAGCTGAAAAATGCGGACTACGAAGGTCAGTTGGCTGCCATCGACAAGGCTCAGGCCACGATCGAATTCGATGTGAACGGCCAGATTCTGAAGGTGAACGAGAACTTCCTGAATGCAGTCGGCTATTCAAAGGAAGAAGTTATCGGCAAACATCACTCGATGTTTGTGGATTCTGAGACGGTCTCGGGCAACCAATACCGACAGTTCTGGACCAACCTGAAGGCAGGACAGTACCAGTCTGGCCTTGCTCGACGCGTCGGAAAGGGTGGTCGCGAAGTGTGGATTCAGGCGTCGTACAATCCAATCTATGACGTCAACGGCAAGCTTCAAAAGATTGTGAAATACGCATCCGATGTGACGGAAAGCAAACAGACCCAGTTGAAGATGGAATCTGACATCACTGAACGTCATCGTCAGGATGCACGAGCCGCCGAAGAGATGAAGTTCAAAGTGGCTCAGGTGCTGGAAGTCGTCAATGCTGTCGCGGACGGAAACTTCGACATCATTGTTCCTGATCTGGGAGATGATGCTGTGGGTCAGGTGGCACGAGCACTGGACGTGGCCGTCGCTTCGATCAGAACGGCATTACTGTCAGTTCAAAGTGTGTCTGAGACCGTCGCTTCGGCTGCATCTCAAATGACATCGGCGTCGAACGAAATCTCGAAGGGTGCACAGCACCAGGCGTCAAGCCTTGAAGAGACAGCTTCAAGCCTTGAAGAGATTACTTCGACCGTCAAGCAGAATACCGACAATGCCCAGCAGGCACGTCAGTTGGCCAACGGCTCGCGAGACATAGCGGAAAAGGGCGGTGCAGTGCTGACCGATGCCATCAAGGCGATGGGCGAGATCAATCAGTCGTCAACAAAAATCGCGGACATTATCACGACAATCGACGAAATCGCCTTCCAGACGAATCTGCTGGCTCTGAACGCTGCTGTGGAAGCCGCTCGAGCCGGTGAGCAGGGACGAGGATTTGCGGTGGTCGCAGCCGAAGTGCGAAACCTGTCGCAACGTAGTGCTCTGGCGGCGAAGGAAATCAAATCGCTGATTCAGGATTCGGTCCGCAAGGTCGAAAACGGAACAGCACTGGTCAACCAGTCAGGCAAGACGCTGGAAGAAATCGTTGGCTCAGTCAAGCGAGTGACCGACATCGTGGCCGAAATCGCTGCCGCTTCGAAAGAGCAGTTGACGGGAATCGAACAGGTCAACAAGGCCGTGTCGCAGATGGATCGAGTCACTCAGAACAACGCTTCACAGACCGAAGAAATGGCAGGCACTGCCGAGTCTCTGCTGACACATTCGCAGGAGCTGAGAGATCTCGTTGGCAAGTTCAGACTCGAAAGCTCGAACGGCAGCGAACCATCAAATTCATCGCGACGTTCTGAAGGATCAAAACGATCGAAGGCTCGACCAGTTGAAACGGATATTGAGAAGGTCACCACCAAGCTGCACCAGATGGCAGGAGCCGCGGCTGGGTACGTAGAGTTTTGAAAGATCAATTGAGCCGCGATGCGCTAGCCGCGCATGGAAGTAATAAAAACAGCAACAAACCCGTTGCCAGCGCCTTGCGGCTCATCAGGTTTCAAACAACACAACAATGGCTCATTCCGGGCCACGCTTTAATACCCTGGAGGTTTCATGTCATCCCCTAAACAATCGACCACGGTCCTTAACGGCATCACTGAAGGTGGCCACCAGTATCTGACGTTTCAACTGGCTGAGGAGCAGTTCGGCATTGATATCCTGCGAGTTCAGGAGATCAAAGGCCTCGCTCATCTGACTCAGATTCCGAACGTGCCGCCGTACATCAAGGGCGTCATGAATCTTCGCGGGACTGTCGTGCCCGTCGTGGATCTTCGGCATAGGTTCAGTATGCCAGCGGCGACTTACAACCAGTTCACCGTGATCATCATTGTCACCGTCGGTGCAAAGGTAATGGGACTTGTGGTGGATGCCGTGTCGGACGTGCTGAACGTCAGCGAATCGGAACTGGAGCAACTTCCTGAATTGGGCGGCGGCATTGACACCAGCTTCATTACCGGCATGGCGAAGTCCAGCGAGAACCTGATTACTCTCCTGGATATCGATCGCCTGCTCGGCAACACACTGGCGGCCTGATAATGGCATGTGGCGGAGCTGACACGCTGCAACTGAACAACTCGTTTGACCCCAACCTGAAGCGACGGCCCACGTGAGTATCGCCGAAGGCAACTGTCGCCTGCGGCTCGGGTTAAACGAGCACACGTAGATCACGTCGTGCCATCTCTTTCGACATAGGCTTAACCTGTCCCCCTTCGCCCGCGGATTTCTTTTCCCCATGCCCGATAACGCCACAATCTCTCTCACCGAAAAGGAGTTCAACCTCTTTCGTGAGCTGATCTACAAAGAAGCTGGAATTTCACTTGGCAAGGGCAAGCAGCAACTTGTGGAATCTCGCCTGTCGAAACGCCTGCGAGCTCTCAATCTGTCGTCGTTCAGCCAGTACTATAAGTACCTGAATGAAAACGATCGTAATGGCGAAGAGCGATTGAAGATGATCAACGCTCTGACGACCAATAAGACCGACTTCTTCCGCGAACAGCACCATTTCGACTACCTCCGCTCGACTGTATTTCCCATGCTGGAGAAGAAGGCAAAGGAAACCGGCGAACGCAGGATTCGCATCTGGAGTGCCGCGTGCTCCACGGGCGAAGAACCCTATACGCTGGCGATGACAGTGCTCGACCACTTCGGACCGACGTCATTTCACGGCTGGGATATTCGCATTCTGGCATCCGATGTCGATACAGACGTGCTGGCTCACGCTCAGAAAGGTGTCTTCGCGGCCGATAGGGTGAGTGATGTTCCTCGTGAGATTCTGAAGCGACACTTCCAGAAGACGTCGAAAGATCCGAAAGCTCCAGTTCAGGTCCGTTCGGAACTTCAGGAGCTGATCACCTTTCGCCGAATCAACTTCATCGAGCCGCATTGGCCGATCAATACGTACTTTGACATCATTTTTTGTCGAAACGTGATGATCTATTTCGACGAAACGACACAGGACAGATTGTTGACTCGCTTTTCGGATCAGTTGGTTCCCACAGGCCACTTATTCATAGGGCACAGCGAATCCATTTTGCGACTTGATCAGGTCTACACATCGCTCGGCAACACGATCTATCGACTCAGCCCAGGCATGGGAGCAGCTGCAAAGAAGACCCCGCCGACGCCGTCCACAGCCAGCTTTCCGTCGCCAACAAGTACCATCAAAACAAATTGTGACACTCTGCGTCCGTCGACAATCCATGCACGCGAATCCAGGGGACTGCGAAACCCCGAGAAACAATCTGCTTCTGAACCTGAAATTGGCTTTGACAGTGACGTCAGGATTCCAACATTTTCGATCATCGTGGGTGAAGTGAAAGCGAGCCACGAACCAATGAAGGTGACAACCCTGCTTGGCTCGTGCGTTGGAGTCTGCCTCTACGACCCGAAAGTTTGCGTTGGGGGAATGAATCATTTCATGTTGCCGACCAATAGTGCGGCCGATGGTCCGTCTGCGGCCTACGGTATTCATGCCATGGAACTGCTGATCAACGATATCATGAGACTGGGCGGCGATCGGCGACGCTTGACGGCGAAAGTGTTTGGCGGAGCAGATGTCCTGGGTAATCGAACAACAGGCAATGCCGGAGTGACGATCGGTGAACAAAACATTCAGTTTGCTCTTCAGTTTTTGGAAACAGACATGATTCCCATCGTTGCCCAGGATCTGGGCGGACTTTCGGGACGACAGATTCAATTCATGACTCACACAGGTCAGGCGTTCGTGCGTCCGGTTCAGAAGATCGAAGAAAAGTGTGAACAGGAAGTGCAGCAAATGAGACGGCGTTCTCGATCATCCGGGGCGGACGAAGCCCGTGTCGTGCTGTTTTGAAATTAATGCAGAGTGTCACTTCACGCAGTGAGGGAAGCCAATGGCAAAAATCAAAGTGCTGATTATCGACGACTCTGCTCTGATGCGTCAGTTGCTGACTGAAATTCTGTCGACCGATTCGGGCATCGAAGTCGTTGGCGCAGCCGCCGATCCATACGCTGCCCGCGACAAGATCATGAAGCTGAATCCTGACGTCCTGACTCTGGACGTCGAGATGCCGCGCATGGACGGCTTGACGTTTCTCGAAAAGCTGATGGCCAGCCGTCCAATGCCGGTAGTGATGGTCTCATCGCTGACCGAACGCGGCTGCGAAACCACGCTTCGCGCATTGGAACTTGGTGCATTCGATTTTGTGACGAAACCAAAAATCGACGTTTCGACCAGCATGCAGGATTTGAACGAAGAGCTAATTACCAAGATCCGTACTGCGGCATCGGCAAGAATCCAACCGCGCCGCGCTGCGCCACTGAACTTAGCCAGCATTCCAAAATCGCCGATCAGCAGCGACGCGTTGATCACAAGTACCCATAAGGTGCTGGCAATCGGAACATCCACAGGCGGCACTGAAGCACTGTCGGCTCTTCTCACAACCATGCCACCAGATGCCCCCGGAGTAATTGCTGTGATTCACATGCCCCGGGGTTACACAAAATCCTATGCCGAGCGTCTGGATCGGACATGCCAGATTCGAGTCAAAGAAGCCGAGGACGGCGACCGAATTCTGCCCGGCCACGCGTTAATCGCTCAGGGCGACCATCATCTGGAAGCCTGCCGTAGCGGTGCAACCTACAGTGTTCGCGTTCGAACCGGTGAGAAAGTCTCAGGCTTCCGTCCTTCGGTGGATGTACTTTTCAATTCGTGTGCTCGTTATCTTGGTCCAAATGCCGTTGGCGCGATTCTGACAGGAATGGGACGCGACGGAGCAGCCGGATTGCTCGCCATGCGAAACGCCGGCGCGCACACGATCGCTCAGGATGAAGCGTCGTGTGTTGTCTACGGGATGCCGAAGGAAGCTGTTGCCATGCATGCCGCAGTTCAGGTATTGCCTTTGGATCGCATCACGTCGCAGTTGCTGTCGGCTGGTCGCGCCAAAAATGTGCGTGCAGCGGCAACGCCGGCGATCACGTAGCCGATAAGAGTTCTCAAAGACCTGAGTATTCGTTCCGACATGCCAGCCCCCCCCAATATCTGAAACCGGCCCAATATGAAAACACTTTGGAATACTCTGCGGCGATTGAGTCGGTTGTTTCCGAATCGACTCCTGTCCTGTTCGTATGCAGAGTCGAGTGTTGGTGAGACCAACCGCAACTCTGAACGGAAGGGACCCCAGACCAGGCGAGACCTTCCTGCGTCAGTCGAAGTGGCAGCTGCGTTCCGCGTGCTGAAAGTGCTGTCCGGACAGTTGACGAGAACAGCGGAAGATCTGGAACACTCTGTTTTGAACGTCAGCACTGGGTTTGGTGGCATGGCTCAAAAAGCTCGTGATGCCGTTGAGCGATCGCAGTGCCGAATTGAGAGTCAGACCGTTATGCATCAGGTGCTCGAAACAGCCGGACAGACTCTACTTCGAGTCGACACGATTTCCAAAGAAGCCAGAATGGTCGGCTTGAACGGCCAGATCGAAGCCGCGCGTGCAGGGGTTCAGGGGACGGCGTTCAGCGTCGTCGCAAACGAAACGAAGGCTCTTGCCGCACATGCGTCCGAAACAAGTCAGTCGCTGAAGAGTACTCTGCGCGAACTCAGCCAACTGCATCAGGGACTTGTGGATGCGCTGCAATCCGCAGAAGTCGTCAGTAAGGATCTCACCGGCGACATTGCCAAAGCCGTCATGGGATTGCAGTTCCAGGATCGCATCAATCAACAGATTATGCACATCGTCGAGGCGCTTGACGTGATCCACGACAACGTTGCGACAACCACCAGCACCGCCGATTCATCGCTCGTCGAAGAACGAACGGGAGAATGGTGTGAATGGCTGCAGCGACGCAGCACTATGGAATCGGAGCGTGCCGTTCTATACTCTTCGGCAGCCGGTTCGCAGTTCGCTGGCCAGTCAAACTCCGACTTCGGATCAGTGGAGTTGTTCTAATCGTCAGCCCGAATTGGTCAAAACCTGTTGCCCCGCGAACTGAAGGCAGGGCTCCCGAGCCAATTGGGCGCACAGCGCTACGCAAGGATTTCCTGAACCACGTGCTGAGGCTCCACACCAGTCAGGCGCTGATCAAGTCCCTGAAATCGATAAGAGAAGCGTTCGTGGTCAATTCCCAGGCAATGCAGGATTGTGGCATTCAGGTCATTCACATGACATGGCTTGTCGACGACATTGTAACTGAAGTCATCAGTTTCGCCGTGCACCACGCCGCCTCGAATTCCGCCACCAGCAAGCCACATGCAAAAGTTGCGAGGGTGATGATCGCGACCATAGTTCGCCTTCGTCAGCGCGCCCTGGGAATAGACGGTACGGCCAAATTCGCCGCCCCATACCACCAAAGTGCTGTCCAGCATTCCTCGTTGCTTCAGATCCCGTAGCAACGCCGCACATGGCTGATCTGTGTCATAACACTGGTTGCGAATTTCGCTCGGCAAAGAGCCGTGCTGGTCCCAGCCGCGATGCAACAGTTGAACAACTCGCACGCCGCGCTCCACCATTCGCCGAGCCAACAGCGCGCTGGCCGCAAAGGTGCCACGTTTGGTGACCTCCGGGCCGTACATGTCGAGCGTTTCTTTTGTCTCACCAGACAGATCCACAAGCTCTGGAACGCTGCTCTGCATTCGAAACGCCATCTCATACTGGGCGATTCGAGTCTGCGTTTCAGGGTCGCCGAAGCGTTCGAAATTGCGATGATTGAGTTGCGACAAAGTGTCGAGCATGGCTCGCCGACTTTCGGCCGATACGCCATTCGGATTGTCAATGTAAAGAACCGGATCACCCACGCTGCGCAAAGCGACGCCCGTGTATTTTGATGGCAGAAACCCGCTGCTCCACATCCGTGAGAACAACGCCTGAGCCGCCTGCTTTGACGACCAGCGAGGCGTCAGTACTACGAACGCTGGCAAATTGTTGCTGCTGCTGCCGAGGCCATATGCAAGCCAGGAACCGAGACTCGGCTTGCCTGGAACTTCGCTTCCCGTTGTGACAAAGGTGCAGGCCGGGTCGTGATTGATTGCATTGGTGTGTACGCTTCGAATCAGGGCGATGTCGTCAACATGCTTCGCCGTGTTCGAAAGCAGTTCGCTCGCCCAAACTCCTGCCTGACCATACCTCGAAAAGTTGAACATCGACGGCGCTACAGGCAAGCGAGACTGCCCGCTGGTCATCGTGGTGATTCGCTGCCCCATACGAATCGAGTCTGGCAGATCCTTGTCGAAATAGCTCTGCAATGCTGGCTTGTAATCCCAGGTATCAAGCTGCGACGGACCGCCGTTCATGTGGAGATAAATGACGGCCTTGGCTTTGGGAGCAAAATGCGGAAACCCTGACAAAGGCGGATGAATCATTTCGGCCTTTGTCGCATCGACTGATGCAGCAGAGGCGGCCCGTTCGGCAGCCAGCATGGCCAGCGAAATCCCTCCCATACGCAAAGCACCATCACCAAAGAACTGGCGACGGTTCTGGAGCTGATGGAATTCCTGAATCGGATTCATGTGAAGAGCTCCCGTCATCTGTTTAAGTGTGGCCGCACTTAGCAGGCTGTTGAATTAGTCACATAACTGCGCCGCGAGGCACTAGCCGCGGGTGTTTTCCAGGTGTTTTTCTAAAATTTACCCGCAGCTAGCGCTCTGCGGCTTACTAAATCAACAGCCTGCCAGAACTCAAATTGGTGGCAGATTTTCATGACTAAAACTCCCGATTCGCTTTCGCGATTTTGGTCAGTCCGCGACTTTCAAATGGCCACTTTACGAGCGTTGATGAATTCTATCGCGATACGTAAAGCAAAAAGGAATACAACAGGCCCAGAAACGCCACGGTCTTGGCAAACATGATGGCAGCAGATTTGAGAATCCTGCTGGGAAGCTCGAAACGACTGGCAGAGTAGACAAGGCAGATCGCAGCCGTCAGCGGAACCGCATTGGTTAGAATGGAGAGATCCATATTGTGAAGCTCAGCAACAGAAGCGTGGAGGTCAAACATGTTTCGAGCGGGGTCGAAACTTCTTCGTCACGATTTCTTGGGAGATTCGTCATCGTCGCTGGGCTCGGGCTTCTCGTCCCCATAGCCGTACGCCGGACCGTCCGCGGCATCCCAAATGGCCAAAAGATTTAACAAACCGGCAATCCAGGTAAAAACGGACGCAACATCAAACTGTCGACTCAGGCTCCCATGAAGTCGATCTAATTCATGACTGTCACAGGGGGCTTGAAACCAATCCTGGAAGCTGCGTTCGACGGTGCCTGTAAGTTTGCCTTCACTGGGCAGGGAGTCGGCCTGGTTTCCAACGATTCCGCATTCGATCTCCCTCCGAGGTGACCCAAAGACTTCTCTTCCAATTCTGATTGGACCGCCCAGTGTGAACTCAACCACTGTCCCGTCGTCGGTCTTGCCAGTCAGAGTCCCGGTCACATCACGACTTCCAGCAGGATTCTCTGGGGAAAGTTCAATTCGCCCTCGAACAACCATCGCCGTTTCTGACCCTGCATTGTGTAGCCGCACGATGCCCGTAAAATCGCTGTTGATGTCGGCATAGAGTTTTTCCGTATCAACTTCTTCAGCACCGAATCGCACTTCCTGAATCACCGCTGGCAGCGCAGCCGCCCCTACGAGAACCTGAGCCAGATAGCCAAAAGAAAGCTTTGGCGGTGCAGGCGTTTTGTCGAACTGAGTCGACTGACTTTGGTTCCGCGGTACCAACGCGCTGTAAACCGGCTGAAAACTCCCAAGTACCATTCCCCAGATAAACAGGGAAAGAATGCAGGCAGAGTAGATCGTCGCCTTGAATCGGCGTCCCTGATACCAGTGTCCGGCCCCTGGAATCAAATAAGCCAGGATCGCAGCGACAAACGGATTCTTCAACTGCAGTCGGGGGTCTCGCATGAATACGCCTGTTTTCAGCAACCTGAATTGAGTCTGATTATGGGGTCAGGAACTTCTATCCAACACGATCGTAGCAGGACGGAACATTTGTGTCAGCGGACTTCCGAGACGTTCACAAAAGAAGCCGATTCTTGTGGTTCGCCTCCGGCATGGTTCCTCTTGGCTGTGCCCTGCCTGTTTTTTCAGGTTTATAGGCAAAAACCTGAAACGCCTTCTCATCATTCGATGAATTGCTCAAATGCGGACTAGTCGCATTGAAATTGTTTCCCTAGTTGCGTGAATGTGGCCTCGCGAGATTGAACAGGCTGGGCTGGATGGCAACAATTCATCCTCGGTCTTAACGGACGGATCCTGCCGACCTTGAACATCAACTTGGTTTCAAAAAGGTAGTAGTCAAGGGATGGTAAGGAAACTCGCCCTGTTTGTGTGTGTGATCGCGATATTTCGCTGTTCTGTTGTCGCTGAGAACGACGCCTCGCAAGGTGTTTCAGCGAAGGTTGCTCGAACGAATTCTGACGTTAGCCGCAGTGCTGTCGACGGCCGCTGGATTTCGCAACTCAGATCAAACGCTGCTTTGCTGAACAACGACGCAACAGCTTGCGTATCGCAATGCGATCAGCTGATCGTCTCTGCCAAACTCGCAAACGTGGAAGCCGTTGTCGCTACAGCAATGATGCATCGGTCATGTGCTCAATCAATTCTTGGCGGTGTTGAGCGCGGAATTGAGGACTTCAAAGTCGCTTTGAGTATGTTTCCTGCCGGCACGGATGCAACCCTGAACTTGCTGTTCATGCAGGCCCTATGCCGCCACGAGTGTCAGATGGGGCCACCCCAGTCGAAGTCAATCATCAAGTCGTTGGAGGTCGAATTGGAACATTCGTCCGGGGCGACGGACGTTGGTGTTCGTTTGGATGCCTATGGTGACCTTCTGGAGTACAAGTCTTCCCTTGGAGAACTGGGTGAAGACGAGGCTGCAGAGTTTCGGCGGCTGCAGATTGCTGCCGGACGGGAAGATCTGGCGACTCAGCTCAAGCTTCTTCAAGTCCGCAACTCCCTTTACAAACGAAATCGAACCGAAGAAGATTTCGATTGGGCACAGATCGTTGCGATCGAAAGGATCGTCGAAGATCAGAATTTTGAAAAGGTACCACGATCACTGCGGATTGAACTACTGATACTGGCTGCTGAGCTAAATCACATGAGCGGCAAAGTACAGGACGCAGTGAGTTACCTGTCGCAAGCACGGCGAGAAGCAGATACCCTGCAAAACAAGACAATCACAGCCTCCTGCGAAGTGCTTTCCGCGGAGATTGAATTGGCAAGTCAATCATGGCCGAATTGTGCAGAGCGGCTCGCGAATGCTGAATCACTTTTGAGCTCCGCAAATAGCCCCGAGCTGCTGCATCGGTTTGCACTGGTCGTGGCGAAGCTCCCCAAAGATTCTTCCAGTCGACCTTTCCGATCCAGTTTCTCGAATACGCTCGCATCGCGTCTTCAGGCACTGAACGCCTGCGGTAGTCTGTCATCTGCCACGTTGGCAAATCGGCAGTCGATTCGCGCCGAGGCAATCTTCAAGGATCAAGCTCAGCTCATTTTGGCAAAGCAGCTTCAGGCATCGCATGAAGAGTTAAGGTCATTGCGAATTGCCCAGATCGGAATTGCTATCGTGGGAGTTCTGGTTCTGGTTCTTCTCAGGGAACGCGTCAAACTGCGACGTGTCAATCGTCGGCTGAAGGAAGAGATTCGGAACAGCGTGTCTCAGAGGCTGGAGCGGGAACAGATCGAACTGCGTCTTGCACAAACTGAGCGAATGGAAAGTCTGGGAGCCCTTGCTGGCGGGGTCGCTCACGACTTCAACAACCTACTTGTAGGTGTGATGGGAAATGCGGATTTGCTTCGGCATGTCGAGCCGGGCTCACCTGCTGCGAAACAGTGTCTTGATGGAATCGTTCGATCTGCCGAGTCGGCCGCGCGCCTGAGCCGCAAAATGCTGGCCTATGCTGGCAAGGAACCGTCAGTGAAAGCGGCCATTGATTTCAACCACGCCGCGGATCGCATTCTACCGCTGCTGCAAGCCGGGCTCGGCCAAAAACACATCATTAGATTCGAGCCGTTCTCTGAATCTCTGATGACGGAGGTGGATGCCGGGCAGTTGGATCAGATTATCCTCAACCTCACATCAAACGCCAGTCAGGCCCTGGCGAACCGCCCTGGCGAGATCACTATTCGAACAGGCAGGGAGTCGCTAAGCAGTATTCCGATCGAGCCGGCGACTTTCGGCAATCGCAAGGTGGGTGGCGAATTTGTATGGTTGGAAGTTCAGGACAATGGTCCCGGAATCGAGTCGGCAAACATTTCGCGAGTCTTCGAGCCCTTCTTTACAACCAAGACGGATTCAACGGGGCATGGCTTCGGGCTTTCGGTGGTCTATGGTCATGTCAATCGACACGATGGATTGATTCAACTGACCTCGGTGGTTGGCGAAGGCACATCGTTTAGAATTCTGTTTCCGGTTTGTGAAGTCGAATCGATTTCAGTCAAACTCCAAACGGTACCTCCGCTGAATTTCCGCGAGGTGCGCGACGATCTCAACCTGGTGGTTGTTGATGATCAGGAGAGCGTCTTGGAGGTTGTCCGATCAATCTTCGTTGGTGACGAGCGAAAGATCCACGCCTTTACTTCGGCGACGGAAGCGATGGAGTTTCTTGTTGACAATTCACAAGTTGATTGCCTGTTGATCGACAGCATGATGCCAGTTATGGACGGCAATGCCATGTTGGACGAGTTGGCGAACAAACAAATAACAGTTCCTGTGGTCATGATGAGCGGATACTCAACCATTAACCTTTCGGATTTTCAGCGACGGGAACAGGTCAAAGCTGTGGTTCAAAAACCTTTCAAGCCAGACGAACTGATGGCGGCTGTTTTCCACTCGCTTCAGAACTTTCCGGACAATGCGGATCTGACTGCACTATCGCCACTGGCCGAATAGAGTTTCAGCCGAGCTGGACTTTGCATGCTTACACAGCCTCTGCATTTTGGGATTCCACCCCGGGAACCTTCTATCGTCCGTTCCACAATCGAGAGTTATAGCCGCTGCGGACAATTCTCTGAACCTCTCTGGAAGGCGTTGCCCCGGCACTGTCGCTCTGCTATTCGTATTTTGAGGGATCGAGGTTTCGTCGGCCGGACCGAGCGTCAGCGACTTCC
>JANMEV010000375.1:0-9135 GCA_031377305.1 Planctomycetota bacterium | reverse complement strand
CGGCTCCATCAGGTCCCATCGCAAAAATTACGGTGCACTTGAAGTTGTACTTCTGGCTGAGAATCTTGCCGAGCATCGGCATGACTTCTTCCGAACGATACTCTTCGTCACCCGAGATCAGCACAATATGCTTGGCAACATCTGCATGATGTTTCGGCTGGAAGACCAGAGTGTCGTCCGCCGATGCCGAAGAACTCAGCAAACTGCCGACAGCCACAACCGCCGCGCAAAGGGACGTCAGAACAGAAAGTTTCATCGAAGTTGCCTCGCAAAAGCCGTTCACGGTCGAGACCGACCAAGGGTGAGATCAATTGATCAGCACCAGTGTAACGGCCTTCCAGGGGATCTCAACAGCATCCACAAAACGACCAGGCAGCCGTGTCACAATGCGTCAGGCGTTTCACCTGTTCAGTGCACACAGCGAGAGTCAAAGTTCCATCAGCGCAGAAACAGCGCGAACGAAAACAGGGAGCACCGTTGCCAGTGCTCCCTGTTCGCGAGGTTGGAATTCAGTTGATCTCTGATGTTCAATACTGATTGGAGAATCTCAGCGGATCGCTGTTGAACAGAGCCATAGTTTCCCGGGATCGGAACAGATACAGACGGTCCCGATACCACAGAGCGTAATCCAGCATCCCAGGTTGCTCTTCGCCGCTGTTGACGAGTAGAACGACGTCACTTCCTCCTGCAGCAGGAGCGTATCGTGAAGGATCAGCTTCGAATGCGGCCTTCGCAGCCGCCGACGAGAACGAATACGTCTGCAACCCGAACGTCGCCGTACACTCCGGCTTGGTGTCGATTAGTTCGCGACGATCGCGAAGCTCGACCGGACAAAAGCCCTTGAACCCGGTCTGAGAAGATCGCGACTGAATCATCCGCTGCTGACGAGTTCGTCGTTCCAGCTCTGTCGCCTGCTGAAGGCGTTCGGTGTCGACACTGCGAAGTGGTGCAGTGCTGGACTCGGTCACGTCCACAGCCGATGAGCCGGACTGGCGACTCGGCGCACCTGCTGAATTCGTTGTCGACGAACTGATCGGAGTTGAAGTCGCGGCCGAGCTACTCGGCGAAAGTGATTCCTTCCCATCAAGATCCGGAATCGTCATGACACTCGGAGCGGGCTCCACTGCCTGAATGGCGAACTCATCGACAGGCGGAAGACCAATCGCGGGAAGATCGTCACTAAATTCTTCCATCGGTGGTGCTGGATCGCCGAAATCGCCACCCGTTTCTGATGGAGCGAAAGGTCGAACCCCGGACTTCGCTGGCTGATCGGTAGAAGTTCCGGAAAGGCTGGGGTCGAACATCTCGACGTTCGTTTCGTCCAGCCGCACTCCTGTAAACGGATTCAACTCTTCGTCAACAGGTTCGAGCGGCACGGCTCCGTCTTCCGTGAACGTTGGCAACGTTTCTGCCGTTGGCGTGTTTGCCGTGAAAGGTACGACACCAGCCACAGCCTTGCTCGGCGGAGCTTCGGCCCTCGTAGCAGCGATGGGTGCTGCTGTTGCCTCCGGCTGGCTGGGAACGGTCGCTTCGATGGCGGGCGTGTTCGCAATCGAATTGAGATCCAGCACGTCAGACGTCTCGTCGCCTACTGAAGATTCATTGAACGGATCTTCGAAGCCGTCGTCAGCAGGCTTTGTCGTCGTCACAGTTCGCGGAGATGGTGCAACCGCGACAGGAGCCGCCGCAGCGGTCTGAGTTGACGCAGTGCGAGGCGACTGTGCTCCCGGCATGAAAGCCGGAGCCGTTCCTGGCTGAACGTATTGCTGAGTTCTCGGCGTTGGGTATCCTGACGCTGAATTCGCAACTCGGTTTTGTGCCGCTCCGGGCACTGCTGGAGCGTTGAAGACCGGCGCCGCTGGAACTGGTTGACTTGGCTGCTTCACGGCTCGCGACTGGCCTTGCGCCCCTGTCGCTACCTTTGAAGACGACGCCTGCGTCATTCGAGTTTGCGAAGAATTTCCAGAGTTTGCTCCCGGCTGGCTGGCATTGGTTGCCGTTCGAGGCTGTGCATTTGACTGGCGAGGAGCACCCTGTGGAACACTACCATTTTGAACCGACGCACTGTTCGAAACCACTTTGCCATTCGAAGCCGGCCTAACCGGATTGTTTTGAGCGTTTGAGTTCTGTGCTGGCTGACTTCCAGCGTACTGACCGTTCGGCTGTCGATTCTGAGGCTGCTGCATTGCCGGTTGGCCCTGCATTCCATACTGCCCATTCGGCTTCTTAGCCGTCACGGTCCCACCGGACGGCGGCGCAGGTGCGGGTTCCTGGTAGCCAGGCGGAACCGGTGGAATGACTGCGGCCTCAGAAGCCTTTTTCTCTGCCCCGTTCACCTTGCCGATGAACTTCTGCAGGAAGTTCTTTTTCGGCGGCTGCGGAGTCTGGCTTCGTCCCGGCTGTTGAGCTTTTGCCATGCCCTGCTGTTGCATGCCCTGCGGCCGCAAACCCGGTTGTTGCATGCCCTGTGGCTGCTGTTGAGGCGCCGCCTGAGTCTGTGGGGCCATTGCAGGTTGGTGCACGTGAGCGTTGGGTAGATCTCTCTCATTCATCGACGGCATCGGCTGACCGTTTGCTTCGAAGATCTTCTGCAGCTCTGCAGACACGGACGAGTCTGGCTGACCGCCTGGCTGTCCATTGGGCTGACCGGCCTGCCCAGTCTGATACTGAACTCGCTGAATCCCACTCGATGGTCCCCTGACCGTCGATTCATACGTGATGGCACTGGAATTCACCGCCGACAGCATCAGCGCGGTTGAAACAGCCGCGGTGAAGAGTTTACGGCGTAAGTTTTTGCGAGTCGTCATGAGTCTCATCCCTGTAACGAACTAAGCTCTGGCCAAAGCTCACTGCCCAGATTTGTCCGAGTTGCCTCTGAGCGCAGGCGAAAAACCTGCGACTGGTGACATCCATTTGGTGTCTTCGATTCCGCTGCAAATCAGGCCCATATTCGGGCTGTTGCATTGGCATGTCGTAGCTCATCGCCAACGGATTCCTAGGCTACCTATCGACGGTTTCGAAAAGTCGGATTGTTCCTGTTGCCCCGGTTTTGCTGACCGTACGACAGACAGGATGGCTACGACTCTCACAACCGGAATCCTCCGTAGACTTGATGCAAGCCCCCTCATTTCTCACAGTGCGGGTTTGAAATGAACTTACACCGCTCCTTCGGCAGTGAATGCCGATCCTTTCTGTGGTTGCAAAACAATGGCGATTGAGAAAACGGTTCCTCCCGGCGAATCGACTTCAGTCAATGCATCGACCGTGATTGTGCGAGTCGAAGGTGTTTCCGAACGAAGCGGTACTCGCTGGCTTCGACGCTGTCTCCTTGTCGCACTGGTGCTTTCAGTTCTGGTAAACTTGTGGTTCATTCTTGACCCACTTGCGTATTCGCCCGCGGGAATTCCGGAGCAGCACTTCGCGGGTGAGAAGTCGGCGGCTGACCGCATTGCCATCATCAACTTTACGGGCACAATCAGCCCGCCTTTCACCGAACGATGGCTGCGGCAAATCAAGCGAGCCACAGAAGATCAGACAGTTAAAGGAGTCGTGATGGCCATCGACAGCCCGGGCGGCTTTGTCGCCGACAGTCATCAGCTCCATCGTGAGATTCAAAAGATGGTGAAAGTGAAACCGGTCTACGTTGCGATGAAACGATTGGCTGCTTCAGGAGGCTACTACATCGCAATGGCTATCGGTGAACAGGGGCGGATTTTTGCAGAACCCACAACGTGGACGGGTTCGATTGGTGTCATCATTCCGCGATACAACGCCACTGAGCTCGTTCAGAAGATCGGCGTGAAGATGGAACCACTGGTCACGGGTCCGCTTAAGGATACCCTGAATCCCTTCCGAGACATGACAGAACGAGAGAAGGACGTTTGGGCGGCCATTATGAAGGACTCGTTCGACCGTTTCGTGACGGTGATCGATCAGGGTCGATCCCAACTGGACGACGCGGCGATTCGAGGTCTTGCCACAGGCCAAATCTATACCGCCAATCAGGCGTTGGAAAACCATTTGGTGGATGAAATCGGCTACGTCGAAGATGCCGTCGCGGCTCTTGCCAAACAGTTGCAACTGTCGAGCTACAATGCGTTCGAGTATCGTTCAACGCCCGGACTTGTGGACGCAATCATGGGCTCACGTTCAACCGGAGTTGACGCACTGGCCGAGCAGCTTTTAGATGCCGGAGTTCCCAAAGCCATGTATCACGCCTCATGGAATCCGTGGGTTCCCAACTGATTGCATAACGCTATGACATCAGCCATTGTCACTCGCTTCGCGCCCAGTCCGACCGGCCAATTGCACCTGGGGCACGCCTACTCGGCTCTGTTTGCGTTTGAGTCCGCACAACGAACGGGTGGAAGATTTCTGCTGCGTCTGGAGGATATCGATTTCACTCGCTGTCGACGGGAATGGGAAACATCGCTTCTTGAAGACCTCGCATGGCTGGGGATTCGCTGGGAATCGCCGGTCCGTCGGCAATCGGAACACGTAAGCGAATACTCAGCTGTCGCCGAATCGCTGCGACATCGAGGGTTGCTTTATCCGTGCTTCTGCACTCGAAAAGACATTCAGCGAGAAGTTGACGCAGCAGGCGGCGCGCCGCATGGAAGTGAAGGACCGCTGTATCCCGGCCTGTGTCGGGACCTTTCCGAAGACGAGCGGCAGATTCGAATCACCGCTGGTGAATCGTTCGCACTTCGCCTCAATCTCAAACTGGCAACGAAAGTGGCCGGGCGAGAGCTTGAATGGATCGACCTTGACCAGGGTCCGCAAACCGCAAGACCCGAGCTACTCGGCGATGTCGTCCTCGTTCGAAAAGACATCGGATGCAGCTATCATCTGGCCGTTGTCTGCGACGATGCTTTGCAGGGAGTGACCCGTGTGACTCGCGGACTCGATCTGTTTGAAGCCACGCATTTGCAACGATTGCTGCAGGAGTTGCTGGGTCTGCCAACTCCCGAATATCACCATCACCACCTGATCCGCGACCCGTCAGGCAAACGACTGGCCAAGCGCGACGAAGCGGAAACTCTGCATTCACTTAGAACACGGGGCGTCTCGCCGAGCGACATTCGGAAGAGCCTTGGCTTTGGATTTTAGGTTTGCGACGTTCGTCGAAAGAATGCACACCAATCTGCAGATAGTCGGAGGCGGCGTTGGGCGGATATGTGACAACTTTCAACGAAACTCAGGAACTGGATCCAACGACTCTGCTGTCGCTTCCAGCAGAATTGGCCACTCTGCTGCTCGTTCTATTCACTGCCCAGCGTGGAGTGGCACGAATGCGACTCATCCGGCTTTGGTCACAATAGGACCTTTCGCTACGCTCCAAACACCCAGGCCAACAATCGATGGCCTGTTTCAATCGTTTTGGAGTTCCTGATTCTCATGAAGCTTTCCACGCTGCAGCTCGCTGGCGTTATACTTCTTTCACTTGCTATGACGGCGACTTCAGGTCTCGCTCAGGAATCATTCTCCGATTCGGACATCGACTCGGAGTCTGTGGGTCGGGCTGGACTGTTGGGTCGAGGCTACGTTGAAGGACAATTCATCTACATCGACGCGCCTGAAGAAATTGAGCAGCTTGATGATTCCCTGACGGGCTTCCGGGCCTCAGCGAATGTCCCCATGCCCTGGATCAACGAGTTCCAGACGATGATCTTTCAGGACGCTTTTATCTCAACTCGACGACTGGGAATCTCCGGAACTCTTCCAGAACTCGGCACCGGCGGTGAATTTGCAAGTTCCACTGCCGACTGGGCTATTGGGACGACTCTGTTTGCAGATGTGACACCAGTCTTTCGCCCATTCGTGCAAATGGGCTATCAGAAAACGATCGATAAAGTTCGCATGCATGGCTTCGGTAACACGTTCAAGGAAAAAGACGTCACTGACGAGTTCATGCTCAATTTTGGTGCTGAATATGACTTCACCGATTCCACTGCCGTGCGAGTGACAATCTTCAGCGAGCTTGAGGACCAGTTTGACGAATCGTTCTACACGGCCGAACTCATTCACTGGCTGCACCCGCATATCTTTCTGCGAGGTGGACTCGTCGGAGACCTTCGCAACGAGATAATCGGGACCGTTGTCGGCGGCGGATTTGCGTTCTAGGACTCTGTTATCCGAGACTTGGGGGATCGTGTTTCGCAAGCCGGACCGAGCGGAGTGAGTTTCAGCCTACATTCATCAGAGCTTCATTGACTAAGCGCCAGTTTGCGAGTTAAACGATCACTGCTGGAATCGCCCTTCAAGCGACCCTGGCAAAAGGCGAGAGTCGTTCCGTTGATTGAATAGCAAGCGTTCCGGTGATCTCTTCAAGCCAAATCGAGTCAATGGCATTGCTCAAAAAACAGGATTCACCTGTTGCTTTTGCAGCAACTTATTTGGGCGTGCCGACGACCTCAGTAGAATCAGTGGATTCTGTCAATAGTGGCTTGTAGCGGTAATAGACCTCCAGAGTCAGGGTTGCGAGACAAGTCGTTAGCAATCGCCCGCCCGCCTTGCTGTAGTCGTCGCGATCTCGCGGAGCCCAACTCCCCTCAGCAGGATTCTCATTCGCCTTTTTGCCAGCTTCATCGTCGGTCTCGGGATTGCCTTTTTCCTGCCAGGCGATCAAGTCGTCCCGCAGGCGGCCGTTCCAGCGTTCCCATTCCCTGCCGCCCCAGTTCTTGACGACCTGCGTTGCAAAGTAGTTGTAGTATAGATTGTCGTAGGGACCTCGCTTGTCGATCAGTGCCACGCCTGCTCGCAGGTCACCATCATCGCGGCCCCAGCCCAAGTACATCCGACTAAGCAGTGCCATTGACGTGACGGAAATCTGATAGGTCTTCTTCTCGGCCTCGTAGCCGTATCGTCCGGCCCCATCGACAGCAACGCTGTCCAAATAGAACATCACACCCTTGAAGGTTGCTTCCGGGATCTTGATTCCAGCTTTCTCTGCAGCTTTGAGAGCCATCACCTGGATCGTCGTTGCCGATGTGGAACCCCCCTGCTGTGGGTTGTATCGCCAGCCGCCGCCACGAGGATCCTGCGAGTTCAGAAGGAATTGCACAGCGCCTTCGGCAGCAACTTTCAGCTTGCGATCTTTCGTCATTCCATACGCTTCGCACAGCGCGAGTGTCGCAGCACCGTGGACGTAGTAGGCGTAGTTGGGCTCTTTGTCTTTATCCGTTAAGTTGACAACACCTCGCAGGTCATATCCAGCCGGCGCAGTCACGCCGATGGTCATCAGAAACTCAAGCCCCGCTTGAACCGTCTTTTTGTACTGGCCTTCCTTGTGAGATTGCCCGGCTGCAAGAAACGGCAGCAACGCATAAGCAGTTCCGCCGATCGGATTGTTGATCGTCCCGGGATTTGCACATGGCCCAACGTCGATAAAGTCCCAACTTCCGTTTGATCGCTGTCGAGCGGCGAGCCACTCCAGGGCGTGCCCAACAGCAGACTCACTTGCTGCGGATCCGCCATACTTTTCCAGCATCACCTTTCGACCTGCGCTGCTGCGATTATCAACCGCTGCCGTCGCCTCGCCCGACATTGCATCCGGAGAAGCCGGAATCGTTCCGTTGGGAGACTCCGGAAGGGCAACCTCTGCCATCGGAACATTCGGCGTCGGCTCAGGCATTGGTTCAGGATTCACCTCGGGCAGCGGCTCCGGTTCCATCACCGGTTCGGGCTCGTCGGGGATTTCTTCGACAGGCCGCTCCAGTTGCTCCCCAACGATCTCGGCTGGCGGTTCAATTGGCAGGCTTTCTTCGACTTGTTCGATCTTATTTGAAAAGCCCGCTACCAGCGGCGGCATCTCTTCTGGCTCGACATACTCAAGATGTTTCAGTCCAAGCAAAATCAGTGCGACAACAGTCACCAACGTACTGATCATCGCCGGAACGCCGCCACGCTTGATTTCTTCTTTGACCTCCTGAGTCGTTGTACGCAACTGTGGCTTTAGGTCAGATTTCCGGACCTTAACTCGAACACGTTCTGCTTGCTCCAAAGCGGACAAACGGGCTCGTTCCAGCATCTTTCGAATTGAAAACTTCTTCCGACGGAATCGTCCATCACTCGGCTTCTTTGAAACCGCAACAGGTGGGACAGCATCAGCCGGGCCAGCAACGACCGGTTCGGGGATTGATGAACGGCCGCTCTCATCGAACGACATCGCAATATCCGCAGAAACAGCAGCCTCGGCAGCACCTGGACCCTTTCCCGATATCCTGGCAGGCGGGGAAAACAAAACGGATCCGGCCGGTGCGACCGATTCAGAACCGATTGAAGTCCCGACTTCAAATTGATTTGTTTGTTGACCATTTGAGCCAATCGGCGACGTGATGCCTGGCGATAACGCAGACATTGCACGGGGAACTGCGGGGATCGAAACAGGGACCTGAGGCGCTCCGATTGGATCGGCCGGAATTCCTGTCGCCGCTTCGCGTTCTAATTGCCTCACAGACTGAACGACAGGGACACCTGTCACTGCCTGTTCAGCAAGAGCGGAAAACTTCTGCGACAGCGTGAGGTACTGCTGAGACAGCGACGCATGATGGACCGAAGCGGAGATTGCCTCTTCAGCGCGGGCTCGCAAGTAGGCAGAGAACTGTTCGGGAGTCTGTGGCGACGGTTGGCTGTTTGGCGAGGTGCTCATGACACGATGCAAAGACTGAACGAGCGGTCCACCGTCCATCATCCATCGCGCGCTTCCTGCGCCGCGAACAGCCCTGTAGGATAAGCAAGTCTCTCGCCCCTCACAAATCGACGGCCCACACTTTTACAAGATTTTCGAATCAGTATAGGGCTTGGCAGTCAAGTACTGAACGAATGGACCTGGCCGTGGACCGTCGCTTTTGTGACACCGCTATCTCTCTCAACGATCCGCCGGCATTCAATGTCGTCAGGCGTTTGTGCCCCCTGAAATCTGAGTCTTTGCACTGGCCGGTGCTTGAGGATGACAGCCCGAATCTCCCATCCGACCGCATCACGCGAGTGAATTCCGCCGTCGTGCAGACTGCATTCTGGCGGGATGGCGATCATGATGTTCGCTGGTCGTACTTTGCGAAACGGGCTTGAAACTTTGAAGACAGGTAATGGCTATTCAACCACCCAATAATCAAACACCAGCGGTTCGTCGAG
>JANMEV010000349.1:0-10942 GCA_031377305.1 Planctomycetota bacterium | reverse complement strand
ATGGAACCCTGCAAGCAGTACGATGAGTCCGTCGTTCTGCTGCAAGCGGAGTTCAACGACAAACGGAAGTCGAACAGCGAAGTCAAGTTTTCAATTCACAATGCAGGCGATCGAAAAGCGGAGACTCAGCAGCGTCGTGTTCGGGAAAACGGGACTTTCAATTATCAGGAGATCGTATCTCGCCCTGCGGAGACTGCCAGCCTGCTTAGACTGGCTCGCCGTGGCGATGTGATCTATCAGATATTTCGGGGCAAGCCAGATGCACCACCAGAAGTTCTCGGTGCGATGAAGATGGGGACCGATCCCGTCCCACTGGGACTGCTTCGTGCCCTGATTCACACTGGCGGAGAAAATCGAAAGTCTGTGATCCGGTTCAAAGCCTTTCGAATTCGAGCCGAGCAGATCGTCGATGGCTGAACAGCATGATCGATTCGTTGAGTCTCGTGAATCAATCCGACCGCCGCTTGTGAAAATCTGTGCGTGAGACGGTAGTGTGGTACGACTTGCTCTTTAAGCCGCTAGGCGCTAGCCGCGGGTGTTAATTTAGTCGTTTCATTAGCCGCAGGGCGCTAGCCCCCGGTTGAATTTGCTGTGTTTCTTTGAGCGAAAACCGGACGCTAGCCCGTTCCGGCTGATTGAATCAAAACCCGCAGTCAGCACCTGGCGGCTCACGGGACGGACGGATACTGAAAATGGTTGCCGAACAAAACCAATGAATCGGACCATGCGATTTGTTTTTCTGCAGACCTGCTTTGTGCTGCCCGTGCTGGCAATGGGTATAGGTAAAGCGTCACGCTGCGCGCGGGCGGATGAGGGGCCGTCCATGATGGCAACTGCAGAATTGTTTGATCGCGACGTGCTGGCCGACAATGTCTTTGCCATCAGGCAGGCTGTAGCCCGACTTCCAGCGCTCGATCGCTACGAGCTTCTCCAATCGCACGTTTTACCGGGAAGATCGCATCGTGAATTTCGGTTGTTCGGAAAACTGACGCCGACAGACCCGCCGGATTCGGCAATCTCAGAACATCCGATCGACGTCGCCAGAATCCGTGCCGGAAATCAGCGGAGTCAGAGACGAATTCACACGGGCGGCATTTTTTTGTCGCCCGTTTTTGATCTGATCCACGCCGCCAAAGAAACGGGCAAGCTGGATGACCTTCGCGTTGCTGTGCAGGCCGTCGAGTCGCAAGAAGAAGTCCAGCGACGGTGTCAGCTTTCACTACTGGCGATGATTGCGATCGCGAAAAGCGATCTGACTGAGGCAGCTCGCAGCACAGACGAACTGTATCAGCGATTTGTGAAGCAGCGTTTTGATCGGCTGCAGGATCGCATGCCTGAAACACTGTTGCTTGTGATGGCCGCTGAGCAAGGTGTCTTGCTGGATGAAGCCCTGCTGTTTCTGGTCAGCATTCAGGATTCACAGATTCGAGCTGGCAAGTCGCATGGTCCCACAGAATGGGACGTGCTGATGATTCATCTGATTGGTCGACTTCAGCATCACAAGCTGCCGCAGGATCAACAGACTCAGCCGTGGACAGCGGCTCCTCATTCAAAGACCTGGCACTGGGTGACTCGTACGCACTCATGGTCCAGCGGACGCGGCATGCCGTCGGGACATCCTCAGGCACAAAAGGGCGTAATCGATTTTCTCGCAAAGATGGATGACGAGTTCCTGCTGTTCACAAGCCCGATGCGAGGAAATTATACGCTGGAATGTCTGTGTACCTGCTTTGGCTGGAAAGAGATTCACCCTCTGATCAACGGCGGGTGGATCACGCCGGTTTGGCATCACGAATCCGTGCAGGCTGGCGAACTGCTGCGTGTTAATCCGGAGATCACACTGCAACCGAAGCTGTCGCGAGTCGACAACTGGCTGCGCTTTCGAGTCGATGTTCAAGAAGGGGTTTGTTCTCGCTATCTCAACAGTCGGCTGATTTCTCGCACGGTCCTTCCGAAGGAGCATGATCCGTGGGTCGCAATTCGAAATCCCGGCAGCGGAGTCGGCAGCGTTCGCGATGTTCGTATCACCGGTGAGCCGATTGTTCCGGAAGAAGTGAGAGTCTCGGAACTGCGTTCGAGAGCCTGGCAGACGGCCGACAAACTCAAGGACGCAGCGAATGAAGCGCCAACGCTGACGCTGACGCAAAGACCAATATCAGATCTTCCTGGATGGATCAGCTGGCATGAGGATCCGTGGACTCCGGAGAAGCAGTTGTGGAAACTGGAAGAGGACTCGTCCAGTGTTACGCAGATCGTTGGTCTTCATAGGCCGGAACTCTCTGGCACAGGTGCGGAGCGGATGCTGAGGTATGTCTGGCCGCTGGTCTGGAACAGCGACGTCAGCTACGAGTTCTTCTACAAGGCTGGCAAATCCATCGTGCATCCTTCGCTCGGACGCCGCGCGTTTCTGATCGATCGCGGAGCAGTCCAGATGCACGATACTACCAACGGCGTTTGGGAGAACTCCGGTCTTGACCCGCTGAATCAAGCCGCGCCGGGCAGCCATGTCGAAATGGAATCTCTGCCGTTGAAATCCGGCGAGTGGAATCGAATGGTCGTTCAGATCAACGGTGACGTTCTTCGACTTCTGCTGAACGATGTGTGGATTCATCAATCCACTATCGCCGCAACGAATGATCGCTCTTTTGGTCTGTTCTACTACTGTGATCAGACCGAAGCGCGTGTTCGAAACATCGTTCTGAAAGGCGACTGGCCGAAGTCGGTTCCGTCTGTGGTCGAACAGGAACTGCGCGGGACTGAGACGGACACATTGGATCGTGAACGTGAAGCACTGGCGGAGTCCCTTGAGTTTGATTTTTCGAGGATGACTGAAACCGAACGAAAAACAACCTTTGCAGACTACGTCGAGGGGCAATCGTCCAATGCTCTGTTTCCAGGGGGCTTGCAAATGAGCGGTGCCGCAGCTGGCCCCCGTGGAAATGCGGATTCGATCACGCAGCCCCGCATTGGAATTTCCGGAGACTTCGACGTGATCGCCGAGTTCGCTGACTTGAGGCTCAAAGTTTCAGAGAACGGTTCGGCGGCAATTTACATGGGACCACGACTGACTCAGGGGCAGTTTCAAATGCCCATGCTGTACCGAGGCATCATTCAACATCCTGATACACCACTGCGAGAAGTCACGCAGGTGGAAATCATCAAATCGGGAAAAAGCGGACGTAGTTTCCAGTATCCAGCGTCCTACAGCGACGAATGCCGCTCTGGTCGTCTGCGTGTGGCTCGGCGAGGCAAGATGTTTCATTACTTAATCGCGCCGCTGGATTCGGACAGTTTTCGCCTCCTGCATTCGGTGGAGATATCTGACACTCCGATCCTGCCCGGCAATTTCGTACTGCGGATCAGTTGTTATTCCCTGGGCGTTGAACCGTCCGAGGTCAGTGTCGCCTGGAAAAAGTTGTCGGTCCGCGCGGATGCGATTGAGAACCCCAGGACATGGACAGGAAGAAATCTGTACCTGCTTGATCTCAGGAAAGTCGGTGCTGTTGAAAAGGACGAGACGAAAACGGGTGGCGCAGTTGAACCGATCCGGCAGCTTGCCGCGGCCGACGAACATTACACGCAGATGAAGTGGCCGACTTGGTCTCACGATGGCAAGTCCATCATTTACGAAATGAATAATGGCCAGTTTTCAGTGCTGAGACGAACGGCCATTGAGAATGCTGGTACGCTGTCGCTGACGATCGGGACATTGCCGAGCTTTTCCCCGGATGGAACTGAGATCGTAATTACCAACAACGGCATGGGAGTGTCGATCATTCCTGCGATCGGTGGCAATGTCATCAAGAAAGCTCTCGATCCTGACGGCATCAGCGGGACATGGTCGCCCGATGGTCGCTCAATCGCCTGGATCTCTAACAGACGCATTGTCGTGCATGATGTGAAGACCGAGCAGCGGCGAATGATCCCTGCGGATGACCAGCCATCGCCGTTCCTCGCGATCGAAAAAGGGCTCGGGTGGTCTCGCGACAGCAAGTCGCTGGCGTTCAAAGCAAGGTTAGTGAACGATCAGGGGGATGCTGTCGCCATCGTCGCGATTGATCTCGATAAGCCTGACAAAGTGAATGTACTTTACACGGGCGTTCGACTGCATTCTGATGTGTCATGGCATCCGGAGGGAAATCAGGTACTGTTCTCGGGGCTCGATCCTTCCACCGGGACACCGCAGATGTTTATCGTCAGACGCAATAATCCGGAAAAGATCGTCCCCGTTCCCGGCCAGCCACGCAACTGGCGAATCATCGATTGTGACTGGTCGCCGGATGGACATCAAATCGTATTCACGGCAGAACCACCCCCATGACAGCCCGTTCTCCTGAGCCACAAGACGCTAGCCGCGGGTGTCTTCCTTTGTTTTTTAAACAAACCCGCGGCTAGCGCCTTGCGACTCACTAAAACAGACTTAAGTGAGTGATCAACCAATTCTGTAGACCCCACGACTTGCCAGAATTTGAAAGCCCTTCCCCACATGCGAACAACTTTCCACTCACTTGTTCTGGCGGTCGTTCTGCAGTTTCCTGTGGCAGCTCAAACATTCGCACCTGCGGCGCCCGTGGCGCAAACAGCGACTGCGATCAACAAGGCCGTTCTTGACGCACTGCGCGACGACGACATTCCGAAAGCTCTGACCGCTTTGGAGTCCTTCAATTCGCAGACTGAGAATACGGACGATCCGTTCCCTGCAAAGTTGTCCGCCGCTTCTGGCGGTATGCACCGAGCACTGACGCAGCTCGGCACTGATGAGCAGTACGACGTCCTTCGGAAATGGTCGATTCCGAAAGATACGACGAAACCCGTGCGAATATTCACGTCGCTTGTGCCGGAGATCGCTCCTCCGATGGAGTTCGCAAGAGCACTCGGGCAGCGACCGAAGAAGGAGTCTTTCGCGGTATCGACCGTCGGCGAGATCCCGGGACTCTTCTGTTCCGCGTGGACGATGGTCGTTGCTGCAGACGATGCGGGCAGTCTTCGTCAGTTAATCACTGAACTGGAAGCCCTGGCCGCAAAGAAGACAGTCAATGCGGACTTCGTTCTGACTTTGGCAAAAATCCGAGACACGCGCACAACCGACGCAGAGCTGATTGCAAAGCTGACGACTCGAGTTACTCCAGTAGGCGACGACGCGCGAACAACTGCGTTGAATGACGCGGTGCTTGTGTCAGCCGCGATGACGCGGACAGCACTCGGTCCCGTGTGTGAGCAGATCGTCGAACGACTGAATCAGTTCGATTTTACAAAGGGTACTTCGCCCCATGTCTCTTTTCTGCGTCGTTTACGAGCGACGGTGATCCTGAAAAACCGCAGCCCTGAAACAAATCCGGCGACCGTGCTTTATGAAACTCCGGAGTTGTGGATTGCGGCCGATGATCAGAAGCATGATGGTTCTTCGACGGGTTCCGATCGCGCCATCTGGCTGACTCACGAAGAACACATTAAGCGACTGTCAGGGCCCGGCGATGATTTGTTGCTGTTCAAGTATCCGTTCACGGGCACGTTTGAACTCAAGGGCGAAGTCACGGCCCTCGATCACGGCGGCGCGGGTCTGAGTTTTGGTGGTCTCGCGTTTGATGCGAACCAGGAAAAGTTTACCGTAAAGGATGTGCAGCGTTCGTACTTCGAAGGCCGTGTCTGGCCGTTTGTCGCTCCGAAGGAATTGCGGATGTTCAATCGCGTCAACATTCGCAACGATGGAGAGAAGGTCACTTTTCTGTCCAATCTGCATCCGGGCTGGAACGGAACGGTGGCCTCGTGTGCAAGCAGTCCGTGGCTTGGTCTGCGCGCGTTCGGTGATGGACGTGTCTACTTCCGCAATCTGGAGATCGTTGGCGAACCTGCGATTCCTCGCGAAGTTCGCATTGCCGACAGCAGCGACCTGCGAGGATGGATGGCGGCGTATGGCGAGACCGTTCCGAAGGCCGTGCAGCCATTTATGCCTGGTCCCGCCATCAATGGCCCTGCGGCCGCCGAAGCACCGGACTGGCACGTTGTCGACGGCGTCATTCATGGCAGTATGGCCGCAGCACCAGAGGCCGATAAGGTGGCTCAAAGCCACCTGACGTATATGCGACCGTTGCTCGATGGCGAAACCGTGAGCTATGAATTTTTCCATGACGACGGCAAGACGACCGTCCACCCGGCATTGGGGCGTTTGGCGTTCCTGATGGAGACCGCCGGCGTCCGCATGCACTGGTTGACCGACAACGACAACGAATGGACGGGACTTGCTCCCGATAATGCCATCGTGGAGCCGCTCAATCGCCGAGGCCCCCGGTCGCTGCCTTTGAAGAACGCGGACTGGAATTCGGTCACCATGAAACTGACCGAAGGAAAAGTCAGTCTGTCACTCAACGGTGAAGAAATCTGCGAGCGGCCCGTCGAAGACATGGCAAACCGTCATATCGGCTTCTACCACAATCGCAACACATCGGCTGTGCAGATTCGAAACGTCGTCCTCTCTGGAAACTGGCCCGAGAAGTTGTCCGCCGAGCAACTGGGAAATCTGGTCGCCGCCGAAGCTTCACGCTGACTGCGATTGGAGTAGGTCCTTTCTGCCGGAAATGACTTCCCGGCTCGCCGCGACAGGCGACCAAACACAGGTCAATTAAAAGGCACAACGATGACGTTGAGCGAAGGTTTGCCCATTGGTTTGCCTTGCGGCGAAAGTCCCGCCCGGCAGGCGGGACCTACAGAATCACACCGGTTGCCAGCACCATTCCGCCCGCAAGGCAGGCACGACATGAAATCGCAAAATCGTCAGAACTCCAGAATGATCGCGATGGTGGTGTTTCTGGGCTGGTTTGTTACCCCTTCTGCCGCGTTAGCTGCCGAATCAAATGAAACCGTCAGGGCCCATCTTTTCGAGCGTGACGAGGATATGCTTTCGGAAAACATTGAAGTCGTTGTTCGTCGCGCTGCAGAACTTTCCCCCAAACTGAAACTTGACTATTTGGTACAATGGGTGCTTCCGTTGCACGCTCGCACCGCGTTTCGCATGAAGGCCGGGTTTGTGCAGACAAATCCATTGCCGATGTCGGAACCATTACCGGATGGCAGCACACTCAGCGGCGTGATGTCGCCTGTGTTCCTGATGATCACAACAGCAAGAGAAACCAACAGGCTGGATGAACTTCGTCAGCGCATTGAAGCGATCGATGATCCGCCCGAGCCGCACCAACTAAGAGCGAAGCTGGCATTGCTCTACATGATTCACAGCACAAAGGGTGAATCCGAAACAGCTGCTTCACTTCTTTCCAGATTGGCGGCGTCTGTACGAACTCGCGGCGAGAACTTCGACGGGCGGTGGTGGCCTGAAACTCTGGCTCTCACGTTCGGTATGCAGAACGCCGCAAACACCACTGAAATGCTCGACATGGTCACTAGCATCTACGATCCTCAAGTTGGCCAATCGAGGTGGAGCGGTCGCGTCGAATGGGATCTCTTTATCGCT
The DNA here is from genome assembly GCA_031377305.1 of Planctomycetota bacterium. Lineage (GTDB taxonomy): Bacteria > Planctomycetota > Planctomycetia > Planctomycetales > Planctomycetaceae > SXXK01. The sequence continues at coordinate 3,477 of JANMEV010000349.1, read as the reverse complement.
TCGTGTTTTGCGAAGTTGCAGCCTGCGGAAGAGCGAGACAAAGCGACATCCGCTGTTCCCCTGGGAAATGATTTCGCGGAATGGATTCCTGCGTCAGCATTCACGGCCGATTCTCGCGGCAAGGGGCATACACCTTCAACATGGCAGGCGCGCGGAGCTGCCGTTCGAAAAGTTGGTGGTCACAACGGTGATCTGTTCTATTTGCCTGTGCCGCTGAGCGGCAACTTTGAATTGATGTGCGACGTGACCAGTTTCGACTATCGAGAAACGTCGCTGTCTTTTGGTGGACGATACGCGCAGCATTATTGGACTCGAAAGGACGTCGAGGTCGGCAGAATTCGAGATTTCCAGATCATGCCGTTGGCGACCCGAATGACAGAACCAGACCCGTGGCTCAACAGTCGCATTACGGTCAGAGACGGTGTTTGTACTCATTATCTTAACGGTCGCCAGATACACCGGCGGACCCTTTCGGACGGCTTTTCGCCATGGGTTGCATTGCGAGCATTTCGGCTGAGTCGAGGTTCGATTGGCAACCTGTGCATCAAGGGTAGTCCTGTTATTCCAAAACACGTGGACCTGAGTACCGATCCAGAGCTTGATGGCTGGTATTCGTACTTTGAAGAACCCGTCGCTGATCAGACTCTCGCGACGTCCTGGCGACTTGAAAAACCTGATGAGCCCGAAAACACATCATCCGAAATCCGTCACGATCAGCAGCCATCCCTTGATGGAACACAATCCGAGAGCCTGCTTGTCTATCATCGCCCAATGGCCGAAGATGGCGTTCTTGATTACGAATTCTTCTATGAGCCGCTCAAAGCCATTGTCCATCCGGCGCTGGATCGTCTGGTTTTGCAGCTTCATCCTGACGGTGTGCAGGTTCACTGGGTGACCGACGGAAAATGGCAGCGTGACGAAATCGAACCGAACAATACTTCCGAGGATCAATTGCAGCCAAACGCTTCAAGCCCGGTCAAGTTGGTACCCAATGCATGGAATCATGTGCAGCTGTCTCTCAAGGGCGACATCGTTCAACTGGGCCTGAACGGAACGATCTCTTGTCAGATCGCTCTGAAACCGACGAACAGTCGCCAGTTCGGCCTGTTTCACTTCGCCGATCAATCCAGCGTGCGAGTCCGAAACTTACGCTGGACCGCCGACTGGCGAATGAACTTTGATTCGCCGTCGTTTCCAAAATCCACGCAGCCCGAAGTCGCGGCGATCGAGCGAGCGACCGCGGCATTAGCAGAATCGTACTCTCAGAAGTTGAGTGGTTTAAAAAGCTTCGGAGATCATGTCATTCAGAAGGGAGGACCGGTGCTGGTCACTGATATTGGTGTTGTCACGAGCAGTATCAGTGATGGGAACTGGCTTCAGACAAATCTTCCGTTGTGGATGAACATCAGCGGTGACTTTGACATTCAGGCGTCGTTCAGAGACTTCGAACACGGCGATCAGGGCGAAGCGGGACTGCAGCTGATGGCGACGCTCGACGGCAGCCTGCAGGAAATACGGCTTGCTCGAAACTCGGGAAGCGATCAACACCAGAAATTGAAGGCGCAGACGAGCGTTCTCAAATCGAACGGCCAGCGTGAATATCTCGACAGGTGGAGTACTTTCGAAGTTACTGACGGAACACTCAGACTGGTTCGACTCGGAACGAAACTGCACTACCTGATCGCGGAGAAGGATTCCGTGATCTTTCGATGGTTGGGGAGCGATGATGTGGCAGAGGAAGACCTCCGGCTGGGAGACTTCTGCCTTTCGACTCATGCCGACAAGCAGGGAACTGCGAAGGTGACATGGACGAGTCTTCTTGTCCGCGCTGACAGGATCTCCGGCGATGCGATTCCAGACCTTCAGTCGGAATGCAAGAAGCTCGACGCGAAACGCGAGTCCATGAAAGTTATTTTGAGCCGCGATTTCACTCGCCAGCCGCCCGATGCTGCAACATTTTATCGTTGGTCAGATGTTCGGCCCTGGACAGCCTCTGATGGCGGACTGAAGCTGCAGTCTGCTGGCGCAGACACTTGGCAGTCTGCCGGAATTTCCATGCAACTGCCGATCAGTGGAGACTTCGACATCCGCGTGGAATTCGATCAACTCAACCTGGCGATTCCCGGGGCCGGACATCAGAGTGGCTTGTATCTTCAGGTTGATCCGGTCTCCGGCAATCAAACTGAACTGAATTCAATGCTTGGTGTGGGGCCGTCCGGAGTCATGGAAGCGGAAGGCTACTCGCACAGTAAACTTCCCAATGGCAACGATGAATATCGCGGCACTGAACGACATGTTGTGCCTTCGGCGACGGCATTGCGCATGGTTCGCCACGGAAAACGCTACACGATGCTGGTGCGCTCTCCGGACGAGAATGAAGACCGCATTGTATCGATGACTGAAAACACTGACACACCGATTCGCTCAATCCGCGTTACACTTCATACAGGTGGCGCAGGACGCGAATCAAGTCTGCGATTGAAGTCAATCAACGTCTCTGGGGAGCAATGAGCAGATTCGAACTGTTTGTTGGAGGATGATATGCCATTTCAGAGCGTTCACCAGTTCGCCATGATCTGCCTTCTGGCGTGTTCCAGCTTTCATGTTAACGCGTCCGAAGGAAGGCTCGTTGCCGCTGCTTTGTTCGAAGAGTCAGTTCTCGCAGGCAACGCCACGGCGGTTCGCGAGAGGGCCGCATTGCTGGATGACGCAGAGCGATTCGACTCGCTGTTGCAATGGGTGCTGCCGTCGGAAGCCCATGCATCGATTCGCATGCATGGCGACTTTACGCAGACAAACCCGGCGCCGGCCAACCGAGTCGATTCGTCGGAGGAACATACATCAGGGGGACGAATCGTCTCTCCGGTCTTTGACCTGTTGGACGCAGCGAAACGGTTGCATCGTCTGGCGGATCTCATCAAAAAAGTCGACGCTGTTCCGGAACCTGAAGAGGAGGAACAGCAGCGCGCGAAGGCGGCGCTGCTGACTCTGCTGCATCTTGAACTCGGAAACACGATCGACGCTGTGAAGTCGATCGATCGGCTTACGCAACTCGTGCGGACCTCGGATGCGAACGAGGTTTCCGGGATGTGGCCGGAGACGCTCGTCGTCTATCGCTGTGTGATCCGAAGCGTCAAAGGACCCGGAATTGATGACCTGCTGGCGTTCCTGTTTGCACAGCGCACTCAGCGGGATGTTCCCGTCAACTCACTGGTGTGGCACAGTCAGATCGCGGCGCTAGCGGGACTGAATGGTCATCGTGAAGCTGGTGCGCCAGTCGATGTCGCAAACGCAGCCTCGGAACTTACGCAGTGGATCCCGATCAGCCTTCGTCGAGCTCAGACGCGAGGGCAGTGCCTTGCGGCCGCTCGCTGGGCTCGCGTGGGTTCACAGGTCGAGAAGATCACTGGACATAATGACGATTACCTTTTCTTTCGAAGTCCTTTGGCTGGCAACTTCGAAGCGCAGTGGGATGTG
>JANMEV010000306.1:0-2269 GCA_031377305.1 Planctomycetota bacterium | reverse complement strand
CGACAAGGTTGCGGAATTACTTGATTCCCAAGGTCCCTAAATCTGCCTGGTTATTTTGTCAGTCGATCCAATTCATATCGAAATCCCCCTGACAAAATCGGAAAACGGCACCAGGTCTTGGGGTCGAGATTCTTGTCGTCGACATGAAACGATGGGGCGTAGCGTTCTCGCTTCCACTGGTTGCGAGACCAAAGCGTGAAGAATCGTCGGACCCATTCGGACAGTTGCGTTGGCAAATACTCTTTGTGCTCACGAATGAGCGTCTCCAGAATCTCGGCCGGGCTTAACTTGTCTCGGATTGCCAGCCGTTCGATGTGATCCAGCAGCGGATACGGCATCAAATCGCCTTCGTCTGTTTGTTCGTACTGAGACGGCCTAAGTTCAGCCGTCGGCTGCTGCACATTCACAAAATGCAACGACGGAACAGGCTGCACTCCTGCCGATCCTTCTGTTTCGAATTGTCTTAGCCATTCGCGAAGAAACGCCTTGTCGATGCCAGCGATGGGGCTCAGACCGCCGGACGTGTCGCCATCCATCGTTGCGTAGCCAACTGCGGCTTCTGAACGATTGCTCGTCGAAAGCAAAAGGGCGTTTCGAATGTTCGTTAGCAGCCAGACAGAAGGGGATCGCGTGCGAGCCTGAATATTTTGCAGCGCGATGTCGTCTGTTTGCCACGTCAGTTTGCGGTCGATCGCCTGCTCGATGGCACCCGTGTAAAGTTCGACGATGCTGTCGACATCGATTTCGTAGAACGTTCCGCCAACGCTGCGAGTCACCTGTTCGGCTGCGTTACGAGTCACCTCGGAGCTGTTCTTCGTTCCCTGGTAAACTCCGGCGAACAGAATCCGGACGACTTCGTCTGCGGAATTCGCCGCCTTAAGTCCCGGGACATAGCTGAGTTTGGACAGAAAGGCCTTCAATCCCAGATCGGCCAATCCACGTTCTGCCATGCTTCGGATCAGCACAGCACAGGCCGACGAATCTGCACCGCCGCTCATACTAACGACAAATCCAAAGGATCGACTTTTTCGCAAATAATCGAATAACGCGAGAGAAATGGCCTGCGTGAATTCGTCGAATCGACTGCTGACCTGAAGTTCCTTCGGAGAATCGATACCACTTTTGCATGGCACAAATCGACCAGCGATCGGCACAATGCGTTCAAACACGTCGTGAGAAACGTTCGCTGTCATGGAATGCACCCCCGCTCGCCGCGCGCGAGTCAATTCCACGTCGACATCGGCGGCGGTGACATCTGCATCAAGAAATTTGAATCGCGGTCCGGCGGCAATCATGTCTCCTCCAGATGCAATCAAAGCGCCACCGTCGTAGATCGCTCGGCCTGCTTCGTTACCGCAGAGGTTGGCGTAAACATAGCTCACACCAAACGAACGAGACCCTTCCAGAACGAACCGTTTTCGAACCTCGTGCTTCCCAAACGCAAAGTGGCTCGCGCTCGGGTTGAGAATGATGTCGACTCCGCATTCGGCCATTCGATTTCCCGGCCGTCCCGCGACCCAGGCGTCTTCGCAGATTTCGAAGCCAATTCGCACGCCGTCGCAATCGAAGATCAAATCGCCGATGGGCCAACTGTGGCCATCATGATGAAACTGGCTGATTGTTTCCGAAGGCCACGCTCGAAACCAGCGAGGTTCGTAGTGAAGCCCGTCGCCGGCCAGATGTTGCTTGGCGACAAACCCGACGATCCTGCCATCCGAGATCATGCAGACGCAGTTGTAGACTCCGTTGGTAATGAACAGTGGCAGCCCGACCGACACAATCATGCCATCGGTTTCAGGCACAATCTTCTGAAGCATCTCCCACGCCGTCTGCCAAACGTGTGGCGCGAGAAACATATCTTCACAGCCGTAACCCGTGATGCAAAGCTCCGGCAGACACAGAATGTGGACATCCTGACTGCGAGCCAATCGCACCGCATCCAGGATGCGACTTGTATTGCCGTCCCAGTCCATGGGAATCTGATTGAGAATTGCGGCACCCAGCCGAAGTCGTTTCATTTCTTGATTCCAATTGCGATCGACATTTCGTTGACCGAGCGAGTTGCAATTTCCAAAGCAAATGATTTCTGTCATTGGCGAGCGGGGGATGTCAATCCCCTGATTCGTCGCGAGGGCAATAATGAGGGGCTTAACATCCCCCGCTCGCTTCAGTTTGGACCGAGCGAAGATCGAGTCGCCACGTTCCCCCGCAGCATACATGAACCAGGCTCAGGGAACAAAACTTTATTCGTGTGGGACACTTGTCAGTG
>JANMEV010000128.1:0-5572 GCA_031377305.1 Planctomycetota bacterium | reverse complement strand
CGGCAACCGTCAGCCTCTACCTTGACACCGACGGCAACGGCTACAACGGGTTCCAGATTGACGAAGCCCTGCTTTCTGCAGAAGGACTGCAGTCCTTTACACTCGAAGACATTGCCGATCGCCTCCCGGCCGAGGTCAGGGTGGGCGAAAAATTCTATATCTATGCCGTGATCGACGACGGTGTCCACGCTCCCGTGTTTTCGAAGTACTCGAAAGGTATCGCCGCCCCGGACTTTGATCCTACCATCAATGCTCCAGCTCAGAAGCAGACGATGATGGTCGATGACCTGCTGAGGTTCTCAGCAGCAAACGGAAATGCGATCACGATTGATGACCCAGTCCTCAAGCTGGAGCCCGAAGACGGCGATGGAGACGGCAGCAACAAGCTCGTCGTCGTGCTCACTACCACGGGGCATGGCCGGCTGAATCTGGAAAACATCCCCGAGACAGTCGAAGTTGATGGAGACGATTCCGAGGTTCTGACGCTGACTGGCACGGCCGCTGACATTAACGCGGCTCTGGAGGACATGATCTACGCCGCAGAGCTTCAGGCAGAATCCGACACGATCACAATCAGTGTTCGCCGAGCGGAAAGCGATTTCCTTACGTCGTTCATCACCAGGAGTGTCAACATCGAGATCGATTCGTTCCAGGTCACTGGAACAAAGTCCGTCGATATCGACCCCGATGGTGTCAGCAGGGCCATCTTCTCAACAGCCGATCTTGATAACATCGACTCCGACGTGGTCCAGACTCTTTCCGTCAACGTCACAAACTACCGTCGCGGCAAAGACATTCTGAGCCTGAACACGGACGGCATTGAGGACATCCTGGAGGACGGCATCTTCGCCGAATTTGATGCTCAACGCGGCATCCTGAACTTCCGCGGCGGAGCCATGACCGAAGCAACCTGCGAACGCCTTCTGCACAACATCCACTTCTCAACGACAGACGGATCACGTGCGAAAGGCGTCGAGATTCATCTGCTCGACGACTTCGGCGAAGTCGAACGCTTACTGGAGGCACTCGTGTAATATGTTCGCTCTGTCGATTTAAGCACTGTTGCAAAAGTACTTTCACAAAACTCGTTTAAACGTCAGCCGCAGGCGAACGCGAAACAAAGGCAAAGAGTAAGCCTGCGGCTGACTGTTAAACGGAGAAACTTCCGCACCAGTGTTTACGAGCGTTGCAACCTGAAGTGCTCCCGGAGAATTCATCCATGAGTTCCTGTCCGAAGGCGACGAGCGACAAACGTCAGCTTTCCCAGCAGGTCAGGGAGTCACAGTGATGAATCTTTCATCACGCCACGTCAACCTCGAATTTGAATTCGAATCAGTGATGATTTTTCGGGACTTTGGAACGTTCAGTTTTTTCCGGTTTGTGGCATGAAGTGGCGGAAAAATCTAATCGGGGCGTGGTCGCGGCTGGTGGTCCGCATCGCGCTCGACGGTACTGGCACGACGCAGCGATGCAGTTCCAAACCGACTTCGGATCTTATCGGCGACCTGATCAAGTCTGGTATCTTTCTCGTCCTGCTCCGCGGCAAACAGATTTTGCTGCACCGGTCGTTGCTTTTGAGCAAGTACACTTTCGACGGTATGGGTCTCGATCAATGTAAAACCGTCTGTTTTGTCCATATCGCTTGCCAGTTTTGTCAGAAACTTATTGGGATCCGCCAGCCAACACCGCGCAAAATGCAGGCGTCCGTGTTCTGCGACGGCGATCGAGTGCTCGGCGGCGGCTGGATTCGGAGTGGTCGCAAGACGGTCTGAGCGGATTGAGTTTCTGACCCACGAATGAAACATTTCACCTTGCAAGTGTCCCCACGGATCCCATTCATTTTTGCAGCGGAATGGGGATCATTCCGGCCAGCACGGACGAATTCCCATTTCACAGGGAATTACTGCCGGGAGAACATGCTTTTAGCATTCTGACAGATTACCATCTTTGTTTCGCTGCTGTTTCACACACAGACTAACCATATGCCTCCATTCTGGATCCATTACGTCGGTGAGTTCGGGGTCTGAGAATTCGGCCGAGATCAACAACTGGCTTCAACGTCTTCGTGATGGGGATGGATCGGCTCGACAAGATCTCATTCATTCTGCTCAGAATCGGCTGATGCGGCTTGTCCGAAAGATGCTGAGTGATTTCCCCCGTCTGCGACGCTGGGAAGAGACGGATGATGTGTTTCAGAACGCGGTCATCCGCTTGTGTCGATCCCTCGACCATGTGGTCCCGGATTCCGCATCGGCCCTTATCAGTCTTGCGGCCCGTGATACGCGATGTGCCCTGATTGACCTCGCCAGACATTATTATGGGCCACAGGGACATGGAGCGAATCATCATTCTGCCGGGGACTCCAGCAGTCTGACACCATCAGCAGACCCGGTTGACGATACGCACGAACCGACCTCGCTCGCCTATTGGTCGGAGTTTCACCAACGCGTTCAGGAACTGCCCACCGAGCAACAACAGGTGATGGATCTAGTGTGGTATCAGGGACTCAGCCAGGCTGAGGCAGCCAACCTTCTGAATATCAGCGAACGCACTCTGCAAAGACGCTGGCGACAGGTCTGCCTTTCGCTGCACGAAGCACTGGGCGAACCACCACCTGGCTCTGACTGATCATGTTCCGCGTCGCCGCTCAAAAGTCCAAAAGGCGATCACGATTTTACGGGCGGTCCGATGAATCACTTCCTCTTATTTCGATTGCCTGCATCTGACGTCAGACGGAGAACTCCGCATGAAACCTGATCAAAGCCTGATTGACCAATTGCTGGACCGCTGGGAAGAAGAACGCCTCGCCGGTCGCCAGCCTGACCTCGAGCAACTGTGCCAGGATCATCCGGAAGCGTTACCGTTGCTACGAGAGCAGATTCATGCATTCGAGCAGATGGACCAGTTGCTGAAGCGCAATCAGCCAGCGACGTTCAACACACTCACGGAGAACGGTTCGCCCGTTTCTGCAGGATCACCAGGATCGCTGGTTTCTGTGGGCAGCATCGTGTCAACGGCCGCTCGTTACCGTGTCATAAGATCGCACGCCAGAGGAGGCCTTGGCGAAGTCCTGCTCGCTCAGGACGAACAGCTCGCACGCAGGGTCGCCCTGAAGCAAATGCATGGACCTTTCAGCTCCGACCCTGTGCGCCGCCGGAGATTTCTCCGGGAGGCTGAGATCACCGGTCGGCTTGATCATCCGGGGATCGTGTCGATTCTGGGCGTTGGCGAAGACAAACATGGCAATCCATGCTATGCCATGGAATTTGTCTCAGGAGAAACTCTGGCGGAAAAAGTCTGGGAGCTTCACCGGCAGTTCGCGGAATCCGGAGGTTCACTTCGAAAGACGTTCGAATCGGCCGTGCTCCGGCCGCTTGTGTCCAGATTTGTCTCGGTCTGCAATACGATTGCCTACGCGCACAGCCAGGGGGTCATTCATCGAGACATCAAGCCGGCCAACGTCATGCTGGGAGATTTCAGTGCAACGTATGTCGTGGACTGGGGGCTTGCAAAGTCCTTCGAACTGGGGGCTCCGGTGAGCGATTCGTTGACTTCGCCGCCGACCTGCCCGCCGGTCTCCTTTGACTCGGAGACAACCAATGTCGTAGATTCTGTAACGGCAGATGATCAGAGCATCGCCGATCGCAGCCTGACCGGAATTGGCGCCGTCATGGGCACGCCTGCGTATATGAGCCCCGAGCAGGCTTCCGGAGACTTTTCCGGGGTTGGTGCCGCCAGCGATATCTACAGCCTGGGTTCAACCCTGTACTTTATCCTCACCGGTCGCGCATCGGTGGGCAGTGACAGCGATGCACGCTGGATCGAACAGTTGAAGTCCGGGAACTTTCCTCGCCCGTCAACGATTCAGCGACTGGTGCCACGAGCCCTGGAAGCGATCTGCCTGAAAGCGATGGCGACTCAGCCCGGTGATCGCTATGCGACAGCGCTGGAGCTGGCCGCTGACCTGGAACACTGGATGGCAGATGAACCCGTATCGGCGGTCAGTGATCCCCTGTCTGAACGGCTCGCAAGATTCATGCGGCGACATCGTGCATGGACGCAGGCAATTGCGACGGCCGTCAGTGTTATTGCTGTCATTGCCGTCATATTTGCATTGCTGTTGAATGAGCAGAAAAACATCGCCGACGATCGTTCAATCGCAGCGACAGCAGCGGAAGCCAAAGCTACCAAACTGGCGGAGCAGAAATCTCAACTGGCCGAACAGGAAGCCCGGGCGCGTAAAGTGGCGGATGAGCAGAGTCAACTGGCACTCACAACACTGAAGTCTGTAGTGCTGAATATCTCGCGAAAACTGAACGCCGTTCCCGGTGCCTCGGAAGTGCGTCAGGCGTTGCTGAAGACATCGATTGACGGATTGAACAAGGTTGCGAGAACTCTGGACACTCGGACGGAATCGGAACGCCACCTCGCGATTGCTCATAATGATATCGGCCGCACATATCTGCTGGCCGGAAATGTCGAAGGCACAGATTCCACTGCCGAAGCTCTCCGGCATTATCAGAAAGCTAACGAAATCTCTGCGAAGCTTGCGGAACTCAATCCGGATGATCCGGAACTGCAGCGGGACCTTTCGGTGTCGTACGAGTACATAGGCGATGTGCAACAGCAGTTGGGAGAACTTGCGAAAGCGGAAGATGCTTATCTGAAAGGGTTGCTGATCAGCGAGAAGCAGATTGCAATTAATCCGAACGACCCCGATCTGAAACGTGATGTCGCGTTTGGTTATGAAACGTTAGGGGATATTCGAATTGCGCACGAGAGGCTGCCGTTAGCGCGAGAAGCGTATATGCGAAGTTTTGAATTGTACTCTGATAACGTGAAAGCGTTGCCGGGGAATTCAACAGTGCAGAGAGATTTGTTGGTGGGACAATCCAAACTGGGCAATATCTATTTTCAGGAAGGAAATCTCGAACGGGCGAGTGAGATCTATCGACAGTGCATTGTCACGTGTTCCGCTCTGGAGAAGATCCCTGAGTCAGGCGCACAGTTGCGAGATCGTTCCTTGATGCAGAATAAACTGGGGAGTGTTCTGCAAAAACAGTCGCTGCTGGAGGAGGCCGCTGCGGCATATGGGGAAGGTCTGGAAATCGCAAGACGATGTTTGGCAAACGCGCCCGACGACCTGACGGCTCGACGCGATTTATCGATATCGCTGAATAATGTGGGTGATCTTCTTTTGCTTCAGGACAAGGTTGAGGAAGCTCGGAGCCACTATTCGGAGAGTCTGGAGATGCGTCGCAAGATTCAGGCGACCGATGAGAGTAGCCATATCGCGAAGATTGATGTGGCTCAAAGTCTGCTGCGGCTGGGCGACGTAGAAATTAAGGCCGTTCAGAACGAGAAAGCACGGGAAGTGTTGAACGAGGCGTTAGAGATTCTGACTCCTATGAAGGAGGCAAACCTGCTTCAGTCTGCAGCCGACCAACTGCTTTTGGAAACGGTGCAGAAGCAACTGGCAATCGTTAAGCCGGAGCTGTAACCGATTTCCGGTTCAGGCACCACTGGCGCAGTAGCCCATAAGATGGGTCGCCGCTGGATTATGGTCGAGCTT
>JANMEV010000272.1:0-7007 GCA_031377305.1 Planctomycetota bacterium | reverse complement strand
GGCGATTTCTCGCAATGCACCGTCGCTGAATTCCAGCGTGCATTCTTCCATCTCGAACATCTTCTTGTACTGGCGAACCAGAGCGTTGCGAGGCTCGGTCAGAACCTGCATCAGAGCACTTTCGTCCAGCGGAGCCAGCGTGCCGATCACTGGAAGTCGTCCGAGCAATTCGGGGATCAAACCGAACTCCATGACGTCTTCGACCGTGGCGTTGGCAAGCAGATCTTCGCGGGCTCGGTCTTCGTGCTCTTCGTTGTTGTTTCCGAAGCCGATGACCTTCTTACCCAGACGTCGAGCGATAATGTCTTCCAACCCGACGAACGTCCCACCGCAGATGAACAGAATGTTTGTCGTATCAATTTGAATGTACTGCTGCTCCGGATGCTTTCGGCCGCCCTGCGGAGGCACGTTGGCAACCGTGCCTTCCAGCATCTTCAGCAACGCCTGCTGAACACCTTCACCGGAAACGTCGCGAGTGATGCTGACGTTCTGGCTCGTCTTGCCAATCTTGTCGATTTCATCGATGAAAATAATGCCTCGCTGAGCCGCTTCGATATCAAAGTCGGCAGCGTGCAGAAGCTTTAGAAGGAGGTTTTCTACGTCTTCGCCCACGTAGCCAGCTTCTGTCAGAGTTGTGGCATCGCCGATCGCGAAAGGCACCTGCAGAGACTTGGCAAGAGTCTTGGCCATCAAAGTCTTGCCCGAGCCGGTTGGGCCGAGCAACAGGATGTTGGACTTTTCAATCTCAACGTCTTCGGTGCCGACTTCCATATTGTGGGTTAGTCGCTTGTAGTGACTGTGCACGGCGACCGACAGCAGCTTCTTGGCTTTGGATTGGCCAATCACGTACTGATCGAGTTCCTTCACGATCCCACGTGGCGTTGGAACGCGATTGAAGAGCTTCTTGGAAGAACCGCGGCGGCGGCGTTCCTGATCCAGAATTGACTGGCAAAGTTCAATGCACTCGCCGCAGATGTAGACGTCTTCCGGACCTTCGACGAGCGGCCCAACTTCCCGGTAGTTCTTTCGACAAAATGAGCAGTTGGCATTTCGCTTGCCTTGCTGCGTTGTTTTGCCTGTTCCAAATTCCTTACCTGATGCCATTGTTATCCCTTTGGATGTTCGGTCGCGTTTGTCGCAGCAGTTCATCATGACTCTGGAGTAACGAGTCTTGCAGAAACTGACTGCCAAACGAGTGCGGTTCGCAGGTGGTGGACGCTCCGGGTTGTCGGCTTCCCTGCCAACCTAATCATTTTTATTCACATCAACCTCTTTGCACTCTGCTGTCGGCCGTCATCATTGATGGCCGCAAAGTGCATCCTGATTGAATAATGTGCTCTAACTATTCGGCTCTGGGACCAGCTTCCATGTTCCCCTCACTGTTTTCGGACTCCAGTGGCATCCGGCGTTCGGCCCGATGCGTGGTATCCTGAGTTGGTCCGGGAACATTTGTTGGACTGGCGATGTTTTCCGATTGGATCGACTGTGAGGCTGAAGGCTTCAAATCGTTCGTCTCGGACCTGTTCACAAAACTTTCATTCAACTTCTTGTCATCGTTCGACGGCTTCTGAGCAAGTTTAGCGAAATCTGCTCGGGAACTCGTTTTTGGAGTGACGTTCCAGGACGTCTTCAGACGCCCCATAATTTGACTCTTGATGGATCGGAATTCGTCTTCGGTCAGGTCACCCTGACGCCATAAATCGTCCAACGACTGAAGCATCTCTCGATCGGCTTCGGCAGGATCAACATCTTCGTTCACGCGCGACACGAAACGAACAATTACCCAAATCACTACGACCAGGCACAACGCTGCCGCCACGAGCTGCAACCAGCTAACGTCCGGCAGATGCAGCAGCTTGAACCAGTCAGTCTTCCGACACAGCCAGAGCATTTCAGTATGCTCTCGCCCAACCAGAATTCTGCAGAAGTTTTCGGAGACATCCATCATGAAAAAATACGTGAGTGTTTTAGATGAAAATTACTCGATCGTTTCGAGAATCGTCGTCGGACAACGCGCACATTTTGGATGACAGATTCGATCTCAGTTCGTCACTTTCTGCCGGAGCATCGCGACACGCACCTCTGTCGTGTTACGACCCTTCGTACTTTCGCAGTCGCGCTTTTGATGAAACTGAGGAATTGCAATCCGAGTGCCAATGCAAAGACTACAAACGAAATTCGTTGCCGCCGAGTGACTTTTCATGAATTTCGCGGGTTCTATTGTGTTCCCGTGGCTGATTGAGTGTCTTGGGACTGCAGATCTCTTCGGCAGCGCCAGTTTATTATTGCAAACATGACAAAACAGGCTCTCTTCTGCGACACCGTGTGATCAGGTTATGCCAGTTTGACATTGCGGAACCCCATTTCTATCATCGAATAGCGGTCCGCAGGAAACTGGCGAATCCGCGATCCTGTGACGTTCGTTTGTCCCAAATGTCTTGAGGGACTGTGCCATGAGCAGCTCTGGTGTCCGTGTTGTCGCCTGGTATTTTTGCCTGCTGACTGGGCTCGCCCCCTTCACGGCAACCACTGCTCTCGCGGAGGATACCGAACAGGCGACACGTCAGTTTGCTGTGGCCGTCGGCTTCCAGAATCAAAAGATCTACGACTCAGCTATCGAAGAATGGCAGACATTCCTTAAGAAGCACCCTCAGGATTCGCGAGTCGGAAAAGCGACGAATTATCTTGGAACGTGCCAGTTACAGGCCAAGCAGTTTCCGGCCGCAATCGCTACGTTTGAAACCGTGATCAGCAAGTATCCGACGCTGGACTCACTTGATCAGGCTGTTCTGAATCTTGGCACGGCCCAATACGCAATCGCTCAGGAGTCAAAAACTTCAGCCGATTATGACAAGGCTGAAAAGTCTTTCGCAAAGCTTGTTAAAGACTTTCCGAAAAGCGAGTTCGTTGCACGAGCACTGTATTTTCGGGGAGAAAGCTTCTACCAGCAAAAGAAGCTGGCGGAAGCGACGGAAAGTTATTCCCAGGTCATGAAGAGTTTCCCAAAGAACGAACTCGCTCCGGATGCGCTCTATGCGTTGGGGATTTGTCAGGAATCAATGCAGCAGCCAGATGCGGCTCAGGCAACATTTGCTGCCTTTCTGGATCAGTTTGCAAAGCATCCGCTTGTCACCGAAGTTCGAATGCGACAAGCCGAGTTGCTGTTCACGGCCGGAAAGTTCGAACCCGCTCAAGCTCTCTTCGCGAAGGTTAGCGGCGAAAAGGAATTCGCACTCGCGGATACCGCAATGCTGCGACAGGCTCGCTGCCTTTATGAGTTGAAAAAGTTTGACGAGGCCGCCAGTCTCTATTGGAATGTGCCGCGTCAGTTCGCTAAATCCAAACATTATGACACGGCAGTTCTGGCCGGTGCCAAGTGTTACTATCTGCTCGGCAAGTACGCTCAGGCTCGGTCGGGGCTTGAAAACGTCGCCAAGCGAGATGTCCCCGAAGCGGCCGAAGCCAGTCAGTGGATCGCGCGGTCTCTGTTAAAGGAGAAGGATCCGCAGAAAGCACTGGCTGTTTTGGATGCCGCCATTGCCAAGCATCCGAACAGCCCTTCGTTTCCGCAATTGGTGCTGGCTCGAGTTGACGCGTTGTACGACTTGCCGGACCGACGGGCCGAGACCGTGGCACTTTACTCTGAGTTTGCTCAAAAGTACCCCAAAGAGGCATTGGCACCTCAGGCTCAGTACATGGCCACTCTGACGTCGCTTGAAACAGACAACAATGCCGCCGCGAAAACAAACAGCGACGCGTTCGCTCGACTGTTCCCGAATGACAAGCTTCTTCCGGACGTGAAGTTTATTGCCGCCGAAGCTCGGCTTCTGCTTCGCGAGTTCGGCGATGCGGAAAAGTTCTACCGAGAATTCCTGTTGCTGGCCCCTTCGCACGCCAACGCGCCGCAGGCTCGGGTGCGACTCGGACTGGCGTTGCAGCTTGCGGGAAAGAATGCCGAAGCTCGCAAGGAGCTGGAAGCAACTTTCGCCGATCTGAAAGACCCGGCGCTGAAAAGTGAATCTCTGGCAATCGTCGGTCGCTGCTTCATTGCGGAAGAGCAGCTCGACAAAGCGGCCGCAGCGTTCGAACAATCGCTTCAGGCCAAACCAGATCGCGAACAGTCCGACCAGACTCTGCTGGCTGTGGCCGATGTCTATCGTCGTTTGAATCGTCCGGCCGATGCGATTGCAAAGCTTGATCAGTTGAAGTCACAGTTCCCGAAGAGCCCGCTCCTGGAAGAAGCAACGTTCCGCTCCGGGGAAACATCGTACGCGCAAGGAGCCTTCGATAAGGCGATCACGCAATATTCGCAAGTCGTCAGCAAGTGGCCCACGGGGAATTTCGCACCGCATTCGCAGTACGGGCTCGCGTGGTCATTCTTCAAACAGAACGACTTCGCGAAGGCCGTCGAAGCGGTCTCCACGCTGGCCGAGCGGTTTCCAAAGTCGGAGCTCGCGACAAAGGGGCTCTATATTCGAGCCATGGCGAATTTTCAGTTGGGACAATTCGCTCCTGCCGTGGCGGATGTGAAAGCGTTTCTCGCCAGCAATCCGGCTCAGAAAGATTCACTGGATGCTCAGTACCTGCTCGGCCTGGCTCTTGCGGCTCAGCAGCAATTTGCCGAAGCATCAAAAACGTATGCGGCAATCATTGCGACCGATGGAAAATACGCTGACGCCGACAAGGTCTTGTACGAGCTCGGCTGGGCTCATCAGGAGCTCGGGCAGCCTACCGAATCCATCGCCGCGTTTCGCCGTCTGGCCACCGAATTCCCCGAGAGCCCGCTGACGCCGGAGAGCCTCTTTCGAGTCGGCGAGTCCTTCTACGACGCCGGCAACTTTGCAGAATCAGCAAAGGCCTACGCCGAAGCTCAGGCAAAAGCAGGCGCCACCGAGCTTGGCGAAAAGGCGGCTCACAAATTGGCATGGAGCCTCCTGAAGGCCGACAAGACGTCCGAAGCCTCGGCCACATTTGAGGCTCAGTTGAAGGCTTTCCCAGCCGGACCTCTCGCTGGCGATGCGGAATTCCTGCGTGGCGAATGCCTTTACAAGCAAAAGCAATGGCAGCCCGCGATCGATCGTTACACTGCCGTGATTAAAGCCAAACATCCGACCTATCAAGCGTTGGCCGTCTACCGTTCCGGCGAATGCGCGGCGGCTCTGGAACAGTGGGATACCAGTCTGAAGTTTCATCAGAAGGTTCTGGCCGAGTTCCCTGATTTCGAACTGCTGCCGGAAGCTCGTTACGGAGTCGGCTGGGCGCTTCAGCAACAGGGGAAGCTTGCCGAAGCGATGCCGTTCTATGAAAAAGTGACTGAAGAAACCGACACCGAAACTGCCGCCAAAGCCCGATTCATGATCGGCGAATGTTGCTTCGCTGAAAAACAACACAAGGAAGCGACCAAGCACTTTCTTAAAGCCGCCTTCGCCTACGGTCACAAAGAATGGTCAGCAATGGCCTGGTTCGAAGCGGGGCGGTGCTTCGAAGTTCTGCGAGACATTCCGCAGGCAAAGAACTGCTATCAGCAGATGATCGAAAAATTCCCCGACCACGCCAAAGTTGCTGACGCCAAAAAACGCCTGTCGGAGTTGTAGACGTTTAGCCAGCGTGTTGAAAAAGGTGTCTGGAACTTTGGAGGCGGCACTGAGACACGGCGAATATGAGCCGCCGGGAGAGTTCCAGACACCTTTTTCAACACCTTCTAGCCAGCGCCATCGGGCTCGGGCACAAATCGATCGCCACTTTGCAATGGGTTGCCGTTCAGGAACGATCGACCGTCAACGCTCTTGCGACCGTCGGGCTGGATTCGCAGAATCTCCAGCCAGCCGTCGAGCGTGCTCACGAACGGTCGCCCGGCATTTTCCAACAGGATTCCGCCAACCGCAGGGCAGGATGGAAGCGGGCCGATGACTTCTCCGGTCACCTGCTGAAGAATGCAACGCAACGGCGGATGGCCGGTGCGTACCAGCAAAGTGGTTGCTTTCGGCCACGGCTGCATGGCTCGAATTTGGCAATCGATTTCGCGACGAGTCGCCTGCCAGTTGATGCTGCCAGCTTCGCGAGGAATCTTGGGAGCCAGCGTCACCTGAGTCGCATCCTGAGCTTCAAACTTCGCCGTGCTATTCGAAAGTTGGTCGACAACCTGCAGCGTCAACGGCACAGAGAGTTCCGCCAGCCGCAGCATTAGTTCGCCGGATGTTTCCGACTTGCCGATTGGCGTTTCCACCTTGCCGACCATTGGACCGGAATCCAGAGCGGGCTCAATCTGAAAGATCGTGACGCCGGTTTTCTCGTCGCCCTTCCAGATCGAATACTGCACCGGCGCGGCACCGCGATGGCGAGGCAACAGCGATCCGTGCAGATTGAATGCCCCGAGTCGTGGGATGGCGAGCAGTTCAGGCTTCAGGATCTGTCCGTACGCTGCAACGATGAAAGCGTCAGCATCAAAAGATCGCAGGATGTCCAGCATCTCTGGCCGATTCACTCGCTCCGGCTGAAACACCGGAACATGGCCAGCGACCGCCATTTCCTTCACCGGATTCACATGCTGATGATGGCCTCGCCCCGTGCGATCCGGCTGAGTCAACACGCCAACAATTTCATGCTGCGAATCCAACAGCCCCCGAAACGGCGGAACCGCGAATTCGCCTGTGCCCATAAGGACGAGTTTTAAGGTCATGGAAAATCGTCAACTGCAAACGGTGTGAGTGCCACACTGATCGAAACGTTACGCCTGAATTCAGGTAGGATGGGCATTCTTGCCCGTCGAATCGCCGTCGGACAGGAATGTCCAACCTACGTGTTCATGGCGATCACGCTAGCTGCTTCGTCCTGCTCGTTCCATCACAGCCTTCCACGCGTCCGGTGACAGGACTTCGGCTTCGTCGACAAGCAGGCGAGGAATCTCTTCCAGAATCGGATACTTCAATCGCACATCGGGATTGGTACACACCAGCGAATCGCCGTCGAGCACCAAGTCCGAATGGCACTTCGGGCAGACCAGATAG
>JANMEV010000196.1:0-14557 GCA_031377305.1 Planctomycetota bacterium | reverse complement strand
CATCGAAGCAATTTTACTCACCGCCAGTGATGTCGCCAAATCAGGGTTGGGATTCACTCAACACTTGATCATCCACGCGATAGAGAATTGGCCGACCTTCCACCATGTGGTAAGAAGTTCCTGCCGCAACGTTTTCAAATTGTTGTTCGTCGCCGGATAGCCACTTTACGCTGATTTTCTTTGCAACCTGAGCGCTACCCAGGCCGATCGTGATTTTTCGCTGATTTGAGCAGTAATAGCCATCGCCCGCCGAAAGGTGAAAGACTCGCTCAATCTCCGACGAACCTTCAGTTGCGGCGAACACGATCCGGATCACGCTTCCGATTCCTGCACGATTCGAATTGGTCCCCGTAAAACACAAAGAAAGAGAATTGCCCGCTGACTCCGATGTGTTTGAAAGGAGTGCTGGCGGACCATCCAGATGAGTAACGATCAGGTCATCTTTTCCGTCGGAGTTCCAGTCGAGCCTTGCCATCGCTCGTCCAAGCCGGGGAACAAGACCGTAGTCTCCCATGGATTCCTGAGGCAGTCGCTGAAATTGTCCGGTGCCTCCATTTCGTAAGGCTGACGGCATCATTTTCCATGGTACGTCAAGGTGGGAATAGTCATCAACATGGCCGTTCACGAATAACACGTCCTGATGACTGTCCAGGTCTGCATCTACAAACTGTGTGCCAAATGACAGAAGGCTCAATGTTCCCTCTGAGGCGCCGCTTGACTGAGTGATGTCATCGAAGAAGCCCCGTCCGGAATACGAATACAATGTGTTCGTTTCCTGAAGAAAATTGGTGACGTACAAGTCGAGGTAGCCGTCTTCGGTGACATCGCCCGAAGCGATTCCCATGCAGGCTTCGGCGCGGCCGGCACCGTTGAGCGCGCATCCTCGCAGGAGAGCCTCTTCGCTGAACCCTGGAATTCCGTTACTGCCATTGCCGTTATTGATGAAGTAAAAATTTGCTTTCATGTCGTTGGCAACAAACAAGTCGATGGTTCCGGATTCGTCAAAGTCTGCAGCAACGATGCCCAATCCCGGGCCGCCGTTGTCCTGAATTCCCGCAGTCGCCGTTACATTGATGAATCCCCCGGTGCCATCATTGAGCAAACACTGATCAGGATCTCCCTCAAAAATATCCGGACCACACGCGCGGATGACTCGGTTTGGGCCACTGAAGCAGGTATGAACAAACGGTTCCTGCCCAGCCAGGTAGTTCACGTCGAAAAGATCATCAAGTCCGTCGCCGTTCAGATCTGCCATCAGGCAACTGGTCGTCCAGTTGGTCATTTGCTTTAGGGAATCCGGTGTGACATCTGAATATGTTCCGTCACCGTTGTTGTGAAGCAGTCGATTGACACCGATGTTCGCCACATAAAGGTCTTCGAATCCATCTGAGTCATAGTCACCCACAGTCGCTCCCTGACAAAGTCCAGGGATGTTCGAACTGGAGACACCTGAAACATCTCGAAACCCGGCCGAAGCACTATTGCGGAAAAGTTGATTCAGATCGCGAGGATCGATCTTATCCGACGGCAATGGTCCTCCCTGCACAAAATACAAGTCGGGCTGACCGTCTCGTTCGAAATCAGTCACGGCAACGCCGCCACCGTCCACTTGGTAAAGCCAGAGACCTCGTGGTTCCTCGCCGAAACCGCCAAAGTATGGCGTCGTCAGACCTAGTTGAGGGGCAACGTCCTTAAACCGAATCTGAGTTTGAGTCACGAGCACCGGGGACTTTGAAGCTTCCACCGGCGACGTGTTTTTGCTGGCGATTGCAAGTGGCTTACGGTATTCAAGGCCAGCTGCGACCGTCGGATCGACCTGGCTTTGTGCAGTGGCTGCAAGCTTGCTGAGCCGCTCCGCATTTTCGGCTGCACCAGGCGAATCCTGCGGATGGTATGTTTGAAGTGCAATCCACCAAGCCCACGCTTCGGTGGAGCGGCCAAGCTCTTCCATTAACTCAGCCGTACGCCGCATAATCGCGGCATCTCGATGTTTAAACAATAGTCGACGCAGGAGCTTTTCGACTTCATCCAATGCCGCCGCTCGCGACAGAAACGGCCGAGCTCCATCTTTATCGCCGGACTCGGCGACGATTGAGCCCAAAAGCTGGCAGGCGGCTCGATGATTTGGCTGAAGCTGAATCGCCTTGTTGAGATGAACAATGGCATCCTGAAGAAGGCCGTCCATCGCTTTTGTTTGAGCCATCACGAACTGAGTATCGGGATGGTCTAGAGCCTTCGGTGCGTGGCGATCCATCCAAAGCCGAAGTTGATCGATGTCATTGATGGATAGATAGGCTCGTCCCAGAGCCGCAATGGCGTCTTCAGGAACGTCGTCACGACACTCGACGGCTTGTGAGAGGAACTGTATTGCTTCGGGAAACTTGTTGCTGTAGGCCTCAAGACGCCCGAGTCCAGTGAGTGCTGCTGCCTTTTCGGATTCGTGAGTTCGTGCGAGTTCAAGTCCCCTGCGATCTTCCAGCAGTTCTTCAGTAGAACCGAGCATGACAAGTTCATCCAACAGAAACGTCTTGTTTCGCACCAATAGAAAAAGGGGCTTAATCGATTCCACACGTCGGCCCAAAATGAGCAGCAAGTCAGCATACTGCCGATTGTAGGTTGGATTCTGCGGTTCCATGAGCGTCAATGCCTGCAGTGCACGACGAGTGTCATTAAGGCGTCCCAGCCTTCCGCCTAATCGTGCAACTCGCTGAAGAGCGTCACTCTGCTCCGGCAAAACGGACACGACGCTTAGATAATGGTTGAACGCGTCTTCGGGGCGGTCCAATCGTTCTGCAAGCTCGCCAGCGAGGAGCAGGACGGGCGTTTCATCAGGCGTCGTTTCGAGCAGTGTGAGACACCGTTGATACGCACGAGACGGTGAGCTGAAACGCTCTTTTCTGGCGGCGATAAACTCTGCCGATGGGTCTGCTTGTTGAAGCGACTGCCAGACAACAAATACTACAAACAGAACCACGACAGGGGTGATCCACGGTTTGTAGTGCTTCATCATTGGAGCAGGTACCAATAAAATATCGGTGGCTGCAAAAGCAGCCACCGACGAAGTCGAGTCAACATTTCAGTTGAACGCTGGTTTCTTCTGACAAACATGACCCCCCGAAATTCAGGAAATCAATTCAGATGAAACTGCAGGCCAACTTCATTCTACTAGAATTCTCCAACAACCTCACCACCGCTTCGAGTGCCAAGAGCTCCCCATACGCCGTATGGACTCTTGCCACCGGTAACTTCGCCACCGGTGTAGGCTGAATTCCCCGAGTCGATATTTTCAGAGATGAACTTCACGGATCCGTCTCCGAGCAATACCTGAACTCCACCAGTATGTCGGCTCTGGCTGGAATAAATACCCCAGCGACCGTCCCAACCGTCTTCAGAACAACGAGGGCTATTTGGTGGCAACACGGTGTTAATGCCTGCGTTGGATGTGTTCGCATCGCACCATCGGTCACCGGACCAACCGACAACGTTCACAGAAGCCTTGAACGAAAGCTTGTTGGATGGGTCCAGAGCAGCAGTGCAGAGACTTGGATTGGTATTGGTGCCAGTCACAATTCCCGTACCGCCCAATTTTTCCTTACCACCCAAAGTACGAACCAATTCTCCCATCACGATGGTATTGCTAGTACCGTCGAGAATGTCAGAGATGTTGTAGCAACGGAAGTTCGTGAACGCACCACGACTCGCCTGATTTCCGTTTTCCTGCACTTCGGTGATGCTGTCACCGTAGCAAAATCCGTAGTTGTTCTTGGCGGCTGGACTTCGTCCACCATTCCATGTTTGCTCTGGCTGGCTATCCGATGGACACAGGTACATTGGGATCTGCGTTCGCCAAGGTGTGTAGGCGTCTTCCCAAGGATACGGTCCGTTTGGACGGAACGTCGTTCCATTGTACGTGCCGCCTGCAGAGATATTCTGAAACAGATTTGCCTGTTCCATATAGGGAAGGAGTGGAACCAGACCGCCCAGGCGATTCCAGTTCGACTGCTGAGCCAACGGGTAGCCAGCGTTGGGTGTATTAATAGTACCACCCTTTCCAAAGCAGAACCTATTGTACACGTCATGGTAATTGTGAAGAGCAAGTCCAAGCTGCTTCAAGTTATTCTTACACTGCGTGCGGCGAGCCGCTTCACGAGCCTGCTGGACTGCAGGCAGCAACAGTGCGATCAGAATCGCAATAATTGCAATAACAACGAGCAATTCGATCAGCGTAAAGCCGAACTTTGCTCCCTTATTAGAACGTACACCAGTTTTCATCAAACGATCTCCGACAAAAGACAGGAAAACCATCAAACAGCGTCTAAACAGACGAAAAACGCACAGAAGGCAAACACAACTGCGAGCGAATGACTCAGTATAGCGGACATTCCGCAACATCCGTACACAATTTATCTGAGATTTGATGCACTACGTCAATCGCCACTCCTTGGGGAGAAAGCGATTATTGACGGAAATCTTCACGAATTACGCACAACGACACGTACTACGTGAATAATTTGATGAGAATGTACGGTTGTCTCGTGCGATGACGTTTGTACGATGCGGTCCTGCGACCGGTGGCTGGGAATGCGGAAGATTGGTTACCTCTGTCGGTGAACAGTGTCTGAAACTGCTCCCCCAGAATTCCGTTCATACTACTGTTGCGAGCTGCTTCGACGTTCCTGTTGCGATCAAGAGTGTTTGTTTGTCTTTATCATTTCACCCGGGAGATCTATCTATGAAACGTTTATTCCTTTCGTTCTGCTTTGTATCGCTGTTGCTGCCAATCAGCGGTTGCGGTGAAGACAATACAATTCCAGAAATTGACCCCGCAGAGTCAAAGAAGCATGCGGATGAAATGAAAGAGAAAATCGAAGCCGAAATGAGAAGTAAGATGGGCGGCGGCAAGAGATAGAGGTCCTGCAATACCGGAAAACCTGACCGGTATCCCGCCTTCAAGCCCAAGCGCAGCCTGCCAGTGAACTGCTGACCGGAATCGACCGCTTAATGTTGGTTGAGTGGCGTCGAAGGCATTCGACGCCCTCACCTCATACGGTTGTCTTCCAATGGAGGCCCGTCACGGTGTTCATTCCTTTCGGGACGCGAAACGAGTCACCCAGCAGCAGTTCAATTGAGCGTCTGCTTCCTTTGAGCCATTGATTCTTTTGCTTGAGCCGGTTCTGATCCTCATTGTCCTGCCGGTGCAGCCGGCCCCGCCAGCGGGCTGTGGATTTGATGGGCTTTCACAACCCGAAACGTCAGTGAGGGATGAGATTTGCCGCGTTGGTTCAACCACAATCCCTCGCTGACGCTTCGGGTTAGGATTAAATCAACAGTCCGCTAGCGCTGGTCATTTCAAACGCATTGGCAATTGCGCCATCCGAATTATTCAAACCGCAATGATCTAAAGGTCGTCAATTGATCGCGAAAACCCTTGGTGCAGCAACGGCAGTGTTTGTCGCTACGGTTACGACTCTTTTATTAGCGGTCGCCCACTGCGAATTTGTTTCAGGCGGTCCTGTCGACGACAAAGTCATAGAAACTCGGCAACACAATGCTGGCCCGACGATTGACTTCATCCCGCTTGCAGATGTACTCCTCTTTCGAGCCAATGATGGCACGCTGACGAGAGACGTCACAGAAAAGAGGCATGTTGTCGTTCCATTGCAAGAGGGTCAAAGTGATCTCTCCGCATTCTACTCAGGAGCACTGGTGCTCCGAATGGGGCAACCAGCGGACGCGTCGTATTCACTCAGGGTCGAGCTTTCAGCAACGGACTCTCGTTGCGTTGCCGCGTGGGATGTTCAGTTATCTGCTGGAGTCGCGACCAAGCCAGGCGGGCAAAAATTCGTTGACCTGCAACTGCCGTTGAGTTGTTGTGGAAATCCGAAGTGCCTTCAGTCGCTGAGCCAGTTGACAATTCGATCACGACCACACGACGCTTCCGAAGCTGGTCAACAGTCTGGTGGAAAGATCGGCGAGCGACTGCATTCGCTCCGGATCGTGATGCCTCGAAATCCTGGAGCGAACTCATTTCCGACGCCAGACGGACTCGCTTCCGCAGCGTTTGAATGGTTTGAAAAATACAGAAATCCAGAAACGGGACTGGTCCCCGATCGTGCCCCAAACAGGACTTTCCTGGGGAACGGTCCAAAACGGGAACTGTGCTGTTCGATCGCGTCCGTTGGTTACTACCTGAGCCTTCTTCCAGATGCCGTCGACCGTGGACGACTCGACGAACAAGCCGCACAACGCCGCGCATTGCAGGTCTTGAGCTTTCTGGAAACGAATGCGGAGCATCATGGCGGATTGCTCTATCACTTCATTGATCTGAAGACCGGCCAGCGATTCTTCGACTGTGAGTTTTCGTCGCTCGACACGGCGATACTTCTGAATGGCTGCATGGTCGCCTCAGTGCGATTCAAAGGAGATGTGGCCGCTGTCGCCGATCGCCTTATCGATCGTGTTGACTGGAGCCAGTTTCGCCTTGCCGCGAATGGCAGTCAGCCTGAATCGCTTTCCATGGGGTGGAAGCGGGATGTTGGACTGCTTTCTCCCATGGACATCCGTTCGTCTGAGTTCGCGATGCCGTATATGCTGGCGATAGGCGCCAGAACCAATGCAGTGGATCCGCAACTTTGGAAATCGGCAAGGGTGGAAACTGGGATCATCGCCGGAACGGAAGTGATGAATCCGAGCCACGGTTTGTTTACATCTTACTACAGCCTGGGCTGGCATTCTCAAGCTTTCTGTCGCGAGGCCAATGCGATCGACCTGTGGACAAATGCTGAAGCCAGCGCGCGAGCCAACCGGGCGTTTTGCCAGCTTGAAAAGAGCCAGACCTATTCGTCTGCCAGCGGAAACTGGTGGGGCATCAGCGCGGGCGACAGCCCTGATGGTTATTACGCGCCGGGACTTACCGTTGGATCCGGACGAGGAACCGTGTGGCCGACGGCTTCTCTGGCTGCAATTCCCTGGTCTGAAGCTCCGCTAAAACAAGATCTCATTTCATGGCAAAGAAGTGCGACGTGGACCTATGTCTGCGGGCCGTTTGGGCTGGCGCCATTCAATTTGGACAACGGTTGGGTGGCTGAGGATCTGATCGGCATTGACATTGGCAGCATGGCTGTAAACATTGTGAATCATCGAAATGGATTGATTTGGAAACTCTGGGAGCAGCATCCCGTCGCGCAGCGTGCAATTGGGCGACTCAAAGGGGCAAAAATCGGCAAGTCATCTGAGGAGAGGTCAAACTTAAGATCTCCGCTTCGAGCAGCCGGAGCAGTTCACGCTTCACATTGGTTACGCGATCGAAATAGCCGCAATTCTTATCTGAGCCTGACAGGTTTTTCTGACAATGAAAACTAATCAGCGAACGCTGGCCATGACCGTGCTGTGTCTGGCTGCCGTATCGTTGAGTCTTGTCTGGCTTCGAGAAGATGTGGATGCGGGGAAACTGTTGAAGGCCGCTAGGCAGGACCTTCGAGCCGGACGATTTCAGTCAGCAGAAGAAAAATCCATTCGAGCTGTGACACATGATGAGTCGCTCGTGGATGCGTTTCTTGTGGCCGGAGAAGCGGCTGCAAAGCAGGGCCAATTCGAAAAGTCTGTAACGTATTATCGCTCGGGGGCCGAGTTGGAGACGCGTCCTTCTCAAAAGGCGAAGTTCTATTTCTTTGCAGCGGAGTCATGCGTTCAAATTGGGCGTCTGGCAGAAGCCGAAACATACTACAAAGCAGCTCTGCATGCCTCGCCAGATCAGATGCTTGCAGAAGATCGACTTGAGTTCGTCTACAGAACAGAAGGCCGCATTTCGGAATCCGTTGCTGTGCTCGAACGACGAACTGTGTCAGATACGGCCAGTGTTGAACAACTGCTGAACTTTGGGCATCCAAACCGAGATCGGAAATTTCCTAAAGAGCTGCTGCGATTTATGCCACAGCTCGAAGAAGACGGCTTGCCCATGCTGGCTTTGGCCAGGGAGTCTCTGCTCGAAGGGGATCTGAAACTTGCCGAAGTCAGGCTGAAGCGTGTTGTCGCACTGTTTCCAGAAAGCTCGGATGCTCAAACTGAACTCGGGCAATTGCTGCTGGATAGGGACGAGCAGGAATTTGTGAAGTGGTTTGAACGTTTGCCGCCTTCGTGTCGCGAATCGGCGTCCATCTGGTTGGTGCGTGGACTTTGGGCGGAGCGACATTCTCTTTGGCCCGAAGCTGCAGTGGGATTTCTCAATTGCCTGACGGCTGAGCCATTCAATCGCTCTGCCCTGTTTCATCTGGCGATCGCACTTGGCGAAAGTGGAAATCCAGACGATGCTGCCTCCTGCAGAGACCGGTCGCGAAAAATGGAAATGATTGAACGGATATTGGATGATATCCACGATGAAAAACAGACTCAGGGAAACGTTCTTAAGCTGATCCCGCTGCTGCATTCCGTCGGGCGTTCGGCGGAGGCTCGCAACTGGTTGCGGCATGCGAAAACATACTTTCGAGATGCGCCCGAACTTCGGACGATTGCCGCCGAGCTGTCAGCAGATTCTTCGCACTCGCAAAGTTGGTTAACAACAATTCAGCGTCTCCGCACTGGACTGGCGACGTCTCCTGTCCCCAGACTTCTGTCAATCGCTGCGACCGGGAATCCAGCTACCAGCAACGACGGCATCGCTTCAAGGATTGAATTCCGTTCTGCCTCGAAAGAAGTTGGTCTCGAATTCGAATTCGTGAATCTGCCGGAAACACGAAGCCATCGAAAGATGGTCCAATCGAACGGCGGCGGAATTGGCGTTGTCGACATCGACAATGATGGCTGGCCGGACTTGTATTTCACTCAGGGTGGAAGCTGGCCCTCATCGACGCCTCCGACCGGACCGTCCGATCAACTTTTTCGAAATTTTGGTGGAAAAGTGTTTCGCAATGCCACTGAGAGTTCTGGTCTGGTGGACTGCAATTTTGGTCAGGGCGTGACTGTGGGCGATCTTAACGGCGATGGTTTTGACGAAATCTATGTGGCCAATGTCGGTGGCAACCGCCTGTTCCAGAACAACGGCGACGGCACACTTTCGGATATCTCGGTCGAAAGTGAGTTGGCTGGTAACGAATGGTCGACCAGTTGCGCCATGAACGACTTTAACCTTGATGGGCACCTCGATCTTTATGTTGTCAACTACCTGAGTTTTGACGATGCGGCCACTGAGATTTGCCATGAAGGCGACAAGCTGCGAAGCTGTCGAACAGAGGGATTCGAGGCCGCAGAGGACAGGCTCTATCTGAATGGCGGCGACGGGAGCTTTATGGACGTCAGCGTTTCGAGCGGTGTCCAGCAGCCGAATGGACGAGGACTGGGAATCATCACCGCGGACTTCGATGGCGATCATTATCCTGATGTCTTTGTTGGAAACGACGCAGTTCCAAACTTTCTGTTCCTCAATCGCTGCAATTTTAGAGACACGTCACACACAGCTGCGGTGCAGTCGCTATCAGGCAACGCACCGGCGACTGCGGCGTCTGAGTTAGATCAAGGCATCGTCCGATTCGAAGAGCTAGCTGTCCAGCGAGGTATTGCGACGGACGATTCCGGCAGATCTCAGGCATGTATGGGAGTCGCCTTTGCCGATTTCGACCTTGATCGGCACGACGACATCTTCGTTACAAATTTTTACAACGAGCCCAACACGCTGTATCTGGGGCAAACGGATGGCATGTTCATCGATCGAACTCGTTCCTTTCAGCTTTCATCGCCAAGCATACCGATGCTGGGTTTCGGAACGCAGGCACTCGATGCGGATCTCGATGGCGATCAGGATCTTGTCGTTCTGAATGGCCATCTCGACGACCTTTCTGCAAAGGGAGTTCCATTTCAAATGCAGCCCCAGGTCTTTGAGAATCAGGCGGGAAAGTGGTTTGTCGAACGCCAGCTCGACTGTCCTTTCTTTCGTGCGCAACACATCGGTCGTTCGCTCGCGCGATTGGATTGGAACAATGATGGCCGGGAAGATCTTGCCGCCGGTCTGTTGGGCGAGCCATATGAGTTGCTGACAAACGTGTCTCAAACTTTCGGCGGCTGGGTCGGACTACAGCTTGTAGGGACGACGACTTCCCGAAATGCCCCTGGCGCAATCGTTACCATACATAACGGTGAAGCATCGACATCCCGGCAACTCGCATCCGGAAGTGGATTTCAGGCGTCAAATCAACATCGATTGATGATCGCGATTCGTGACAAGCCGGAGGACAACGCGGTCAAAATTTCCATTCGCTGGGCGAACGGTGAAGAGTGCGTGCTAAACGACGTTTCGATTAATCAGACCTATTTCGTCGTTCAGCCTCGCACCCAAACCTCGCTTCCGCTTCGCGCTTTTGCGTTGCCCATGTAATGCAACGCTGAAGCCCGCAATGAGTCACCGGCCAGATTCGAAAACCAGTCCGGCGACCTAGTTCTCAAACGGCCCGAAAGCGACGGCGGTCGGATCGTTCGGAGGGAAAACGGCTCTCACACCCGCTTCCGTTGCACTGGTGCCTTTGACTTTCAATGATGTTAGGTTTTTCACTTCGGAAAATTCTGACATGTTTGAGTCGGTGACTTTGCTCCGGTTAGCATCCAATCCTAGCAGAGCTGGGAAACCGGCCTTTCCCATGCCCGCCCCTGTGAAGGCTGTTCCAGCCACGCAAATGTTCGTTAGTGATGGAAGCGTTCCGAGTTTACAGATCCCCGAATCCGTCAGCGAGAGGTTGTCCATCAGGCACAGCGTCTGTAGTTTTGGAAGTGCTGACAGAGCAGACATAGCGTCATCAGTGACTTTGCTGCCAATGATTTCCAGTTGAATCAATCCGACGGAAGAAGCGAGCAATTTAACGCCCTCGTCTGTAATCGTTTCTGATCCGACGGCGATTTGCTCCAGAGCTGCCGTGTTTGCAAGTCGCGCCAGGCCTTTGTCCGTGATTTTTGTCCCCACGACCCGAATGGACTTCAATTTCGGTATTGAAAGAATTGTGTCCAATGAGTCATCCGTAATCGACGTATACCCAAGGTCCAGAGCTTCGAGTGTTGGATGACTTTTCAACGCAGCCACGGAAGCGTCATCAATGCCCTTTGCATAAGGCAAGTCGAGTTGCTGGAGATTGGCAAGGGCTGCAATTGCTGAAAGAGTACTTGCTGTCAGCGTTGCCCGAGACAGGCTGACGATCTGAAGCTTTGGCAGAGTTCCGAGCACTGCGATTCCATGGTCGGTAACGTCCGGCACTTCAGCATGAATCTCTTTCAAGGCCGCAAAGCCAGCAAGGTGAAGAAACTCATCATCGCTTGGCTTGTGGGTTGCGAATCGCACTGCCTGAATGTTGTTCTTCAAGTCCTTTGAAAACGTCACACCTTTTTCCTTCAATGCATCGGTCGGACTGCCGCCGGCCGAGCCTGAAGAATTGCCCTGATCGCAACCGCTGAACGCCGGAAACAGGAGAGTGATCAACAGAACAGAATGGATTGGATTGCAAAAAGACATCAATTACCTGCCCTAATCAAGAAACGGAACTCGTGCGGAATGTGCGTGAATCAAAAGAGTGTACAGACTGTTACAATAATTTCATCACACACTCAATGAACGCAGTTTTACGGACGACACAGCTCGTTCCGGCAAACAGCATAAACATCGACATCGAATTGGATCATAATCTGATCCTCAGCAACGGGCCAGGCAATTCGTCAACGCTGTTTGAGGAGTCCAGATTTAAGGAGTCCAAAATGGTGTTGAAACTTCCTCATCCGAAGGACTGTTCATGCGATGTATTCATCCAGGATTGGCATCGCCTTCTCTATGGCTGCGCTGCGCAGGTCGTTGATTCGACCAGCGTCTTTATCGCGATGACCATCACAATTTCACTTCTCTCCGGATGTTCCAACGAATCAGCGACGCCTCAACCAAGGTCAGGCAGCATCGACGCCCGAGGGCTTCCGAAGATGCATTTGAAAGTACGTCAGGACCTGATCCCAAGGTTGACAGGGTGGCATCATTTGTCGGTATGTCCAGCCGATCGGGAACTCAATTCACGTATCGCAACGACGAAAAATCTGACCACTTTTCCATTCGGCAGTCGCTCGGCGGAGGCATCGGGATGAGTGACTATGATGCGGACAGCGACGTTGACCTGTTGGCGATCAGAGGAGGAACCCTGGAGCGTGATTGTCGACTAAAAGGACTTTCGTCAGGACTGTGCAGCCATCGAAGCTCTTCACAGTCGCTTTGCTTCATTTTTTGTCAGAAACGCGACGGGTTTCTTGTTTATGCCGTTAAGCGTTGACGCTGTAAGACCCGCGATGAGCAGCAGGCTCAACGGCCGAATAGCCCTGAACTGGCTGAGCGTGGGGCATTGGATGAGGCCCGGCGGAAGAAGTTGGTCGTTCGGCTTCGCAGGTGATATCGGGCAGCGAGTTGGATTCCGGATCGCACCTGCGAGGTATCGGCAATGGTTACTGCAACAGCAATACATGCGGCGAACGCGACACTGATGCACACGAGGAGGCGAGTCGTTTGAGTCTTCATGATGGCACCTGTTTGAACAGTCGTGTGGGAGCGGGAACGACAAAAGTTTACACGGTGCGTTTGATTGGGAAGCAACCGTTTGCTCCCGCGAGCCGACGAACTTCGATGTTCTGGACACCGTATCAGCCATCGCAGTCGGTTGGCTTTGTTGCCAAATTGCACATCAGTAGAACGCCGTGTTTTACTTTAAATCTGCGACTCTGTGTAGCGATCGGTTGCCGTTTGGCAACACTCTGCCGCGCGGTCGCCCGAGGGCGGCAATGCGATTGATGATCCATTTCTGCTGACACGCTTCGACTGACACTCTACACTTCCAGCAGAGATGTTCCCTGATGAAGGACTCGAAATTGCTGGAAGCTCACATGCCTCTCTTCGTGAACCACAACTGTTTCGCCCCGGTGAGCCGTTTCGTCGCCTGTTGGACGGTGGCAAGTGTGGCAACCATGCTGGCCGGTTGCGGTGGTAGCTCTGCCCCGTCCGTCGCAGGAACGCCGCCAGGGAATGCGCCGCCGACCGTCGATACGGCTGGTGCATTGCCTGCCGCAGGCTCCGCGAACCCTGCCGAAGCGAGTGTTCGACCGAGCGTCAACAGCAAACACCGACGCGATGAAGTTTGGGTTGACGACAAAGGTCAGAAGTGGTTCGGAAACGTTCCCATGGATGCTTTCTTCGACGAACCGTACACCGTCGCCAATGATCAGACGCCGATTACCGGAACTCCGTCAACGACCATCGCATCAAACGCGACACTCGCGAATTCAGCCGTCGCGTCCACTCCGGATAACAGCAGCACGTCGAGCAATTCTGACGGAGCAATGAACACACCTCCCGCGGAGTCATCTGCATCAACAGCTCCTGTGACGACACAAGGAGACTCGTGGCCTGCTTTGATTTCTCTTTCATCGATTGACGATGAAGTGAAGTCGATCAGAAACTTCCTGAAGGAAAACGTGGAATCTGTCGGCACCTTCAACTCATCAATGTTGATGATTCCACCTAAAGCGGCAGCACTGGGTGCTCTTGCCGAAGTGGCTATTCAGTATCCGGAAGCCGTGTCATGGAAAGATGATGCCAAATACATTCGGGACCTCGCCAAGAAAATGAACTCCAGTGCTTTGCAGCGAGGTGCGAAGGACCAGAAGCGAATGTTGGGACTCTATGAAGCGGTTTCGGATACCCTGAACAGGTCGAAACCAGCAGGGCTCGACGAACCCCCGGAGTCTGATTCGTTTGCTGAAGTTTCCGAGATGCGTCTGCTGATGATGCGCATGGAAGAAGCGAATAATAAGATGAAAACCGAGGCGGGAACCGAGAGCACGATGGGATCAAAAAAGGACATGATCGCCCACGAAGCATCGTTGCTGGCTGTCATGGCAAAGATTGTGACTCTGCCCGGTTACGGCTATGAAGATGATGCCGTGTTCAAGGGATTCGGTCAGGACATTGTGATGGCGTCTCAAGCGATCAAAGTCGCAGCAGAAGCAAACGACTTCGCAGGCTACGAATCGGCTCTGTCAAAGATCGCAACAACCTGTCAGGACTGCCATTCCAAGTACAAGAATGATTGAGGACGCCATGCTTGCAACACCGGTGCATTCCCGGCTGTTCAGCGGTTACGCGTCGACGTTCAATTTTTTAGTGCTTTGCATGCATGATTGGGAGCAATCACACTGGGGATGATCAGCGCATGCCGCTCACAAGATGTTGCTGTGCCACGACGGAGATTTGGAGAGGATGCGAGCTGACGGAACGGCTCACCTACTTAGAATCACCGGTCCATCGGCGAACGGTGCTGTGCTTGTGCGCAGCCGGGAATTCACGCGTTGAATACGCCCAGCTAGCCGGCTTTTTTTAGCTGCTTCTTCGACTGCTTCGCCTTCTTGTCCGCTTTTCCGGCGACGAGCTTTTCCTGCGAACCTTCTGCGAGTTCCAGCTGACGAGGCTCAGCAACTGAAACCGTCGGCACAGAAGAGGGCTCGATTTCCGGCTGCGGATTTGCAGCTTCGATCCCGGCGACCGTCGGGGCGATTC
>JANMEV010000176.1:0-12220 GCA_031377305.1 Planctomycetota bacterium | reverse complement strand
TCAAATTCCATCGCACTGAAGCACGCGGGCCGCCTTTCGCCCCTTTGAGAGGCACGATCGTACTCTGACCTGTCTGAGGCTGGGGCAGCGCCGCGTGGCATGAAGCATGCTGCTTCGTTCGTTTGCGAGCTTTCCATCAGCCCCGTGCGAAGGAGCTGATCTGGGACAGATCGGGCTACTTTGGAGCCTCTCAAAGGGGCGAAAGGCGGCCCGCGTGCTTCAGTGCGATGGAATTTGAACTGGCGGCGTGGTAACTTTCCGGCAGGTTGCGTCGGCTTCGGGCGGCGCGTGATTGGAAAAGAATTGCTGTTTTGTCAGTACACAGGTTCCCTATGTCCGCTCAAGCCATCGCAGGTGTCAGCCCAACTCTGGAATCACGCATCATGACGGAATTCCCTTCCGTCGGAGCCACGGCAATTGGTCGGCTGATCGGTCAGCTTATGGATGCGATCCCAGCCAAAATCGCCGGAGTGAAGGTGTCGTACCTCATCTTTGGGCCAGTACTGGCTCCGCTTGGCCTGCTTCTGTTTTTGCTAAACCGCTTGGGTTCTCGCTACATCCTGACAAATCGATCAGTCCAGATCTGGTCCACAATGGGCAGTCAACGAACAAGCACTGTGGACCTGAATGAAATCTCGGACGTTGAACTTGACGAACTGTCAGGACAAAGCTTCTTTCGCGCCTCAGACATCAAACTGAAGTCTGCCAACGGCCAGACGATCATGCGACTTTCTGGCGTTGCCGACGCAGGAGCTTTCCGCAACGCGATCCAGGGCGCCGTAAAATCACGCCGACTGGTTCAGGCATCAATGGCGACAATCGCCGCACGAAAGTAGATCCCGTTCCGGCTGTCTGCGACCCAGAACCTATCCCGTCGTCGCGGCGTTACTTGCCCGGATTTTGGTTCCTTCGGTCAGCCGATGCGGGCTGAGTCTGTCGACGAGCAATCTCTCGAGTGGCCACGTCTTCAGCCAGAAGTAGATTCATCAGCGTATCGCCGTAGCGAGTCCAGAGTTCTTCCTTTGGACAGGTGTCGGGAATACCGATTGATATCATCTCTGAACTGCCGGTTGTTGAAATGTAACGTTCAAGCGATCCTGGTGTTCGAGCATTTTCGGGCAACATCAGCAGCTTAAACTTCAACCAGTCGGACGCTTCTTTCGCCGCAGACTGACAACTGTAACTGGCCGCAATCAATCCGTTTGCACCTGCAACGGTACGAAGATGAACGACTCGCTGAGGCTGTCGTTCCTGCAAACGATTCAGAAGAAAGCTGACTTCGGCGGGCGATTCTTTGCTGGGCAATTCGCCAACTGTTGGGAAACTTCTGTTGAGGAACTGAGACTTTTCGTTCACGATCCTGTGATTGGCTTCTCCGTCAGGATTCAGAGTCCTGATAATCGTGCAATCGTAGCCACCCAGAATCAGGCTATCGTCGTGAAGACGTCGTGCGAGCTGATCAATCAGTTCAAGGGCTAGTGGATCGTTTCCGAAGACGCTGCCGACCACGAGCGTGCGGTAGCCGTCATCTCCCAGCTTAGCCGTCTGGAATGGTCTGTTGCCGGTGCTTGTCCCGATCTTTTCCCACGCAAAAGCGCTCGGAGCTGTTACCAAAACACCCGATGGCTTCGGCTTCTCCACTTTTTTCGGCATCTGATCGCTAACGGGAGCAACCGGCGCCGCTTTGGGAGGATCTGATTTTGCGACATCCACTTTTGGAGGAATCGCGGCCGCCGCGGCTTTGGCAACTTCGGCCCCGGCCTGTTCTTTTGCAGTTTCTACCTCAGCGATTTTGCTGACCGCTTCGGCAGGAACGTCAAACTCCGGAACTTGCGGCATCGCCGCAATGCGAGCTTTTTCTTCCGGCGTGTACGTGTCGGCAGACAACGCGTTGTCTGCGAGCTTTGAAGACCCGGATGACATCGCTGGCAACGCAGAACACCCGGCACTCAATGCCATCACAACAGCCAGCGAAACGAGATAAATCTCAGGCAGCCATCGGCAGCGTTCGATGCGTGGAGGGGACCACTTCATCTGAACCTCCCAGTAACAGGACTTGAACTTCAAAACACAAGTGGGAAAAGTCTCCAGACTCCTCCGGAATTTTATTGAACGACGGATGCAATTGGTTCGGCAGGAACAAAACCGTCGTTAGTTCTCGATACCCAGTTGATAACACAGTTGCTCAAAGCGCTGCTGAAATTCGTCGGTGGACGAATGGACGTGCTCAGCTTCAGTGATGAATCGCAGGTTCTCAATACGGTCGACTCGATTGGCTTTCAGAGCCATTTCGTAGTTTCGATTGTCATGACCATAGACGAACATCAGTTTGTGTTCGTCGAGTTGTACTTCCATCGGCGTCCGAGGATTCAAAATGGCGATGCCGCAGCAGCCATCGTCCATCAGCAGATCTTCAAAGTCGTACAGGATGCTCTGCAGCACAGGCATGTCGATCTGTTCGCGGTACAAATCGGTGTGCTGTCCGTTGCTCTTGTCGTGGCTGGTTTCCAGCACAACGTCAACCGTTTCACCCAGTGGGTCAAGCAGTGACAAAAAGGTGTCGAACAGTCGTTCGCGAGTCACCGAAGCCATCAGAACGGGAATACGAGTTCCTGAATCCTGATCGACATACCATTCATTCCGGAAGCCAGTTCGCGGAACGACATCCAGACCATACGACGGACGAACCGCGTCAGTCAGAGTGAAGTCGCCGTAGCGAGCGATGCTCATGTGAGCTTCCAGCTCGTCCTCCGACAGGTTTCGAAAGCTGCTGACGCCATGCGGCGCTTCGCCATCGCGATAGTTGGACTTCAGGAAATTTTTCAGGAAGCTCATGAGAGTGTTTCCGGCACAGGAAGAATGACGGCATTTATGGCCAGCCTGTCGAAACCTAGCACCCAACTGAAATCAGGCAGCCAGGATTTAGACGAAACAACACATTTGAGGGGAAGCCTCTATTTTGCAACACGAACATACCGTCAGGACAAACTGTTCCGCCTCCGACATCGGTCCGTAAAGGCCGCAAAATCGCTACACAATCTGCTCGTGCTTCAGCCGCGATAATCTGTGATACTGCTGCTCATGACAAATTCGCCGAGACAAGTCCTTATCATTCTGGCGGCGCTGCTCTTCAGCGCGTACCCCGCGTTCAGCCAGTTGCCGCAAATCCAGGGTCGATCGCCTAAAGCCAGGCATAATGGCTTTCCGGTAACGAATCAGGCGGCAGCCGATGCCGCCAGTTCCGCGTCACGGCAGGAGTGGTTTCGCATCGAATACGACGGAAAGGCGGTTGGTTACGAATCTCTCACAACGACTCCCGTATTTGCGGACCCGGAAGTCTCCGCAGGATCCATCGACGGACTGATCCGACGAAGCCGCGAAACTCGCCTGAAGCTGAAGCGATTCGGAAACGACCTGTCCCTTTCGGCTCGCCTCGAAACGGTCGAAACGTCTACTGGTGTCCTCAAAACATGGTCGCTGCGACGAACCGCAGCTGACGGCGCTGCCATGGAACGCAGCGGAATCTGGAATGGCGACAAGGGTGGATTCGACGTCACGGAGAATGTCTCGGGGTTGTCTCATAACGAGTTGCTTCCTTCACGCATGCAGCCTCGATCTGCCATCATGTCGGCATGGCTGGCCGCCGCATCACGCGACTCACAGCGTCTTTGGACCACTGCGGTCCTGTTTCCCGAAACCTCTGCAATCGTCGATATGCAAATTCGCGCCGCAGGTGGTCAAAGTCTGAAACTTCCAGACGGGAAGACAATTACCGTCACGCGATTTGACTATTGGCCCACTAATTCACCCGAGATGAAAGCTTCTGTCTATTATGATGACCAAATGGAAGTCGTTCGCACAGAACAGCTGGTGCTTGGGCTGACAATGAAGATGGAACGCACCGACGCTGCCACTGCACTCGGACAGTCCAGCACGGAATCACTTGATCTTCAATTCAGCTCCGCGCTGCCATTGAAGCGACAGATCCAAAGTATCGATCGAAGCGAATCACTGCAGTTGTCGATCACCGTGGGAGCCGCGGAACAGATCAGCCTGCCATCTGGCGATTTTCAGTCGGTGGAACAGAAGTCGGCAGGCGAAGTCCTCGTGACCCTGACTCGAGCTGCGCCTTTGCAGCGAACGAACCAGCAGGAACAGGCGCCCGCAACGCTGCAGAGGAACGTTCGAATCAACCCCGCGTACATCTCACCCACGCGATGGATCACGTCGGAGGCTCCCGGCGTCAAAAGAATGGGCCTTTTTGTCGCTGGCGGAACATCCATCGCGGACGAAAAGTGTCGACGGCTAACGACGCACGTCTGGAAGCAAATGCGTTTGTCGCCATTCTCAACGTCACTGCAACCGGCCGAGTCCATCGCCAAAAAGCTCGAAGGCGACTGCACGGAGCACGCTGTTCTGCTTTGCGCTTTGATGCGAAGTCAGAATATTCCTTCCCGAGTTGTTGTTGGATTTGTCTATGTTTCTGAACCCGCGTCGTTTGTGCCGCACATGTGGACCGAGGCGATTCTCGATGGCAAATGGATGCCGTTTGATTCCACTCGCGGCCCGGATGGCATGGGATTGACCCACATCAAGGTCACCGACTCCGTACTCAGCGATGACATTGGCAGCGGTAATGTCCTGTTTGTGCCGTTGCTCAGCTTCCTCGGTCGCGCGTCGGTGGATGTTGTACAGTAATCAGCTTGCGCTCGGCCAAACGGTGCTTTTTGAGAAGACACGCAGACCAGACTCCTCGCGACGCGCATGCCTCAAGTCGCCGCTCCGTCAGCGAACCATGACCCACGATCCCATCGTCAACATGCCGTCCCAATGAGGCAATTCTCACCATCTGCCGCGCTTCCAACAACTGAGACATCGCCCCAAGTTCAATGCGCATCTTGACGCATGTTGGACAGGCGATAGACTTGGAAGTGACAAAATGTAGCCTAGGCTACATTTTGGCTGTGAGCAACTTTTGCAAACGCAGCAAGGTGGACAGTTTCAGGAATTATTGCCATGCTGGGCTCACTGTTCTGTTTTGAATCTCACCCACATCAAGAGCGCACTGGACGCCGCGATTTCATATTCGGCATTACGTTGACGCTGTTGGCCACAGCAGGTTGTCAGGAAGCAGCAGTTCCGCCAACTGCTTCGGATGACAACCGGCCGCTGAACGTTGTCGCAACCGTCGGCATGGTTGCGGACGTCGTGAGAGAAATTGGCGGCGATCGCGTCGTGGTCGCGCAGCTCATGGGTGCGGGGGTGGATCCGCATTTGTACAAAGCCACTCGGGACGACGTTCAGCAGATCATGTCGGCGGACATCGTGTTCTCCAGCGGCCTGATGCTGGAAGGACGACTCGAAGACACGCTGGACAAAGTCGGCAAGACTCGTCCAGTGGTTGCAATGACTCGTGACTTACCCAATGAACTGTTGCTCACG
This sequence comes from Planctomycetota bacterium, assembly GCA_031377305.1. Classification (GTDB taxonomy): domain Bacteria; phylum Planctomycetota; class Planctomycetia; order Planctomycetales; family Planctomycetaceae; genus SXXK01. The sequence goes on along the minus strand of JANMEV010000176.1, from coordinate 6,778 downwards.
CCCGACGGCGCTGGATCGCATCCGGATCCACATGTCTGGATGGACGTCGGGGCCTGGGCCAACTGTCTGGATGTCATTGTTGAGGCACTCAGCAAACTGGATGCATCTCACGCAGCCGACTTTCGATCGCGAGCGGACGGCTATCGAAAGCAACTACAGGCTCTTCATGAGTACGGCTTAACCAGCATCGGCTCAGTTCCTCAGGAACGCCGGGTGCTGCTGACTTCGCACGATGCATTTCACTACTTCGGACGAGCCTACAACCTGGAAGTGATTGGCGTACAGGGATTATCGACGGAATCCGAAGCCGGCTTGCAGCGCATCAATGAACTCGTCGACCTTCTGGTCGAACGCAAGGTCGCCGCCGTGTTCGTGGAAAGCAGCGTGCCCCAGAAAAACATTCTGGCCCTGATCGATGGAGCCAAATCTCGCGGTCACGACGTTAAGATCGGTGGCGAACTCTTTTCCGACGCCATGGGCGATGCTGGAACGTACGAGGGAACCTACATTGGGATGCTCGATCACAACATCACGACCGTAACTCGCGCCCTCGGCGGGACAGCTCCCGAGCAAGGCTTCACCGGAAAACTCAGTGTGCCAAAGGAGAAGCCATGAATACGGCACTCCACACTGCGAAACCGAACAGCTATCGCCAGTCGCTGAAGCAAGCGACAGAAAGATGGCGGATAGAAATATGCAGTAAAAAAAAGTTGTGCTGGCTCAGTTCATCTTTCTGTCCTTCATTTTTCTGTCGCACGCCGTCCCAAATCGCTATGGAGGTCGCACCCGCATGGCCTCGGTAGCAAGTGCTTCACTTCCATTGTCAGTTCGTGACCTCACCGTTGCATGGTACAGAAAACCTGTGATCTGGGACGTTGGGTTTGACGTCTCACCGGGGCAACTCGTCGGCGTGGTCGGCCCCAACGGAGCCGGGAAAAGCACCCTTCTGAAAGCAATCATGGACCTTGTGCCAAAAGCATCTGGTCGCATTGAGATCTTCGGGTACCCGTACAAGCAAAGTCGTCAGCGAGTCGGCTATGTGCCTCAGCGGGAAAGCGTCGACTGGGACTTTCCAGTCAGCGTCCTGGACGTCGTCACTATGGGGCTGTACGGAAAAATCGGCTGGTGCATGCCGGTCCGAAAGAAGCACCGCGACGCGGCAAGACAGGCTCTTGAACGGGTCGGCATAGGCGAACTGGCGGACCGCCAGATCAGCCAGCTTTCCGGCGGCCAGCAACAGCGAACCTTCCTCGCGCGAGCGCTGGTGCAGGATGCTGACCTCTATCTGATGGACGAACCGTTCGCCGCCGTCGATGCGGCAACCGAAAAGGCGATCGTCGAAATCCTGCGTGAGATGCAGCGAGCTGGCAAGACGGCGATAGTGATCCATCACGACCTGCACACCGTCCCCGAATACTTCGATTCCGTCGTGTTGTTGAATATGCGAGTCGTCGCGAGCGGCCCAACGGGTTCGGTCTTTACGCGAGAGAACCTGGAAAAAACGTACGGCGGTCGACTAACGCTGCTCGATGAAGCCACCGAAGCCATGCGTCGCCGGGAGCGAACTCTGTGACGTTTGTTCTGCTCATCGCAATGTTCCTTGTTTCCTTCAGCGATCTGCCGGTCACAGACTCGGTGCCGGAATTTGAGATTTCAGATCTCAAATCTCGAATCTCTGATCGCCAACTGCAAATTTCGAATTTCAAATCTCAAATTTCAAATGTTCAGCGGGTCATCGCGTCGAACTCGCTCAACAATCGTTCGCTCACATGGCCGACATGGTCGCAATGGCGACGAGTTCTGTTCCTGAGCGACTACAACACTCAGGTCGTGATCCTTGGCACGATGATGCTTGGAATGGCGGCCGGCACGGTTGGCAGCTTCACTCTGCTCCGCCGTCGAGCGTTAATGGGCGACGCGCTCAGCCATGCCACGCTTCCCGGCGTCGGCCTGGCTTTCATCATCGCCACTCGGCTTGGCATGGACGGCAAATCGCTGCCCATATTGCTAACTGGTGCCGCGGTGAGCGGTATCGCTGGAGTGGCCGCGATTCTATATGTTCGCAACCTGACTCGTCTCAAGGAAGACGCAGCGCTGGGGATCGTCCTGAGCGTCTTCTTCGGAGCAGGCGTTTCCATGCTGACGGTCATTCAGCAGATGTCCACGGGAAACGCGGCCGGCCTCGAGTCGTTCATCTACGGCAAGACGGCCTCGATGGATTTCTCCGATGCGACGCTGATCGGCCTGTCAGGGTTGTTTTCAGTGATCGTGATCGGCCTGTTGTTCAAAGAACTCACGCTGCTATGTTTCGATGAAGGCTTTGCTGGGTCTCGCGGATATCCGTTGTTGCTCCTTGATGTCGTCCTGATGTCGCTTGTGGTTCTCGTCACCATCATCGGGCTGCAGGCCGTCGGCAATGTTCTGGTCATCGCACTCTTTGTGATGCCAGCCGCTGCCGCAAGATTCTGGACTCAAAACCTGAAACAAATGACTCTGATTTCCGCAGCCATCGGCGGTGCAGGAGGACTCGTTGGATCCGCAATCAGCGCGCTGCTGGATCTTCCGTCTGGCCCCATGATTGTGCTCGTCTGCAGCAGCCTTTTCTTCGTTAGCATGGTCGTGGGCATCGAACGAGGCGTGCTGGTTCGATTCATCCGCCGCTGGGAACTTAATCGAAACGTCGACCGTCAGCATCTCCTGCGAGGCCTCTACGAGCTACTGGAATCTCGCGGCCTGCCGAAGGCGGCCGCGGCTCGGCAAATCCAAAGTCGCTTTCTGTTTGCCGAACTACTGTCCTACGGCAGTTGGACTTCCCATCGGCTGATGCGCGAAATCGAACGCTGTCGGCGAGCCGGGCTCTTGCTTCGAAATGAAGACGCCAGCCTGTCTCTTACTGAGGTTGGACTTGGCGAAGCATCGCGACTCGCGCATGAGCATCGGCTTTGGGAAATGTACCTCATCACTCATGCCGACGTGGCACCGGGTCGAGTCGACCAGAGCGCCGATGCGATCGAACACGTGCTGGAACCAGAACTGATCGCCCGCCTGGAGAAACTGCTGCAACAAAAGCTCGCGATTCAGGGCATCGCGCCAAGTCCGCATCCGATCGAACCACTTGGAGACGCCTCATGAGCGGTCTTGCCAACTGGTCGTGGAGCCTCGACGGCTGGATCGTGCTGGCCGGAATTCTCTGCGCCGTCGCCGCATCGCTGCCGGGCAATTTCCTGCTGCTGCGACGAATGAGTCTGTTGGGCGATGCAATCAGCCACGCCATTCTGCCGGGACTGGCCATCGCATTCCTGATCAGTGAAAGTCGCTCCAGCGTCCCTATGTTTCTGGGTGCGGTGATCGTTGGAATTTTGACGGCACTATTCACCGAATGGATCCGCAACTTCGGCGACGTGGACGAAGGCGCATCCATGGGCGTTGTGTTTACGACGCTCTTCGCACTGGGACTGATCCTGATCATTCAGACCGCTGATCACGTAGACCTTGATCCCGGCTGCGTCCTCTTCGGCGCGATCGAAACAACGCCGCTGCACACAGTTTTAATTGGAACATGGCAGATTCCACGAGTCGTCGTCGTTCTGACGACCGTTTCACTCGTCAATCTACTGCTGATTGTCGTGTTCTTTAAGGAACTAAAGCTCAGCGCGTTCGATCCGTCGCTTTCGACGTCGCTGGGAATCAACTCACGCCTGATGCACTATTTGCTCACCGTAATGGTTGCAGTCACGGCCGTCGCGAGTTTTGAATCGGTCGGCAATATCCTCGTTGTTGCCATGTTTGTCGTTCCGCCAGCGACGGCGTATCTCCTGACTGAGCGATTACGAAACATGATTCTCATCAGCGCATTGATCGCTGCGAGTTCCGCAATCATTGGCCATGTGTCGGCTCTTGTCGTTCCGAGGTGGTTCGGTTTTCGAAGCACCAGCACGGCCGGAATGATGGCACTCAGCGCGGGCCTGCTGTTCTTCGTTGCGTCGCTTGTGTCGCCTCGCAACGGAGTTCTGGTTCGGATCATTCGCCGGCAAAAACTGGCGTGGCGAATTCTGTCCGAAGACCTGATCGCCCTGCTCTACCGAATGGACGAACGCCGATCCGGCAGCGCTGCGACCGTTGATCAACTGCGAGCCGTTCTCTTTTCCGGCCGCTGGCTGAGTTCGCTTCTGATGAGCCAGCATGCTCGCAGAGGCCACGTGGTTGCAATTTCAAACGGCTACCAGTTGACGGACGCTGGTCGACGACTCGGCGCGGAACTGGTTCGATCGCATCGCCTTTGGGAACAGTATCTGGTGTCGGAAGGCGGAGTGGCGATTGATCGTATTCATGGTCAGGCAGAGAAGCTTGAACACTTCACCGGCCGGGATCTGCGAGGCCGACTGGAGCAGGAAACGTCCTCACCGGCGACTGATCCTCACGGTCAACCGATCCCGCCGGAGTAACTCACGCCGCTTCCAACTCCTCGGCCCACGCGAGTCGAAACCAGAACCGCAGCAAATCACACAGCGATCGTAATCCCAGTTTCCGCATGATTCCGCTGCGATACTTTTCGATCGTTTTGATACTCAGTTGAAGCTGAATGGCAATCGCTTTGTTGGGCAGGCCTCGAATGATCATCCGCATCACCTGAGCTTCTCGAACCGTCAGAACCGTCAACATTTCGGCCGCGTGGTGCTGGCATTCCTTCAGTCGTCGAGCGAGGTCTTCGCACGTGACATCTCGAATCGTCAATATTCGTTGGCTCGCCGTCGGAACCGTAATCGTCAGACGATAGACTCGTCGATCCTGGGCAGCTTCTGAGATCACGCGAGACATTACCTGCCGAGTCGCTCGATCACCGACGTCGTGGCACGCATTTAGAAGCTCGCTGATTGCAGCGGCGATCGCCTCCGGAAAGCCTCCCGCAAGGAATTCGCCGGCAGATGGCTTCGCTTCGATCAGACTTCCCGCGAATTGCCAGCCGTGACAATCAACCAAACGGCCTTCGAGATCGAGCAGAAATGTCGCTTGTTCGACAAACTCCGCGAGAGTCGCAAGAGGCATCGAGTCAGGTATCTCATTGCCGGACTTTCGTCTGGTCCGCGTTCGGTGGCTCAACTGAGTCATCTCTTCTGCCGCTCGATAGGTGTTCATTTTCTATGTCGGCCGGGTCACGGGCGACAAGTGAAGCGGGAAGTCTAGGTGTTTACCCCTGCCCCCACATGGCGGCTTTCCGACACGATGAGCGACATTCGATGAGCGACAAAGATTAAAGGCGGACTGGTTCAGAGATCGCCGAAGGGCAAGGGAATGACTCGCTTTGCCGCGAATCGGAAGCATCAGCGCAACGCAGGGCACTATCCCGTGAGCCCAATTAGCGTGGACTGAAACAGCTTTTCTCGTTCAGCCACAACGCGGGCTTGTCCCCGATGAGCTTTGATCAGGAGCAGTCTGACCCAGCGAACGCGTTGATGGCCACCATCGCGGCTCGCCCGCATGGAGCCGTGATACCGTTGATCATCGCTGTACGGAGGCAAGCTCCGGTAGTGGCGAAAGATTGCTCAAGTCCACACTATTACCGCTAGCCCGATGGATCCTTCCAGCGATTGATGCGAGTCAGCTCCGCGTGACTCAAGTCCAGGCCTGCCAATTGAACGATCCTCGCGATTTCGGCGATGGAGTTCACTCCCAGCTTGCGAGAGATATCCGACCGATATCGCTCGACAGTTCGCTGAGCGACTCCCAGTACTTTGGCGATTGCTTTCAGCGGAGCACCATGACCCACCAGAGCCAGCACTTCCAGTTCGCGATGTGTCAGCACGTCCAGCGGACCAAGATCGACCAGATTCGAGTCGATCACTCGGTAGTTCACGCCGGGCTCAACAACGTCGACGCCCTGTCGAGTAATCGAAATGATGCGAGCCTTCTTCTCCGGCACAGGATCCATCGGCCAGATCATCGCTTCAGTCCATCGTCCGCCTCGGATATGACGCAGCAGCACGGGCTGACGAGTTTCGGTCACCTGGCGAATTGCCGGCATGCGTTCAGCATGCGAACTCAGGCCCTTCGATGTCTTCAATCGTCCGCCCCACCGGATTGAAATTGTCACCGTAATAGATCTGCTGAGCCTGCCGGTTACAAAACAAAACCAGCCCGTCGGCATCAATGATCAAAACGCCAACACCCGGCTGGCTTTTCAGCAGTGTCCAGAATTCGTTTGACATCAGTGACTCTCGAGAAACGACGACCAAACCATCATAGCTTCTGACTTTGCCCCGTTCTTGCCGCCTCGTAGATTGCTAGAATAATCTCGACACTTTTCCGACCCTCCGCCCCATCCACACGCGGCTTGCGGCCGGCTGAAATGGAATCGACAAAGTCCTCAAGCTGCATCTGATGGCCGACGAAGGAAATCGCCTTAGGATCCGAAGCACCTCCAGACGTCGCCGAGCCCGCACCTAGCTTCGCCCGGATCTCAGCATCCTCGGGCTTCTCGTCGGCAAACTCCCATTTCAGGATTGAGTCCTGTTCGACAATCACGGTTCCTCGACTGCCGTGAATCTCCGTTTTCTTCAGCAGCCCTGGCCAGGCGGCCGTCGTTGCTTCCATCACGCCGATGGTCCCGTTCGCGAACTTCAAACACGCAACGCCGACGTCTTCCACTTCAATACGTTCGTGAGCCAGAGTTCCCGTGAAGCCGGCGATCTCGGCGACATCGCCCATCAGCCAGCTCATCAGGTCGACGTTGTGAATCGCCTGATTCATGAAGGCACCGCCGCCATCCAGAGCCCAGGTG
>JANMEV010000175.1:0-3268 GCA_031377305.1 Planctomycetota bacterium | reverse complement strand
AAGTCCGTAAACATCCGTTTCAGCAGGAGCTTGTTCAGCGAGTCTTCTACCGAGACGGCGCCGTGGGAGACTGGTAAGCATGCATCTGAACCTTCCATCTGAGTTTCGTCATGCGTCATTCCACGGTCGAATCGGGGTGGCACGAGGCGACATCACGCCGCCAATTGGAATTTATTCACGCTGCTGGGGTGCGGCAAAGCATGATGTTGCGACGTCGATTCATCGGCCGCTGACGATTTCGGTGCTGACACTTGCGACATTGACGGACGGATCGCCGCTGGTGTTCATCGACGCAGATCTGGGCTGGTGGAAAACACCTCAGGCTTACGAACGATTTTCGTCGCGGCTTCTTAAGACGCTTTCGTTGCCACCTTCGAACGTCATTTTTGCTCTCAGCCACACTCACGCAGGACCTCCGCTGATGGATGCGGATGATTCTCTGCCGGGCAGTGACCTGCTTCGGACATGGATGGAGCATCTCTTTCAAACGACTGTGCAGACTGTCAATGACGCTCTCGCAACGCAGGGTGAAGCGACGCTGGAATGGAACCGCGGTCGATGTGGACTGGCCACCGTTCGTGATTTGCCGGATCCTGATTCGTCGAAGAATCGTGTCGTTTGCGGGTTTAACCCAGCAGAAAAACCAGACGACACTTTGCTGGTCGGACGCGTGACGGATTCCTCCGGTCGAGTTCGTGCAACGCTGACGAACTATGCCTGCCACCCAACAACGCTGGCGTGGGACAATACGGCGATCTCTCCGGATTATATAGGGGCGATGCGAGAAACCGTGCAACTTGTCACGAATGCTCCGGCCTTGTTCCTGCTGGGTGTTTGTGGCGAATTGGCTCCGCGATATCAGTATGTTGGCGATCCGGAAATTGCCGACGGGCACGGACGACAATTGGCCTTTGCAACTTTGGCCACGTTGCAGGGCATGGAGCCTGCCGGGACTCAATTGACGTTTTCGGAAGTCGTCGAGTCTGGGGCACCGCTGGCCGTCTGGAAGCACCAGTCGACTGTGCCATGTCGTGATTTGAGAGCGACGCAAACAACCGTCAATTTGCCTCTGAAGGACTGGCCGTCTGCGGACGAGCTGGAACAACAGCGGCTCGCGTGCACCGACCGAGCGTTGGAAGAGAGGCTCCGTCGGAAACGGGATATTCGCCGTGGACTGGGCGACGGTACGACCTACCTTCTGCCGATTTCCGTCTGGCTCATTGGTGACGCTGTGCTGGTTGGCAGTTGTTGCGATCATGGAGTGTCTCCAAGTTCGTAGCGTTGATTCCAATCAGTCATGATTTTATTAAATGAGTCTTCTATCCAAGAGCTTAGCGCGGATGGGATCCGAAGCTTGCAGGTGCGCGAGGGCAATCGCAAGTGCATCGGCTGCATCGGAAGGTGGGGTTTCTGCTAAGCCGAGCAATGCGCGAACCATGAAGGCGACTTGCGCTTTATCGGCAGTCCCCTTTCCGACCACTGCCATTTTGATTTTTTTCGGAGAGTATTCGTAAACCGGAATACCGTGATCTGCCGCCGCAATCATGGCGGCGGCGCGGGCGGCGCCCATGGATATCGCGGTGCGGTGGGATTGGACATAAATGATGCCCTCGACGGCGATTTCGTCGGGTTGATGTTTTTGGATGATGTGAACGAGATGCGTACGGATCGCGGAGAGCGCGCCGGATTGCAGGATATTTTTCGGAACAGTAATCACATCATAGCCCAGAACCGTTGGCTTCCGAGGATCGCCTTCGAGGATGGCATAGCCGGTATTACGAACGGCGGGGTCTATGGCGAGGACGCGCATGCCGTGACTTAACCGTAGTTTACCTACCATGAAAGCTGGAAATGTTGCGGAGGCGTTGAAACACGTTGACCCAAATTCTCTGGCATGTCAGCTTTGCAGAGTTATGAAAGCGAAACTTCTACTTGCAGCTCCTTTTGCACTGGCCATTACCGCATGCGACCCGACGGGCGCATCCTTGTCTGGCTCTGGCATCGATCCCCTGCGTCCTCCAGGGAGCAATATAAGCACCAGCGATAACGGAACCCAACTCAGACCGGGTGAGTTTGTGAGCGCGGCCATCGATAACACTGCATTTTACAAAGCGAAACCGAAAGAAGATCAAGCGGCCGACAAGCTGCTCGCGCAGGGCACGCCAATGAAAATCGTCGATTTATCGGGAAGCTACACAAAGGTTGAGCTCGATAGCGGAGAAGTAGGATTTGTTCCAACGGTGATGATTTCGACCGGTCCATCTGATGTACCGCCCATGAATGGAATTATCGATGGCCAAGTTCCGGTTATCAATCTTGATAGCGATGTGCCGCTGCCCGTGCTCGACCCAAGCACAGGAAATCCCTTGGCACCGAGCGACTTGCCTCCGGTGGATCCAGCGCCACCTAGCTCCGATCCTGTAAAACCGAGCGCGGAATAAGAATCATTTATTTAAAAGCAGATGAATGATTGTTCGGAATTAATCTCGATGGCGGAGCAAGAAGTTGCCCAGATCATGAAAGTTTTGCCGGATGAGATCAAAACTCATGCGTTGAACTGCCCCATCAGTTTCGAAGCGAAGTCAGCTACTGAAAGTGATGACGAGGAATTACTCGGGGTGTTTGAGGGCGCATCTTTGATTGATGATGCCGGCTCTGAAAATCTTCCACGCATCCGACTGTTCGTAGAAAACATCTGGGAATACGTGGAGAGGGACGAACAGGATTTTCTAGATGAGGTCGGCACGACCTATCTCCACGAGCTGGGTCATTACCTCGGCTGGGATGAGGATGAGATCGCCGAGCGCGGATTGGAATAAGCATCATGATCCTGCAACAACCACCACCGATGCCCGTCCATCAGATCAACGCGCAGGACGAATCGCATCTCAAAGTCATCTCCATCTGCCATTACGTGATGGCTGGGTTTTACCTGCTCGGGATCGGATTCGTCATCCTGCATTTCATGGTGATGTCTTTTGTTTTCAAGATGAGCGAAGCGGAACACAGCAAAGCCAGTGCCGCACCTGTAGCACCAGCTATCGTGGAGAGGCCTTCACCCGCACCAACCGAAGGAAGTCCCGAAATTCAGGAAATCTCGCCGACCATGTCTGCACCCCCAGCAGCATCCACCTCAGCGGCTTTCCCCAAAGAAATCATGCCTTTCCTCATGATTTTTTATGTGGTCGCCAGCGTTTTTCTTATCGCGCTCTGCGTATGCAACGCATTATCCGGCCACTACATCAAAAAGCGGACGAACCGAATCTTT
>JANMEV010000022.1:0-2035 GCA_031377305.1 Planctomycetota bacterium | reverse complement strand
CTGTCCGGTGTGCTCAGGACTTTCAGGAATTCTTCGACGTCAAAGAGTTCGACAAGGCAGATGCTCTGCTGGCAGAAGGCATCAAGCGAGCCGATCAGTTGCTCGCGGGCAAGCCCGAATGGATCACGCAGAAGGGGCTGGTCGTGCGAGGCTACATCAGCCGCATCGACCACACCGTCCAGCCGTATGGTCTTGTGATTCCACCAACGTATGCCATCGATCACAGCGTACCGACGCGCTGCGACATCTGGTTTCACGGTCGTGGCGAAAAGCTGAGCGAAGTGAATTTCCTGTGGGACCGCATGAAGAACCCCGGTGAGTTTACTCCGGACCACACGATCATGCTGCATCCTTACGGCCGCTACTGCAACGCGTTCAAGTTCGCGGGCGAAGTCGATGTGCTGGAAGCTCTGGAGGATGTTCAGAAGCGCTACCGTATCGACGAAGACCGCATCAGCGTTCGAGGTTTCTCCATGGGCGGCGCGGCCTGCTGGCAGTTTGCGACTCACTACGCCGACCGCTGGTTCGCAGCGAATCCCGGCGCAGGCTTTTCCGAGACGCCTCAGTTTCTGAAAGTGTTCCAGAAGGAGGAGCTGAAGCCCATGCCGTGGGAACAGAAGCTGTGGAATTTGTACGACTGCGACAAGTGGGCCCTGAACCTGACTCACTGCCCGACGATTGCCTATAGCGGTGAGAACGATTCACAAAAGCAGGCGGCGGATGTGATGGAGAAGGCACTGGCGGAACACGGGATCAGACTGAGGCATGTCATCGGGAAGGGGATGGGGCACAAGATTGATGCAGAATCAAAGCGAATTATCGAACATTCGCTAACGAATCTTGCCAAACATCGCGGTACTGGAGAGTTGGAGTTAGCCAGTCACATCAATCTGACACTGGCTACGCACACGCTGAAGTACAACACCATGCGATGGCTCCGAATTGACGGCCTGGAGACTCATTGGAAACCTGCAACTGTCACCGTCAAGACAGTTGGTTCCTTGATACCAGCGGATATGGATGACCCAAGAAAGCACATAATCAAACGTGACTACACAGCAATCGACATCTATTGCAACAACGTAAACGCCGTTACCTTAACGATCGATGCGGCTTGCCGGCCATCGGACTATTTTACCAAAGAGTTCTCGTTTCGATTCTATTCACAATCTCCCGAGACCATTTACAAACTGCCAATTGCACAGCGAAAACCCAGTTCCGTCATCACGTCTCCGGGTCAAGCGTCAGATGGCCATTGGATCGGCCACTTTCGGCAGAATGAGTTTGGCGAATGGGCGATCGTCGATTCGCCATTGCCAAATCAAGGCATCTGCAAACGCCACAACCTGCAGGGCCCCATCGATGATGCTTTCATGGACTCCTTCATCTTCGTCCGCCCCACTGGAACGGCCGCCAATGAAGCCGTCAGCAAGTGGGCGGATGCCGAGTTGACTCGAGCCATCGAACACTGGCGGCGACATTTCCGCGGCGACGCGCGAGTTGTCAACGATGTGGATCTGACCGATGAGATGATCCAGTCATCCAACATCGTGCTGTGGGGCGATCCGAAGTCGAACATCGTGCTGGCGAAGATCGCCGACAAGCTGCCGATCCAATGGACGGCCGAAAACATCACCGTCAAAGACAAGACCTACGACGCAAAGACTCACGCTCCGATTCTGATTCATCCCAACCCGCTGAATCTGAATCGCTACGTCGTGCTCAACAGCAGCTTCACCTTCCGAGACTACGCGTACCTCAACAACGCTCGCCAGGTCCCCATGCTCCCCGACTGGGCCATCATCGACCTGACCACGCCTCCCAACTCTGTCTGGCCCGGCAAAGTTGTCGATGCGAACTTCTTTGATGAAGAGTGGAAGTTGAAGCCATAGTCGTGGGGGGGGGGGGGGGGGGGGGAGGGACCGAGGCTGTGATTATAAGAAGAAGAAAGACAAGGGTAAGAGCGGAGGGGGGGGGGGGGAGGTGGAGGGGCGGAGAAAAAGAAAAGAAGAAGAAAAAGAAAAAAAAAAAAAAA
>JANMEV010000076.1:0-1804 GCA_031377305.1 Planctomycetota bacterium | reverse complement strand
ATAGCGAAGACACAGTCGGGCGCAGTGCCGGGCGACGTTCGCAATTGATGCTGCAGCGAGGTGGCAAAGCCGAATTTGGAAAACAGATGAATTCGCTCAGTGAACGAAGAAGTGAGTTGAACGCAAATTCGTTCTCGGTCATCCCGCAACAAGCCGCTGAGCCGATCATAAATCTGGAGGGGCAAGTCAACGTAGACGCGCTCCAGGATCTTGGAATTCTCATCTTGAAAGGAAATGAAGCCGACGTTCGTGTGGCCACTCCGACTGGCCTGCTCTCGCTTCGATTCGATATCCCAACCGACGGCCAGCGAATCGACTTCCTGCGAGTCGGCGGCAACCCGGAATTGTCGCTGGATGTTCGGTCATCCGAATCCGTCACCAAAGGCACGGGCCTGATCTGGCTGGCGGTGTGTGCCGTCGGCGCGATTCTGCTCGTTGGGCCAGGTCGACGCGGCCAGGTACTTGTATTTTCTTTGAGACTGTTTTTGATTCTGGCGGTCTCCGGCCTGGTCGCCTGGTTGTTCACAAACGGTGACGTGAAAAGTGTCGGCCTGCTGGTCTGCATCGCAGGAGCGATTGGTGTCGCGATTTCCACAGCAACGATGAAGCTGCGAAGTGCGGCTCAATAAAGTGGTCCAGTGAATAGACCCTCAGCGTTGAAGAAATGATCTCGCCGTCGTACCGTTCGTCGTTCGGAGAACGATGAACGGTTTTTCAAAGGCGCTGATCGGATGAAGCGTGGTGAAATGCTGGCTGCGATGGACGATCGCGGCACATGCTGGGATGTGATCATCATCGGCGGTGGCGCGACGGGATTGGGCGCGGCGGTGGAAGCGGCATCGCGAGGACATCGAACGCTTCTGGTCGAAGCCGACGACTTCGCGAAAGGAACCTCCAGTCGTTCCACCAAACTCATTCACGGTGGAGTTCGCTACCTTCGCCAGGCGCGAATCGGAATGGTGCGTCACTCGCTGCTCGAACGCCAACGATTGCTTCAGAACGCTCCACATATCGTGCATTCGCTGGACTTCGTCCTTCCGACTTATCGCTGGGGATCGCGAACCTTTTACTACGCCGGCCTGCGTTTGTACGACGCGCTGGCCGGTCAATGGATTTCAGGTCGAGCGAGACGGTTGTCTCGAAGTGAGACGTGCGAGAAACTTCCGACTCTGCTGGATCGTGGTTTGCGAGGCGGTGTGCTCTACGCCGACGGCCAGTTCGACGACGCGAGGCTCGCGATTACTCTGGCCAGAACGGCCGTCAGCCTGGGAGCGATCGTCGCCAACTACACACCGGTGGTTCGACTGACGAAATCGGGCGACCGAATCACGGGCGTCGTTGTGCGGGATCGTCAGTCGGGCAACGAACTGTCTCTGCAGGCGCGAGTCGTTCTGAATGCGACGGGCGTCTTTGCCGAAGACGTGTTGAAAATGGACGTCGATTCGCCGGATGCGAAACCGTCAGGCGATTCGCCAACTGTGGCACCAAGTCAGGGTTCGCACCTCGTGCTGGATGCGTCGTTCCTGCCGGGCTCAAGTGCGTTGATGATCCCTGAAACGGACGATGGCCGAGTGCTCTTCGTGATTCCGTGGCATGGAAAGGTTCTGCTGGGAACAACCGACTTGCCCGTTCAGTCAATTTCGCGCGAGCCGCGGCCGTTGCGTTCGGAAGTTGATTACCTGCTCAAACACGCGGGGCGATACTTGCAGCGTCAGCCGACGGGTTCAGACATCCGTTCTTGTTTCGCCGGTCTTCGTCCGCTCGTTGGTGCCAGAACTTCAGGCGCGAGAACTTCGGGCCTCTC
>JANMEV010000102.1:0-12128 GCA_031377305.1 Planctomycetota bacterium | reverse complement strand
ATGATGCAGGCCAGAGCAATGTATTTGGTCCGCAGATAACGAACGCAAAGCAGCAGCTTGTACATCGAACGCACTCCGTTGCAGAGAGATCAAATCGCTTCTCAGCTTGGATGAAGACTACTTCCGCATCCATGAAAGCCGCAGTTGCCTGCGACCTGCCGTTAAACGAACTATTCCTGTTCCTAAACTGGTTCAGTCTTCTTCTTGTCGACCGGCGATGGATCCTCGTGCCGAGTCAACGGGAAGAAAATCACATCCTTGATCGCGTGGCTGTTCGTGAGCAACATCACCAGTCGATCGATTCCAATACCCAGCCCGCCAGCCGGAGGCATTCCAACCTTCAGAGCCTTCACAAAATCCAGGTCCATTTTTGCCATCGAATCTTCTTCGGACATTCCCGCCAGCTGGGTCCGGAACAGTTCTTCCTGAAGACGCGGGTCGTTAAGTTCAGTGTAAGCGTTGGCCAGTTCCATGCCGCGAATGTAGAGTTCGAATCGTTCGGCAATGGCAGGATCGCTTTGCTTTCGCTTGGTCAGCGGGCAAATTGACGCTGGATAGTCGATCACAAACACCGGCCCACTGAGGTGATCTTCAACCGTCTTTTCGAAGACTTCGTTGACGATCACATCCGGGTGAACCCCGGCCGTTTCGATGCCAAACTTCTTTGCAACGGCTTCGACGGCAGGGCCATCGTGCATATCGCAGCCCGCGTGCTCCTTGAAGAGATCAGCGTACTTTTTCCTTGGCCATGGTGTTGTCAAGTCGATCGCATCACCAGCGTCGCCCCATGGAATCTGCAGAGTCCCACCGATTGCTTTCGCACCGTTGACAACGATTTGTTCCGTCAGATCCATCATCGTTTCGTAGTTGCCGTACGCCTGATAGATCTCAATCATCGTGAACTCAGGGTTGTGAGTCGCATCGACGCCTTCGTTGCGGAAGACTCGCCCAATTTCATAGACCCGCTCAATACCGCCAACCATCAGCCGCTTCAGATGCAACTCCAGCGCGATTCGAAGGTAGAGCTCCATCTCCATCGCGTTGTGATGAGTCACGAACGGCCGCGCGGCTGCTCCTCCCGCGACAGCATGGAGAACCGGAGTCTCGACCTCGTAGAACTTCTGAGCCCGCAAAGTCTGTCGAACGGAATCGATGATCGTCGACCGCTTAAGCATGCGTTCGAGAACGCCGTCGGTATAAATCAGATCCAGGTATCTCTGGCGGACAAGGATTTCCTCATCCTTTAATCCGTGGAACTTTTCCGGCGGCTGAGTTAACGATTTGCAAAGGACCGTGAGTTCCTTCACAAAGATCGACACTTCGCCTGTGTTGGTTCGTCGCAGTGGACCGTCTGCACCGATCAGGTCGCCATCGTCGAGAGCTGTTACCAATTCCCACTGCGCTTCGGTCATGTCGCCGCGGGAAAATAGAAGCTGGATGCGTCCCGTTTGGTCCTGAAGATCAATAAACCGAAGCTTTCCGGCCTTTCGGCGGCCTCGAATTCGTCCGGCGACCCGGACCACTTCGCCGTCAGTTCCAGACTCCGCCGGACAGCGTTCACGGACCGCAGCAATCGCCTGGTGATTGTCAAACCGCTGGCCCCAAGGGTCATGGCCCAGAGACTGGATCTTCTCCAGTTTCTCAATACGAGCCAATTCAAAGCGATCCGGAGTTGATCCTGCGGTCATGAACACACGTTAAGCCAATGAGTGCCAAGTCCAAGTGAAACACAAGGAATGCACGGTGTTTTTTGAGACGAGAGAGGTCGTTTTCCGGTATTTTCCGAGCTGCCGGTGAGTACGATTCGGCGGATTTTGCTGAATTTCGGCGTTCGGGTCAATGCCAGCCTCCATTTCCGCCATGTTGGAGACCTGCTGCCGGCGTGTACCTGCTGCTGACTTTGCACCCAGAATGATCAACAACGACAACTCGTTCGCAACAGATGCACCGTCGACGACCATATGGAATTCTCCAGCCTTTTGAAAACTGCTCAAAGTCGGCCGGTGGGAATGAAATGTCGAGGCGACCCGCTAAACTTCGCGCCTCGCCCGTTTCCTCTGAAATTAAATACACGGACTTCGATTCAAATGAGTCACAAGCAGGATCTTTGCCAACTCGAACGTCTGCGCTGCACAGTTTTTGGCAACGCAAAAGAGGCTGCCCGAAAGGTCGCGGCAGACATCGCGTCACTAATCCGGCTTCGCCAGGCGGAAGGAAAGAACTGCGTACTCGGACTGGCCACAGGGTCGACACCGACCGGGATTTATGCCGAGTTGGTTCGCCTGCACAAGGAAGAAGGACTGTCGTACTCCAACGTCATCACCTTCAATCTTGACGAATACTATCCGATGCAGCCTGAAGACCTGCAAAGTTACGTCCGCTTCATGCGCGAGCATCTCTTTAATCACATCGATATCAAGCCAGAAAATGCAAACGTTCCAGATGGGACTCTTCCGGTCGAGAAGGTGGCCGATTTTTGCCGCGACTACGAAGCAAAGATCGCAGCTTGCGGAGGGATCGACATCCAGATCCTTGGAGTCGGTCGAACCGGCCACATTGGTTTTAACGAACCAGGTTCAGATCAGACCACTCGCACTCGCATGATTACTCTGGATACCGTGACGCGAATTGACGCCGCCAGTGACTTCTTTGGCACCGAGAACGTTCCGCGACGAGCCATCACGATGGGCGTGGGGACGATTCTGGAAGCCAAACGAATCTTCATTCTGGCGTTCGGTGAAAACAAATCCGGGATCGTCGCAAAGACCGTCGAAGGCGAGATGACGCCATCGATTCCAGCGACTTATCTGCAGCGGCATCCGTATGTCGAAATGCTTCTGGACAACGCCGCCACCGCCGGGCTGACCCGCATGCGTTTTCCGTGGCTGGTTGGCAATGTTGTCTGGGAACCGGCCATCATTCGCCGAGCCGTCATTTGGCTTTCCGAAAAGATGAACAAGGCCATCCTGAAGCTGACCGACTCCGACTACAACGAAGAAGGCCTTCAGGATCTGCTGGCGGAATACGGCTCTGCGTACGAAATCAATCTGCAGGTGTTTCGACATCTTCAAAGCACGCTTATCGGCTGGCCTGGTGGAAAGCCTAACCATGCGAAGCGTCCCGGAGACCGGCCTCAACCGTTCGATCACATTTTTCCAAAACGAGTTCTCTGCTTTTCGCCGCATCCGGACGACGATGTAATTTCTATGGGTGGAACGTTGATTCGCCTGGCGAATCAGCAGCACGAAGTGCATATCGCTTATCAGACGTCTGGAAACATCGCCGTATTCGACGACGACACGCTCCGATTTACCGAGTTTGTTTCAGACTATTGCGCTGCGTTTGGACTGATGTCTGAACCGATCAATCAACTGGAAGCCCACGTCGAAGAGTTCCTGAAGAACAAACTCCCCGGACAGGTTGATAGCAGGGAAATTCAACAGATCAAAGGACTCATTCGTCAGGGCGAAGCTCGTGCGGGAGCTCGCTGCTGCGGCGTCTCCAGCAACAATCTTCACTTCCTGAACATGCCGTTCTATGAAACCGGTGGCGTCAAGAAGAAGCCGCTAGGCCCGGACGATATTCAAATCATCGTCGACCTGTTGCGGAAGCTGAAGCCTCATCAAATCTATGCGGCGGGCGACTTGACCGATCCGCACGGAACGCACCGAACCTGCCTGAAGGCCATTTTCCAGGCCTGCGACGTTTGTCGCAACGACGACTGGTACAAGGATGCAGAAGTCTGGCTGTATCGAGGGGCATGGCAGGAATGGCCAGTGCACCAGATCGAAATGGCCGTGCCGCTCAGCCCGCAGGAAGTAAAACAGAAACGCAACGCCATCTTCAAGCACGAATCTCAAAAGGACCGCGCGCTGTTTCCGGGTGCGGACATGCGAGAATTCTGGCAACGAGCCGAAGCTCGCAACGCCGATACCGCTCGCCGCTACGACAAACTCGGTCTGGCCGAATACGAAGCGATAGAAGGCTTCGTCCGCTGGGACGGAACTCTGGGCCTAAACGATTGAAAGTTGAAGAGGCGTCGCACCGTCTCCGTTCGTGACACCGTGCGATGTCTTCTATTGCGCTGCAGATCGGCTTCCGCCTGGAGAACCGACGATTGGTGTGCCAGCCGGTAGCGGACGTGCGGCGACTCTCAGTTGCAGCCCATGGGCGACTTCGCGGAGCGCGGAAAAACCGGTGAACGAATCGGGGTAAATCCACATTGTTACCACCGAATCGGGAGTCGCCGTTTCGATCACCTGACGAAATCGAGAACCGGGCCGAATTGCCTCGTCGTAAGATTCGTCGATCAGTGACGCGTCGGGCTCAATCGTCCATTTTGACACGCTCACGCGGGTTCGGCCGTCGCCGGACTGCAGCGATTCGATTGTTGACGGGCCTTCCTTCTCGACCATGTATGTCATCGAGTAACCATTCACCGGACCAACAGATCCTTCGAACTGACTGAATCGTATCACCGTCGACCGACGCGACATTACTTGCGCCTTGAGTCGTTCCAGCAGCTCATCCAATGGAATCTGGCTGATTCGTCCTTTGCTGATTCGAAAGTGCAGCTCATTCGAATCAACAGGTTTCGTCACAGGTGACAGTCTGTGTTGAAGTCGATCCGTGGGGACTGCCGCCTGTTCGGCGTTTTTTAGCGTTTCCTGAAGCCGTTGAGTCTCAACCACCGCCGTTCGCAGTTTGTCGCTCAATTGTTTTTCTGCACTGGTTGTCGTCGCGAGTGCCTGCCCCAGCCGCAAAGCATCGCGGCTTTTGTCATCAATGATCTTTTGCAGAGCCGCGACTCGAGCGGCCAGTGCTTTTCGATCATAGTCCGCGTCAGATGCCTGCTTCTTCAGGCGATCCGCTTTCTCCTGTTCTGACTCCAGTTGTTGGCGAGCAAGCTCCTGGCTTTCCATCGTAAGTTGAATTTGGCGTTCCGTCTCTTCGTCTTCCGTCCGCAGCAGCGCGAGCCGCTTCGAGATTTGTACGTCAGATTCACTCAGTTGGCGAAGCGATTCTTGCCGCGAGGCGATCAGGGCTTCCTGTTCAGCCAGGCGAGCCTTTTTCTCTTCGAGCTGTTTCTCAGCCACGATTGCGCCGGCTTTGGGCTGTCGATCCACTTTCACACCGACAACGACAATGAGAATGATCAAAATTCCAACGATGTTACAAACAACGTCGAGGAAAGAATCGGACCCGAATTCAAGCTCGGGCCGTTGTGCACGTCGACTCATAGAGCATTCTCCTGTGCGTCGTCCAAACGTGCTCGTCCGGTATCATCACTAATCATCATGTAAGGAGTAAGTTCGTAGACTGTTGCTGAATGAACTCCGATTCCCTTGAGCGACCGCGCGAGAGGAATCCTCCATTTCTCACCGCCCGGACTGACGATGAATTTCACAATCGGCATCACAGGCTCAGTCGGGCTACGACGTACCTCCTCAACTTCCGTGTTGATGCCCTTTAACAAAGATCCCAGCGCAAGGTCTAGCGAATCACTTTCAATGATAATGGCGGGCTGTTGGCCAATCGACATGTGATGCTCGTCCAGATAGACAGTAATCCCCACCGGTGTCGACAGACTCCCGGATTGCTTCTTTCCGTCACTCAGACTTGCCAAAAGCTTGGGATCGATACGAGACAAATCCGGCGCGCCAGTGGATGGCACATCACTCGGCTGGCCAAACGCCAGACTCTTCGGGGGCTTGCCGTTTGTTTTACCTTGAGAGCCCGGCGTTCCGGCCGCGGATGGTTTTCCTGTGGTTTCGTCAGCGGACAATGTCGGCCACATCGATTCTTCGACATTCTCAGCCGACGCGGATTCAGCAACCTGCGATGGAGCGTTTTTCGCTCGTCGACTCGCGAGATACTCGGAGAAAGAAGGATGTTCTGTCGTCGACTTTGAGGCCGCTGCTGGATGACCAAACTCATTGTCCAGGTGGTTGACACCCGTCTTGTCTTCGCTGCCCTTGTCAGCCCCTGAAGTTTTCTTAGCATCCGACGTGCTTGCAGAGGAATCGGTCCCCATTGGCCGAGAGCCTCGCGGAACAAGTTGCGAAGCTTGAAGACTTCCGTCGCCGCCAAACATAGAGTCAGCAAACGCACGCTCACCCGGTGACCGCATAGGTTCGGCCTTTGTGGCGGCATCCTGATCGCCGGGCTTTTCTGTCGGCGGAGTCGCAGTCGTGGCAAGTCGCGCTGCTTCCTGCTGCTTCGCATATCGCTCAGCAAAATCGTCAGCCAACTTTTCAGCGTCCTCTGCAGAAAGCTGGTTGCCACTCGCTCCTTTGTATCCACCAACCGGCCGATTCTTATACAGAGACGCTGGCGGAGCAATACCGCCCGCATAAAATCGTCCGTCGACTGGTCGTCGCTCGCCGCTGTCTGTTTCCATCACTCGACCATCTGGACGCACTGTCAGTCGACGTTGCGGAGTATCGCTATCGCCATCAGCGCCGTTTCGTCCCGTGCGCTGTTGAACCATGGCCATCAATTTGGAATACAGATTCTTACGTCGCTCCAGAGCTTCTTCGATTGCGGTCCTAACAAGAGGCACCTCCGACGGATCCGCCTTCCCGACAACCAACGTCTGATCTTCGCTCATCAGTTCATAGCCATAATGGATATTGGCTTCCGACAGAATTCTTTGCGCACCGTAGAATGCGAGCGCTCCGTCCGGACGAACAAGCAGAAGTACATATGGCTCGCTGGTCACGGCCATTTTTGTGCGATGGCGATGAGCGGTCAGCACGGCCGATAACAGCGGATTGTCGCGGACCGGAAAGCCTTCCATTTCCGCGGCGGAGATCGACATGCCGTTGGGAAGCAGTTCGAAACCCTTTGCTGTCACGTTGATCACGATCGGCGTGCGAGTCGTTCCAGTCGAATTCGAAAATTCCAGCAGAGTGGCCGTGCCGGAGACTTGCTTCTGTTCTTCCTCAGCACTTTGCAACTGCTTTCGCAAGCTGACGAGGGCCGAACTTTCTTCATGCAACAGAACTGTCGCGTCCTCCGAGGCTTCCGTAGCTTTCGCCAACAACGCTCGCTTCTCGAGAAGTGTTTTCTCGGCTACATCGAGTTGCCGAATCAACGCCGCTTCCTGTGCTTTGAGCTGCCGGGCATCCTTAATCGCGCCGGCCACACTCCCATGAACTTCGCCGCCTCCGGCCTCTTTCAGTTGCTTCTGCAAGGCCTCCAGTTCGGCCTTCAGATCTTCGATGCTGCTGCGTCGCTCGTCAACTGCCGAGCTGAGCGACTCCGCCAGAGCCAGCCTGTCGGCAACAGATTTCTGCGCCGCCTCGAGCTGACGTTCCAGGGTCGCTATCTCTCCCGAACGATCGGGTACTGAGGCTGCCAGAACGCTCGCTTCGGCACCCGCATCGATCGCGTTTTTGTCGTTCTGCATCTTACGAGTCATGACAAGCAGCAACAGAATCAGCGATCCCATCGCGCAGACCAGAACGGCCAGAAACGGGAACAGCGAGATTGAATTGGTGTGCTGTTTCCGAGCCATGAATGTTCAGTCTCTTCCGCCAATGCTTGTGAGCTGTCCGTCGCTCACCAAACACCCATCATCCATCCGGATTTCAAACAAAACGTTATCGCCGCCGATCTCGACCCTGGGAGGCTGTTGAAAGAAGAGTCTGTGACTCTCCGGCGGCTCATTTTTGCTGTGTTTCGTGCCGCGTCCAAAGCCCCAGACACCTTTTTGAACACGCTGCTAGGCGGCCGCCCGAAGTGACGTCTTGGCCGTCAATACGTTTACGGCTGCGTTCAGACTGTTCACGGTCTGCTCAAGAGTTTCCACCACTCGCAGCGTCTGAAGGTTTTTGTTCAACTGATCCTGCAGATGAATCAGACGCTCTTCGGATTCCGTCATTTGAAGCAGCGTTCGCCCAAGACGGTGCAGTTCTTCTGCCTGTCCGGCAGACGACAGCGTCGACGCCTGCATCGCGTTTTGCCAGGCATCGACTCGATCGACAAAGGCGACGAGCGTCAATTGCATTTGCTGCGTGAATGCCTGAGTGTTCTGATGGAGCGACTCCGCGTATTGGTCGCGAGCTTGTGTCACTCCTTCGCGGTGCATCTGAAGCGTGGTCTGAGTTTCGTTATTCAAGGCTTCGGCCAGCGTCTCGGTCTGTCGACTCAGTGAATCGGCCCAGCCGTTTTGAAGCGACGAAAGGTGACGATTCCAGAACTCCGTCTGCTGCACCAGCATCTGTGAAGTCCAGTCGGCAAGGACAGGGACCCCAGCAGTAACCGGTTCGGTCGCAGTTTCGACAGTCAGAGCTGGCACCATATGATCAATGCCAAACTGTTCGACATCATTCAGAATGGACTGTTCGCCTCGTTCGATCAGAAACGTTCCAAACACCAGAATCATCGACATTCCAAGAGCCTGAGCGGTCGTATCGAACGCCACCGCAAGGCCCGCCGTTACTTCCGGAAGAGAAGAATCCAGCTGTTCAGGCGTGACGTTCGCAATCGCCAGCGTGATCCCGACAACGGTTCCAAGAAACCCCATAATCGGAACGGCCCAGGTCACTGTGCGAATCAACGAATAACTTTGAAGCAGGCGATCGGACGCCAGATCCGCGAGATAGCGAAGATGATCTTCAAGCCCATCCTGACGCTTATTGTAGTAGTGTAGAACGCCGGTCAGCCGTTGAGACATTGTCGTCGTTGCCAGCTTTGTTGAACGAGCCTGCTTCTTCCAGTTCTGCAGCAATTCAACCACAGCGTCAGGAGCAATGTTGCTTGAACTCCATTCGCCATGCCTTGCCAGCGAGAGCATCGACTTCATCGCCCGGCGCTCGGTTGGCAGCATCCGCAGTTTGGCCCACAGGATCCCCATGCCCACGAAAAACATGGCTGATGTTATGTACTCCAGCGGATGTCCGCAGAAGTATCGTCGAACGAATTCCGGACCATCGGCGAACGGTTTCGCCGCCCACGGCGCCACGAGATAGAAGACAAACGTGGCCACAAGGCCAAGCAGCATTCCAACGACCGTCGCCGATTGACCCTGTCGTTGAGACGGCACCGAAGGCACGGAGTCCGGCGACCCGGAAGAAGGTGACTTAGGGTGGTTTGTTGGCACGGGTTTCTTCCTGAATTGAGCGTTGACTAAATAAACTCACTTGAACAGTCGTCGGTGTCGCACCGAGGCCGAATCGGCATGCGTCCTGCAGAATCTGCCGAAGCTTAGCGCATGCAGGAGCCGGTCTGCCGCTACAATCGCTACCATCGTCACAACCGTCAAAGTCGGTTGAGTCGATTGCGAACGTTTGTCCTCAACCGCTCCAATTCCCACAAGATAAAATTGCTTCGACAAGCTTTCCTGCCTTCTCAGATTTGCCGGTGTTCAAATGTTCGATGGCACAGGAATTCAAAAAGCAGCAGAATGCGACGGCAAAGTTTTCGAACAGCGAAGTCCTGCATCGAACGTGAGATCACCCCTGGACGGAGTTAACTGTGGCTATTGAATGGAATTCTGTACCTTCCTCCGAGTGGCTCACGGGCAAAGTGACGCGCGATGACGTCCGAAGTATGACCAGATTTCTGACGGAACAGGGGACGTTTCAGTTTCCAACACTGCCCAACGGATTGTTTTCTGCGGCTGCCGGCGAGGGCGGTGACTTTGAGCTGACCGGGTATCGAAATGTCTGGCTGCGAGACAACATGCAAATCGCGTGGGCTCATCTTGCAGTCGCCGAAGACGCGGCGATTCCGTTGAAGTGCGTCGAATCCGTCACGGCGTTCTACACAAAGTATCGGCATCGGTTTGTTGACATACTGGAGGGCCAGGCGGACTTTCGTGAGCCGATGAATCGCCCTCATATTCGGTTCAACGGCACGGATCTTCTCGAACTGTCCGAGAAGTGGTCGCACGCTCAGAACGATGCGCTGGGCTATTTTCTGTGGCTCACGTGTCAACTGTTGAATCGCGGTGCATTGACCGCTGAGTCCACCGATTGGACACTGATTTCACAACTGGTTCGCTACTGGATGGTCGTCAAAGTCTGGCAGGACGAAGACAGCGGGCACTGGGAGGAAGTGCGAAAGATTGCCGCCTCCAGCATTGGCTGCGCTCTGGCCGGATTGACGGCGCTGAGAGTATTGATGCAACAACCGGCGATTGCGGGCCGACTGGCAACCACATCGCATCCGGTTTCAATTGAAAATGTCGAGGAACTCATTCATAACTGCCGTTCTTCACTGTGCTCAATCCTTCCGGCAGAGTGCCGCCAGCCCGATGCATCGCAGAATCGCCCGTATGATGCAGCGTTGCTGTTTCTGATGTATCCGCTGAACATTATCGGCGATCGCACAATGGAAGACAAAATTCTGAGCGACATCAAAACTCATCTTCAGGGTGACCACGGAATTCGTCGTTACCTCGGCGATTCCTACTGGTGCGCTGACTACCGCGACCTGCTGGGTGCCGAAGAGCGTACTGCTGATTTCAGCGATAGCCTGGACGCTCGTGACCGACTGCTGCAGCCCGGAATGGAAGCTCAGTGGTGCATTTTTGATCCGATCATTGCGTGCATCTACGGTCAGCGATATTTGACCGAGGGAGATCCAAAGGCGTTTGAGCTACAGATTGAAGCGACTCGGCGAGCCTTGTCACAGCTCACCCCGGCCAGCAGCCGGTTTCCTCAGTACCGTTGTCCCGAATCCTATTTCTGTGAGAAAGGCGAGTGGATTCCAAACGACATCACGCCATTGCTCTGGTCTCAGTCCAATCTCTGGCAGGCCCTGGCAATGCTGGAACGCAGCCTCGCTCGCGGATAAAGCTTCCGGAGCTATTGTGCGACGATGAGACGGTGCGACAGAAAAACGGGTGACAAAAAAGAACCGCAAAGAGCATGGGTTCCGCCTTCCCGGTCTCGTCATTTTTTTTTCGCCATCTTTCTGTTGCACTCAACCGGCACCAACCGGCTGTCGAATCTCAGTGGATCGCTCATCTGACGCGGAAAATGCTCCCGTGAGGTTTCTTTTGCCGGTATGTTGTCCACAGGCATGCGTCTGCTAGATTGCTTGTCTGCACGCGAAGTTTTGTGTTTCCTGCTGACCTGTTGAAAACTGCTCGAAGAGACTGAAAATGCCGATCAAGGTTCGTTGCGAAGGTTGCCAAACCGTCCTGAACGTCTCCGATCAGGCCGCCGGAAAAGCGGTTAAATGTAAACAATGTGGCGGACGCGTTCCTGTTCCGGCCCCCGGGGCTTCGGGACCCGCTAAAAAGCGGCCAAAGCCAGCAGCGGAATCTCCGGACGATTTTCTTTCAGGACTTGACCTGAATCGCATCGAGGACACCAAGCGCAAGGTCTGCCCCGGCTGTGCTCGCCCTGTGCGTGATGATGATGTCGAATGTCCCAAGTGCGGTGTCACCATTGCCACCGGATCATTGAGCGACAGGCAGCGCCGAAAAATAGAACGAAAGGGCCCGCCCCCAGAAGAATTCTACAAGGAAGTCTGGGGCAACAGTTGGAAGTTTCTGAAAAAGCATTGGAACTTCGCTCTGCAGACAACGCTGGTGTGGACGGTCTGCGTTTCGATGTCGATCACCAGTCTGTTTTCGCTGAACTATTACATCACCAATCGAGTCGCTGCGCTGTATGAAAGTCAAAAGGCGGCAAATGAAAACATCAAGATCGAGGGCAACGAGATCGTGATCAGGGTGCCCAAGGACGGCGTGGCCAATGTGATCTACGACGGGACCTATTACACCGAGAAGGGCTCAACAACAAGGCTTTGGAGACCTGAACTCCAGGCTCGAAAAGAGCCGCCGGCGATGTTCTGGATGGCGATGACGCTGGTCTTTCAATTGGGCTTCGGAGGCTGGGCCTGGACGATGGCCACATTGATCGCCGGTGTGACGATGGCGGGCGAAAAGAAGGTCAAGCGATTCCAATTGGATTTCTTTGCCAATATTACGCTCGGGTTCCGGTTCTATGTGTGGCCGACAGTGCTTGTGTTGCCTTTGGTGGTCATCCCCGGGATTATCATGCCGTTCAATCTGCAGGCTGGTGCCATCGTTGCGGGCTGCTTGTTGATCGTTCCTTTGCTCGTGTTGCCAGCAGCGGTCGTACACATGGCTCAGCAGTACTCTTACCGAG
>JANMEV010000029.1:0-6333 GCA_031377305.1 Planctomycetota bacterium | reverse complement strand
GCCGACCGACCCGACCGATTCGAACCCCGTTGCCGTAAACGAAGGCCAAAGAAATTCAAAAACCTCCGGGAACACCGCCCAGCCTACAAAACCCGTTTACGCTCAAGGAGTTAGGAAAGGTCCCGTGCCATTCGAGACCCGTTTTTCTGGCCACTCTTCGTCAGTGCCACCCTGCCGCTCTTTCATCAAACTTGAGAAAACATGGGGGGGGGGGGGATTGTTTCATTGTCCTAAACGCGAATACACTTATTCCGTTAGTGATTTGCATGGTGTGGATCACAATCAGTGATTAGGAGGTCTGCGATGAAGAAGACAATCTTTTTGGGATCATTCGGATTTCTCGTTCTCCTTTGTTTTGGGCGGAATGAGACCACGACGGGTCAAATGTTGACGGTCGAGGAAATGAGGAACGTCGTGGGCGGACAGGAAGATCCCGGAGATCCGGGACAAGCAACTCTCAACAGACATTGCGCGCATATTGACCACGGATCGTCGGCAAATCCGTGCGCGGCAGACGTGGACTGTCCTTCTGTCCCAGAGAGCTGCGCAGGAGTTCAGGAGTACGAATCAAGCAATACATTCTGGAAGTGTATCGTTTGGTTGACGCCGAAACGATGCGGGCTTTCGACAGAAACTGCAACCTGTCTTTTCTCTGTTCCATGTGTTTTGGTGAACGGTATATGTGTGGCAGACCCAGACCCGAACACCAATGGGACGTCGTTGGTTACTGCTTCAACTAGCTGTGTCACTACAAACCCTTGATGTTGTATTTGTTGAGCTTGGCTACTCAGGCCTTACTGGAGTAGCCAAGTCTTCTTCGTCCAATTCACAAGTTTGTAACATCCGAACTTGTGTTGAGTATTGATCGACGTTCGGACAGCGAAGGGGGTGAAGTCATGTTTTGGTTCACATTTGTTCTTGCTACTATTCTTCAACAGGATGAAGGCGGAGAAGTTGCTCAAATGCTGGCGATTGTTCGCACCGCCCACGAACAGCAGGAAGCGGACTGTGCCTCAGGTCGCCTGCAGTTTCGTCGACACAGCGTTGTCTCGACCGAAGAACAGGCTAGTCACATGGAAGGCAGTGTGGAATGGGACGACGACTATCTCTACTTTGACGGAAGCTTTAAAGAGCAATGGCAGGGCAATGTGGAGGGTAAGTTAGACATGGATGTCGATCTGACACAGCGATTTTTGCGGTCGGGCGATTCAGCAGTGGGCTGGTCAAAAATTAAGAAAGTCACTATTGGCAGTGATGACACTGTTGAAAACTCCGTCCGGGTTTTTCCTTTCGGACGTCTGAATCGAACCCCTTTGGTCCGCTCAACTCCAGATCCGCGTATCTTCTTGCTATCGCGTGACGGGGTTTATGGCTTTGCTTTGGATCTAGTGCAGCCAACTCCGACCACGCGACAAGGTATAAACTTTAAACGTACAGTGGCGATTGAAGGGTCGATCGTCACTGTAACGTGCATGTTCAAACCACCAGTTGAACACATTGTTTTGTTCGACTTAGACCAGGGAGCGATGTGCACAGAGTCGCGGGATATTCATCACTACAAGGAGCCTGTGCGTTACTGCAAGAGTCGCCGAAAGCTTGCCAAGACTGCAAATGGCATTTGGTATCCCACTGAGGTTCGCAGGGAGCATCGGGAGGGATCCGAATCTGCTGACCCCGGCACGTTGTTGTTGGAGATTCTGAAGTTTGAACCGCTGGGTCACAGGACCATGGCTGCCAAAGCTGGATTAAACAGTTTTGGCAAACTTCCGAACGGCACATATATCCATGAAATGGATTCAACAGGAAAATCGCACACTCGCGAATTGGGTGCAGAGGAAGAGCCGGATCTGGAATCGCTACTTCAGGAGCAGGCAAAGGCACTCCGAGAGAACGCTCAGGAAAAGGAAAAGAAGTGAGGCCAGCATCGTTCCTTAACTATTTCCCCTGTCTCCCGCTGGCGATTTGGTGCTGTCTGATTCGTGCGGGGTATTCACAGCATCCGAAAATGGAATGCGGTGTAAGGTGCTTATATGTGGCCATTCATGCATTGGACGAAAACAGCCCTGTGAAACTTGCTGATTTGCAGGCATCGCTTGCTCCGAAGAATCGCGGTAACTCGCTGGATGAACTTCACAACGAAGCCGTGCGGCATAAGCTCATAGCGATGCCTGTTCGGACTACATTGGAAGCACTTCGCTTACGAAACAGACCATTGACTTGTATCGCCCATCTTCGGCGAGGTCACTTTGTGATCCTCGCTGACATCAAGGAAGAAACCGTCTCCATTGTGGATCCTCCAAGCAGGTCCACCCTTCCGATTTCTACGTTCCTGTCGGAATGGTCTGGGGATACGCTGCTCCTTTCAAGTGAACCAATTGAAGATGAAGGACTGGTCCAGAATCGCGTCTGGTGGTCGATAGTACGCCGAAAAGTCTTTCTGGCGAGTGCCGGACTGATCGCTGTTTGTGCGATTGCTTTTGCAGTTCGCATTCTTCTGCGCTGGAAGAGGAATTTTGGCAACTATCACTCCCATGTCGCCTTGCCGTGGACGCTACTTCTTGGCTCCCTGGCTGGGTGTAGTAGAGCTCCCGAGGCTGCTCATGTTCAGGAAACAACGACGACTCAACGTTCTCCTGTGGTTGAATCAATATCTGCAGATGCGCCCTCGCTAACGATTGAGCCGGAGGTTTTTGACTTCGGTAAAGTTCAGGTCAATCAACCAAATCTGAAGGCTCGATTTACGGTTACAAATAACAGTGACAGCGTGCTGCAAATAGAGGAAATAAAAACATCATGCGGTTGTACAGTTGCCGTTCCTGAGAAGACGGCACTTCAGGCCGGAGAGGCTGTGCGTTTGGAGGCAACAGTTAAAGCTTTGGAAATTGGGAACAGAGTATCGACTGTTCGCTTGTATGCCATGAAATCAGGGGCAGTGGCTGAGGCGTCCATCAAATGGCAAGCAGGAAGTCTGATTGGCGTTTTTCCAGCGAAAGTGTACTTGGGAGAGATTGTCTGTGGCTCAACGCAGCAGACAACAATTCAACTGAGAGCACCACAAGAAGCACCTCTGTCGGAATGTGTCACCTCAGTAACAGCGACACCCGAATCCATTGTTGCGGCAGTTCTCGATCGCACTACCGATGATTGGACAATACGTCTCATCGTGAATCCACTCCATCCAGAGCCGCTGGGTCGGGCATCTGTCGTTGTACATTGCCCGTTGCCGTATGGTGATATTCGCATACCGATTGAATGGAAATCAATCGAATCCGTATCGCTGTCACCCAAGGGTACGTTCCTTGGAAAAGTCGCTCCCGACCAAGAGTGGAATGTACAGTTTATCGCCAAGTCTGCAGATGCAGTGATCGAGCGCGTCGAACTTACTGCAACCGAATCGCCCGTTCGCCTCAAAACCGAAGTAATTTCGGCGAATCATGTGAAGTGCATCCTCTCAGGAAAATCTCCTTCGGAGTCGGGAGTATTTGCACTGGATTCAGAACTGC
Organism: Planctomycetota bacterium; assembly: GCA_031377305.1. Lineage (GTDB taxonomy): Bacteria > Planctomycetota > Planctomycetia > Planctomycetales > Planctomycetaceae > SXXK01. The sequence continues at coordinate 2,830 of JANMEV010000029.1, read as the reverse complement.
TCATCAGGGGGAAAGATACCGCTCTTGCCACACTGAGATTTTCTGCAAGTGGTATCGTGGAAAAGTTATCGACAGAAGTCTCCAATCGCTGATGCTCAATCGGACACCTTTCGCCATACCAAAGGGAAAACGAAGATGAATTCGAATCGACCACGATCTGAGCAAAATAGATTCAAGCCGTTGGGATTTACAATCGTCGAGATACTTGTTGTTTTGGCAGTGATCGGGCTATTGGTCAGCTTGATTGTTCCTGCAGTCATGGCTGCTCGCGGTGCCGCAAATCGTTTGGATTGCGAGAATCGATTGCGTCAATTTGGCGTGGCTCTGCACAATTTTGAATCAACACATAAGCACCTGCCGGTGGGTACAATATTTACTGGAGGTGGCCCCGCAGGAACAGACTGGCTACCTACTCAACTCCAGTTGCTGCCGCATCTTGAGCAAACCGCGATGTATGAAAAACTGGTGTCGAAGATGAGACACTCTTCAGCTGACGTGGTGATCCCGATTTTTCATTGTCCCACGGAGGATGTGTCCGTCGGGATTAGCTATCGAGCTTGTACAGCAAGACATGTCGGCTGCACTGAGTTACCGAATCGACAATTCACAGGCACCCTGTCCCGAGGTTATGGAGCGTTATCCGGCAGGACATCCCTGAACCCACTAACACTGGCTGAAATAACTGATGGTCTTTCAAATACAGCAGCGATGAGTGAGCGGACTATCTCCTACGGACCTGGCAGGCGATTTGAAAAAGATCGCGACATTTGGTTCAGCGGCGCGATTGACGTGGGCTTCAGCATTCAAGCGGCCTCCGAAGATGAAACCGTTGCAGTTTGCAAGGCCTTGAACTACACACCAACATCCTCCTATTCCCCTTTTTCCGGCCGAAACATTTTCGCAGTTGGTTCCGTGTCCACTTTCTACAATCACTCAATTCCTCCCAATTCCAGCATCACTGACTGCTCACTTTCATCAGCAAAACATGCTCCAGATGACTCTTGGGATGACGATGATTGTGGAATGGTGGTTGGTGCCCGAAGCAGGCACTATGACCGGACGGTCAACGTCCTGTTGATGGATGGGTCTGTGCGGATCGTTCCTCCCCATGTTGACCTTGAGGCTTGGCGTGCTCTTGCATCACGAGCTGATGGAGACATTTCACTGTGAGAGAATGAGGCACAAAAAGGAGAGGCACAAAAAGGTGTCAGGAACCGTTTCTTGACAATGGAGCGGAGTTTGGGATGAACAGCGGTGCCATGCACCTCCGCGCATGCGCTTCCCTGCACTTCCAGGTGCAGTCGCGAACTTCGATAGGTGCTGCCTGCCGGGCAGAAAGGACCTACTTTGAAAATCGCCGAGGGCAAATCGAGCGAGCTACTTTTTGCTACCACGAAAGACACGAAACACACGAAAGAATCGCATTGAAAGCACGCAGACGTTCGCCGACTTTTCGTGTCTTTCGTGGTTATTAACCGATTCTCACGAGGCGGGAGCGTCCGGGCAGTGCGTTCCAGGGCTGGAGCCCCAGAACGAGGAGTGCGGGCTATTCCCAATCGTTCGCGACAATGCCCTTCATCACCACGGCGGCGTGCCTGATCATTTGCGGTCCGTCAGCGTTTTCCTCAACCGATACAGTTCCTGCAGCGCCTGCATCGGAGAGAGATTGTCGACTTGCAGATTCCGGATCTCATCCAGCACGGGATCTTCCGGAAACGCAAACAGAGACTTCTGCTGGCGGCGTTGTTTGGTTGTTTCGCGTTCAGGAACTTTCGGACGACCATCAGCGTTGACGTGGTCGTTCTCAAGCGTCTCAAGGATCTTCGCCGCGCGATCGGTCACAAGACGAGGCACGCCGGCGATTTTGGCGACGTGAATACCGTAGCTTCGGCCCGCCGCGCCTTCGACGATGCGGTGCAGGAAGACGACATCTTCGTTGCTCTCCTGAACCGCGACGTTCCAGTTGGCCGCGTGCTTTAGAGTCGCCGTCAGATCGGTCAGCTCATGATAATGCGTCGCGAACATCGTGCGGCACTGGACTTCGTCGTGCAGATGCTCGGTAATCGCCCACGCCAGTGAGATCCCGTCGTAGGTGCTCGTCCCGCGACCGATCTCGTCCAGAATCACCACACTGCGTTCGGTCGCCGAATTCAGGATGCGAGCCGTCTCGGTCATCTCGACCATGAACGTACTCTGCCCGCGAGCCAGCTCGTCACTCGCACCGACTCGCGCGAAGACACGATCTGCGATACCGATCAACGCTCGCTTGGCCGGCACGAACGAACCCATCTGAGCCATAATCGTAATGAGCGCGGCCTGACGAATGTAGGTGCTCTTACCGGCCATGTTCGGACCGGTGATGATCTGGACTCGACCAATCGCCCGCTGCTCTTCGTCGTCGCTCTTCAGGCCGAGACGCACGTCGTTGGGAACGAACTGACCGGCCGGAAGCAATCGATCCAGCACCGGATGTCGACCGTCGCGAATGTCCATCACCGGATCGGCCGTCAACTGTGGCCGCGTGTATCCAGCGTTCGCCGCAAGAGTCGCCAGTCCCGCCAGCACGTCGATTTCCGCCATCGAATCGGCCGTGCGAAGCAAAAGCGGAACGAACGCCGCCACTTGATCTCGCAACGCCGCGAACAGTTCCTGCTCCAACGCCTTCGCGCGGTCTTCCGCGCGGAGCACTTTGTCTTCGTACTCCTTAAGCTCCGGCGTGATGTAGCGTTCCTGATTCTTCAGCGTCTGCTTGCGAATGTACTCGGGCGGGACTTTGCTGCTGTTGGCGGCCGTTACTTCCAGGTAATAGCCGAAGACCTTGTTGAAGCCG
>JANMEV010000028.1:0-3750 GCA_031377305.1 Planctomycetota bacterium | reverse complement strand
GTGGAATCCACTGACGCGCAGCTTGTGATCTTCGACAACAATCTGTCGCCATCGCAGGGACGCTCGCTGGAACAATCGCTTGAAAAGCCAATCGTAGATCGCAGCGAAGTGATTCTGGATATCTTCGCGACTCACGCCCAGACTCACGAGGCGATGCTGCAGGTTGAGCTGGCTCAGTTGATGTACTTCAGAACTCGTCTAAAACGCATGTGGACTCATCTTGAACGCGTCGGTGGCGGCGGCACCGGCGGACTAGGCGCGGGGCGTGGTCCGGGCGAAAAGCAGCTCGAAACGGACAAGCGACTGATCGACAAACGCATTTCGGAATTGAAGAGCCGTCTGGCGGAAGTGGAGAACCGCCGAGTTCGGACGGTCTCACTTCGACGCGAACAACCGACAGTATCGCTCGTCGGTTACACGAACGCCGGCAAAAGCACACTGATGCGAACGCTGACTGGTGCGGATGTGTTGGTTGAGGACAAACTCTTCGCAACGCTGGACACTCGAACACGTCGCTGGAAACTGCCCAACTTTGGCGACGTATTGCTAAGCGATACCGTCGGATTCGTTCGCAACCTGCCTCACCATTTGGTCGCGTCGTTCCGGTCAACTCTTGAAGAGGCTCGCCACGCCGGACTACTTCTGCACATTGTCGATGCCAGCAGCCCCGAAGCTGAGCGGCAGATTCATACTGTCTACGAAGTCCTGAGCGAAATCGGAATTGAAGCCAAGAACGTCGTGCTTGTGTTGAACAAGGTAGACCGAGTTGCCGACCAGTCAATCATAGATGTTCTCCGCCGCCATTACGACGACACCGTAACCATCAGCGCTGCCACCGGCGACGGCATCGAACGACTCGCGTCCATCGTCGCAGAACGCCTGTCGGGCGGATTTGAGGACGTCGAAATTGAAACCAGCGTTGGCAACGGTCGATTGTTTGCGTGGCTGACTCAGCATGCGGAAGAACTCAGCCGAACCTACATCGACGAAGCCGCCAGCCGCGTCCGAATTCTATGCCGAATGCCTCGCCAGGCGATCGGAACAATCCCACAAGGCGACGTCACGGTTTCCTACCCCAGCATTGGCGTGGTGTAGCAGACTATCGACTATTCGATGCGAAGGGCAGCATCGAACAAGCACAAAAAAAGCGCTGCGTTGTCTATACGCAGCGCTCTTTTCTTTTACCGTCAGAGGGCGATAACAGTGTGCTCTTTAGACTACTGTCGTTCGATCGTCACCGCCATGACGATCGGAGCCGAGTTATCCGTCCCTTTGACCAGTTCGATCGCCTCGATGACTGCGTCCGGCTTCTTCGGGTTCACGGTGACCCGACGAACCTGCTGTCCGCCGAGCATGTATGCGAATTCGGAACCAGGCACGTCGACTTTGCGAATGTAGTCGGCGATGTGAACGCCGTTGATCAGTTCGATGTCCTCGGTCTCGCCGCCCTTGTAGTGAAGGCGGACCATCATCGAAACTGTCTTCGCGCTGTGATACGGGAAGTTCCAGCCGCCAATGCCGCCCAGGATGTGAATCGCTTTGGCTTCGCTGTTGCACGGCAGAGTCACTGATTTTGGCATTGAAGCCGGAAGCGGCGAGTTTGGTCCGTACAGCAGAATGATGTTTCGCACGGTCGTGCCACGAGGATCTGTCAGGATGAATGGAACATCCTTAAAGATTTTCGGAGTCCAATCGCTGAACACCAGGCGGTCTGGGCCATTGTCGCCTTCGCTGAACAGACCCTTCGTGCTGATAGCGGTGGCGTAGCGATCGAGCGATACCGGCATATACTTGCCTTTGTCGGTGAGGAATTCCAGCAGGCTGGTGAGTTCCTCAGGTGACATTTGCTTTTCGAAACCTTCCGGCATCACCGACTTGCGAGATCGAATCAGTTCGTCGATGTCCTCGCGAGCGATCTGGTTCTCTTTCCCTTCGGTGTCGATCAGAGTGATGGCCGTGCGAGATTCGCCGGACATCATGCCATTGACGATGATGCCATCGGTCTTCGCCACTGTGTAGATGCGGAAGTTGCCTTCGACACTGCGGCTTGGGTCAATGATGTGAGTCAGCAGTTCATGCTTTGGATGAACGGCCATACCTGTCAGGTTCGGACCGATCGACTTTCCTTCGGTGCCGTGCATGTGGCACTTGGAGCAATGCTTCGTGAACATCGCCTTGCCCGCTTTGACGTCGCCCTTTTTTTCGCACAGCGGCAACAGTGACTTCAAAACTTTGTCGCGGTCGGCGTCGGGCAAGCCTCCGCCGGCGGCCATCAGTTTCTCCGCTTCAGCTCGAATGGCATTGTCCGGGTGAGCTCGCAGAGCCTGCTTCTGGTCAAGCGTCAGGTCGCCGATTTCCATCACGCGAGCTTCCACGGCCTTAAGCAATGCAACGGTTGTCGCCGGGCGAGCGAGCAGAACGCGGATCGCCGCAGCTTTCATCTGCGGAGTCATCTGCTCAGATCGCTGAACGAGCTGTTCGCCAAGAGCTTCGGACGTGCTCAGGCCGGCTGCTTCGATGATTCCTACGGCCAGGTCAGGAGTTGTCTGCAACGTGATTGTGTCGAGCACTGAAGTCACGACTTCGGCCTTGTCGGACTGAAAGCCCACGGCTTCCTTTGCTGCGTTAATGCGTTCCGGAGTGGCCGCTTCGGCATTGTTGACGACCTTCAAAAGGGACGCAACAATTTCCTTCGCGTGCGACTCCAGTGCTGCCGATCCGCACAACGATGAAAGTTTCAATAACTGACCTTTCGACGACGCTGGAACGGCTTCCAGCATCTTCAGCAGCGATGCTTCGGCTTCCGCCTTGACGATGATGCGATGCTCGCGAGACCAGCCTGAGGTCAAACCGCGAACAACGACTTCGATCAAGGCCGGTTGAGCGTTCTCAAGCCCAGCCAGCAGAGTCTGCATCTGCTCGGCCGTCGGACGATTTCGAGAAATGTGCTCAGCCACGATCTCAGATGTCTTCAGTGCCGTAGCGCTGAGTTCCGGCTTGTCGCCCTCTGCCTGGGCCAGCGCGTTGAGGAACGAAACCGCGTGAGTCGCCGCTGCCGCCGTGACGGCATCGCCTTCCCACATGTCGATGTTGTTCCGCTGAGCGACCGTCGCGATGAGCTTGCCTGCGTCGTCGGATGGTTCCATGTCAGCCAGACAGAGAATGGCTTGCATGCGAACCTGAATATCTTTGTCGCTGAACAGTTCAGCGTTCTCGAGAAGGAGTTTTAAGCCAATTTCGTTGTGTGGCAAAATTGCGATCGCATTTCGGCGAACTCCGGCGGATGGGTGCTTTAGAGCAACTCGGAAGACTTCGGGAACTATCGCAAGGCTAATGTCCAGTCCCTTCAATGTCTGCAACGCATGAATCGCTCCCACGTTCAGCCCGATCTCGTCAACGGACTGATCGGCAATTAACGCCAGCAACTGTGGCACAACGTCCGTCGCCTTTTTTTCGACCAGCAATCGCTGAGCCTGCAAGCGCCAGTTCATTGAGGGGTGTTTAAGGACTTCAACAAGTTCAGCATTCGAGGCTTTAGCAAGACTCTTCCACGGATGCAGCACATCCTTGCCATCTGCCGTTGGGAGAACTCTATAAATGCGACCGTGCTTTTTGTCTCGCAGATCGCTTTCGTAAGCGTTGCCCTTGCCCGTGGTAAACCCCTGCGGCGTTGGGTTGTGCTGAATGATGAAGTTGTACCAATCGATGACCCAGACAGCTCCGTCCGGGCCGACTTCTGCCATGATCGGC
>JANMEV010000688.1:0-2799 GCA_031377305.1 Planctomycetota bacterium | reverse complement strand
CGGCTTCAGCTACGATTGGGAGCGAGAACTCGCGACGACCGATCCGGATTACTACCGGTGGACTCAATGGATCTTCCTGCAGATCTTCGACACATGGTATGACTCGGAGTTTGAATGGACAGGCCCGGATGGAGTGAAGCGAAAAGGCAAAGGCCGGCCGATCAGTGAGCTGCCGATTCCGGCCGATGTGAAATCGTCCGGAATCGAAGCCGTTCGCCGTTATCAGGATAAACACCGACTCGCCTACGTATCCGATGCGCCGGTGAACTGGTGCCCTGCCCTTGGTACGGTTTTGGCCAATGAAGAGATCATTGACGGCAAGAGCGAACGCGGTGGCCATCCGGTTGTCCGCATGCCGCTCAAGCAATGGATGCTGCGCATTACCGCGTACGGCGATCGTTTGGCGAATGAGCTCGATCCGCTGACATGGTCCGAAGCGATCAAGCTGATGCAACGGAACTGGATCGGACGGAGTGTCGGGGCGGAAGTCGATTTCAAAATCGCGAGTGACTCGGCGAGCGGCAGGGCGTCAGCCCCCCGAGATCAAGCGCAAGCCGTCACCTCAACCGCAGAAAACGCACTCGGAGGGCTGACGCCCAACCGCTCGCCGTTTCCGAAGGAACCTGCCGCCGACACGATCCGCGTCTACACAACTCGCCCCGATACTCTCTTCGGCGTGACCTACATGGTTCTCGCGCCGGAGCATCCGCTGGTCGATAAGATCACAACGCCGGAACAACGCGCGGCGGTGGATGAGTATCGTACAAAGGCATCGCTGAAGAGCGATCTCGATCGGACCGACCTGGCGAAAGACAAAACCGGCGTCTTCACGGGCGGATATGCGATCAATCCCGTCAACGGCGAAAAAGTCCCCGTCTGGATCGCTGATTATGTACTCATCAGTTACGGCACCGGAGCCATCATGGCTGTTCCGGCGCATGATGAACGTGACTACGAATTTGCGAAGACGTTCGATATTGAGATCAGGCAGGTTGTCGGGGCAGCGCCGGGAAGTGGTCACACCGCTGATCTCGACAACGTCGCGTTCACTGAAACGGGCGTTGCCGTCAACTCCGGCAATTACGACTGCATGGCAACAGCAGACTTCAAAGCTCAGATCATAAAGGATCTCGAAGCCGCAGGTCTTGGCAAAGAAGCGGTTAACTATCGTCTGCGAGACTGGCTCTTCAGTCGTCAGCGATATTGGGGTGAGCCGTTTCCGATCTGGCATGAACTGGATGCCGATGGCAATCCGACGGGCTTGATGCGAGCCGACACGGCCGAATCGCTGCCGGTGCTGCATCCGCACATGGAAGACTTCAAACCAACCGGTACGCCCGAACCAATGCTGGCCAAGGCGACTCCGGAATGGTTGTTCAAGACCGACACGGACGGTGTGAAGCTCAAGCGAGAAACCAACAGCATGCCTCAATGGGCCGGAAGCTGCTGGTACTACCTGCGCTTCTGCGACAACAAGAATTCAACCAACTTCATCGACCCGGCGAAGGAAAAATACTGGCTGCCGGTCGACCTCTACATCGGCGGCGCGGAACACGCGGTGCTGCATCTGTTGTACTCCCGCTTCTGGCACAAGGTCCTCTTCGATCGCGGCCACGTGAGCACGCCGGAACCGTTTCAGAAGCTGGTGAATCAGGGGATGATTTTGGGTGAGCCTTCGTATGTGCCGAAAAACCTAAGGTTTGAGGTTGCAAAGCGGCTTGATCAGGGTTTTCACCCCACTGGTGAGTTTGTGTCTGCTGAGGAAGTACGAGCAGAAGCACAGGAAGTTCAAACAATTCAGGCGCAACATCCGGGTGAGTCCTGCTTCGTTTTCGACGAACATGATCAACTGCTCGGGCTATATGGAAGTAAGATTGTCGATCCGAAGGACGTCTCGATTCGAAATGGAAAGCCGTATTGGACTTACCAAGGAAAAGATTATGAGGTAACTGCGCATGCCGAAAAGATGTCCAAGTCTCGTGGCAACGTGATCAATCCGGATGAAGTCGTGAAGGACTACGGTGCGGATTCGCTGCGGCTCTATGAAATGTTCATGGGACCACTGGAACAAACAAAGCCGTGGCAGATGAGCGGGGTCGAAGGCGTCTATCGATTCCTCGGTCGCGTCTGGCGAATGATCGTCGACGAACGCGCGGAGACGGTGAAGCTGGCGGATGCGGTTGTCGACGCTGCTCCAACGGACGAACAACTGCGAGTTCTCCACAAGACGATCAAGGCTGTGACCGATGACATCGATCGTTTGTCATTCAACACGGCGATTAGTCGCATGATGGAATTCTCGAACTTCATGTCGAGCCAGGAGGCTCGTCCGAAGTCGGTGTTGTCTCAGTTCGTACAGCTGCTGAGCCCGTTTGCGCCGCATATTGCCGAGGAACTCTGGAATGTGCTCGGTCATCCTCAGACGTTGGCCTATGAGCCATGGCCAACCTACGACCCAGCATTGCTCGTGGAAGACACGGTCGAAGTGCCGGTGCAGTTTAACGGTAAGCTGCGATCCAAGATCGTTGTGCCGGCGAACAGCGACGCGGCCTCAATGGAAGCCGCGGCTCGAGCGGACGAACAGGTGCAAAAGCATCTGGAAGGCAAGACGGTCGTGAAGGTGATCGCAGTGCCCGGGCGGATGGTCAACTTCGTGGTGAAGTAGTCGAGAAGTTTCGTAGGTTGGACATTCTTGTCCGACTTTGAAGTGACCGGGTCAAAGCGACGGGCAGGAATGCCCAACCTACAGGAGGTTGCTGGCCAGTTCTGCCAGTTCGCTGCGTTCGCCTTTTTCGAGCG
>JANMEV010000086.1:0-2127 GCA_031377305.1 Planctomycetota bacterium | reverse complement strand
TCATGGTCGGTGGCACGGCAATTTTCGACGATCTGGGTGTCAAGCTGGACAGTATCGAACTGGCCGACCTCGGTTCAGCTCGCAAGATCGTTATCGACAAGGACAACACCACGATTGTCGAAGGTGGCGGCAAGAAGTCCGACATTCAGGCACGCATCGAACAGATTCGACGCGAACTCGCCAACAGCACCAGCGACTACGACAGCGAAAAGCTGGAAGAACGTATCGCGAAACTGGCTGGCGGTGTTGCTCAGGTCAACGTCGGTGCCGCAACCGAAAGCGAAATGAAGGAAAAGAAAGCTCGCGTTGAAGACGCTCTGCACGCAACTCGCGCCGCTGTCGAAGAAGGAATTCTTCCGGGTGGTGGCGTTGCAATTCTGCGAGCCTCGGTTGCCGTGAAGCCTGGCAAACTGACTCACGATGAAAAGGTCGGCTACGACATCATCGTGCGAGCGTGCCGTGCTCCCCTAACCCAGATCGCTGACAACGCAGGCGTTGACGGCGGAGTCATCTGTGAAAAGGTCGCTGCTGGCGAAGGTAACTACGGTTACAACGCTGCCACAGACAAGTTCGAAGACATGGTGAAGGCCGGTGTTATTGACCCAACCAAGGTAACTCGAACCGCTCTACAAAATGCAGCAAGCGTTTCAACCCTCCTGCTGACCAGCGATGCACTGATCGCTGAAAAGCCAAAGGACGAAAAGGGCGGTCACGCTGGACATGACCACGAAGACGAGTACTAAACTCGCTGTGAGTGGCTCCTGACAGTCTGACTAATAATCAAGGTCGTTTTCGTGCCAGCGGAAACGACCTTTTTTTGCGCCGACAGAAACGCTCTGCCTTCTTGCGGGCGATCTCGGAAACCGCATTCTACAGCACTGCGGTTCTCAAACGAGCCGTTCGCTCTACAATGCTGAGCGGTGTGCTTTAGAGAACGCAATACGTGGAGTCCTAAATTCGGCCTTTTTTGGGGCGTAAATTAGCGACGACAAACTCTCTTTTCGCGTGTTCTTCAGAAGCCACTGGCACAGACTTAACCGCGCAAACGTTGTTAGCATGAGTCTGTATTTTTAATGGCAATGCTATCCCCGGATCCTTTGGGTTTGACCCATTAGTCCGGAAGGCTGGCAGTTCTTGCTGTTTCTCCGAATACCGTAACGTTTGATTTTGAAAGCTGTAAGTCATGAAGTGGACTGTTTACGCATTCATCGCAGGGGCCGCACTTTCATGGGGCGTCTACGTGCCGCTGGTTCATGACGCGACCTCAAAGCTGGGGAGCAACCTTCGAGCGTTTCTGATGGTCGGAGTCGCCTACTTTCTTGTCGCAGTTTTGGTTCCGAGCATATTCATTTTCTGGAAGGGAGACCCTACAGCAAAGAATCCGGCGATGTTGAATTGGGCCATTCCAAATATGACCTGGGGATTGCTGGCCGGTATCTCCGGAGCCGTCGGTGCGTTGTGCGTGATATTTGCGGTCAAGGAAGCCGGAGCCGCTGGTCCGTTGATCGTGGCACCGCTGGTTTTCGCAGGCGCTCCTATCGTCAATACACTCGCTTCGATGACGTTCCTGTCACATGGCAAGAAGTTTGATGCTCCAAGCGGGCTTTTCTACGTGGGATTGCTGCTCGCAGCCTCAGGAATGGCCATGGTGATGCTGAATAAGCCGAAAGAGGCTCCAAAAGCCGCCACCGCGATTGTTGCCACCCCGGCCCAAACGGGAAACTCAAAACCGTAAGTGGCAGCTTTCCACATCCGCATTTTGCGCCGGAGCGGGTTGTTAGATGCGATTTTCGCCGTGTTACAGCGAAAACTTCCCGGCTCTGAAAACTTCGTTAACCATCAGGGGTTTCGACTCTGGCAACACACGCCGGTGGTCGCTACACTTCTCGTCACTGACGAATAGCGGTTCTGTACTGAACCAATTTTTGTTCGGCTGTGTCATGATGTTCGTCGGAAGATTTTCCGATCATCAAACACATCGGGGCGTAGCTCAGCTTGGCTAGAGCGCCTGCTTTGGGAGCAGGAAGTCGCACGTTCAAATCGTGTCGCCCCGACTTTTTCTTAAACAGCATTCCGAATCGTGTTTAACGATACCTGAGGGTGTTCCTCAGTGCGGCAGAAATCCTT
>JANMEV010000636.1:0-1915 GCA_031377305.1 Planctomycetota bacterium | reverse complement strand
CTGGACAACAGTCAGCGCCGCAGTGTCTACTTGCGAGTTAAGCGGAGCGAGTTGCTGCCGATCATGACGATGTTTGACGCTCCTGAGCCGACTCAGAGTATCGGCGAACGCAGTGTGACGACGGTTCCGACGCAGGCTCTGGCTTTGATGAATTCGCCGTTGGTGCGGCAGCAAGCGGAAAAGCTGTTTGCCCTGATCAAGCCAGCCAACGACGCTCCGGTGTCTTCGGCGATCGACCGAGGATATCAGATCACCTTCGGCAGGTCGCCTTCGGACGTCGAGCGATCACGCATGGAGGCATTCATCGAGCAGCAGCGGACTGCGATGGGCGAAGCAACACCCGAGTCGACCGACAAAGCTCTGATTGAATTTTGTCATGTGCTGTATTGTCTGAATGAGTTTGTTTACATCGACTGAGTGTTGAGTCCTGAACCTGAGCCGCGAGGCGCTAGCCGCGGGTTTTTTCCCGGCGTTTTCAAGGTGCTCACCCGCAACCAGCGCTTTGCGGCTCACTAAATCGAATACCCCGTCAGAATCCTTGCAACGTTCAGTCCAACCTGAGTTGAAAGATCATTTCATGTTTAACTTCTACTCCCCCGCAGAGATTGCTTTAACTGCTCGCAGACGTTTTTTGCAACAGGCGGGGCTGGGCTTTGGGTCTGTTGCACTCGCCAGCATGCTGCAGGGCGAAACGGCGACGGCCGCGGACGCTGCAGATCCGCTCGCAATCCGACCGCCGCACTTCCCCGGCAAGGTGAAGTCCATCATCTGGCTCTTTATGACTGGCGCGCCATCGCAGGTTGATACGTGGGATTACAAGCCGGAACTGCAGAAACGAAACGGTGAGACTCTCGCCGGGTCAGACCCTCAGACCGGATTCTTCTCGACCAGCGGCAAGTGTCTCAAATCACCGTTCGAATGGGCGCAGCACGGGGAGTCTGGCTCATGGGTTTCGGATCTGTTTCCGCACCTGTCGAAGCACGTCGATAAAATGTGTTTTCTGCATTCGATGTATCTGAAACAGAACAACCACGCGCCGGCGTCGCTCGAATTGATGTGCGGTACAAATCGCCCCGGACTTCCGGCGCTGGGGGCGTGGATGACTTATGGCCTGGGATCGCAGAACCAGAATCTTCCTTCGTTTGTTGTGCTCCACGACACACGGCCGCGCGGTGACGATCAGATCTGGTCAGCCGGTTTTCTTCCGAAGACATACCAGGCCCTGGCACTCGATGCGCGACGAAAGGAATCGATCGACAATCTGGCGCGCGACGGCAAACACTCCGACATCCAACAGCGTTCGCAGCTCGACCTTATTCGCGAACTGAACCTGGCCCACGCCACCAGCCGGCCGACGCAAGCCGATCTGGCAGCGCGGATCAATTCGTTTGAACTGGCGTACCGCATGCAGATGGCAGCTCCCGAAGCTCTCGACCTGTCACGTGAGTCCGAAGAGATGCACAAGCTGACCAGCGTTGAATCCAGCAGCCCGCGGGCTTCCAGATCGGCCAGCAGCGCGGCAGCGGGTTGATCGGTGTGCAGGCCACAGGAACGGTGATTGGTCTCCACGTCGCTGTGGCAGTCCCACGGCACATCGTTCACGCTGCCGTCACCGCCGACGCCCTTGCCGGCAAAAATCTGCACGAACCGCACGCCGCGTTCCACAAGCCGCCGCGCGAGCAGACACTGGCGTGAAAATGTTTCGCATTCAGGACGATCCATGCCGTACAGCTTGTGCATTTCTTCTGACTCGCGTGACAGATCCAGCGCCTCCGGGGCCGCCATCTGCATGCGGTACGCCAGTTCAAACGAGTTGATCCGCGCTGCGAGGTCGGCCTGTGTCGGCCGGTTCGTGGCGTGTGCCTGATTCAGCTCGCGGATCAAATCGAGTTGCGAACGCTGCTGAATGTCGGAG
>JANMEV010000077.1:0-9960 GCA_031377305.1 Planctomycetota bacterium | reverse complement strand
GCTTTGCGGCGAGCGTACTCGGCTCGCCCCTTCTTCGTGCGAAGTTTGCGGGCCATCTTTTCCTTCACGCTCAGACCCGCTGGAATGGGTCCTGTCGGAGCGGGTGCAACTCTATCGTGATGCTTCAACCGACGGACCTTCCGAAGCCCGAATTCGCGACACAGTCGGATGACTTCCACAAATAATTGCTGAAACTCCGCAAGATGCCGACGACGATATTCACTGATCGTGCGAAAATCCGGAATGTTGTCCCCCACGATGACGCGGAAGGTCACGTCCGCTTCACATCGCGCCACTATTTTCCGCAATGAAAACACGCCAATACAATAGCCGTACAACAGCAGCACGAGCATCATTTGTGGATGCGGTGTTTAGTGACCTGCCATGCAGGATGCCGGCTTGCCGCCCTTCTCGCTATCATACTTTTCCATGATGGGTGACAGATCCAGCTGCTCCGACACATCAATCCATCAGGGAGTAAACCAAATGGCCAACCGGCAGCCAGTCCTGCGGCGATGGCGGAAACAGCCAGCTCTGATCCGGATTCCATTCACGAGACGTTCGACTCATCCCTGTCCTCAACTCAATGTCGCGCGAAAAATCGCTGTTTAAAGCTGCTGAAAATCAAACGCAAGAGTCGCGGTGGAGGTTTCTAGAGGATCGGCTCAGTAATATCCAGGTCAGAAAAGGTATCAGGACAGACTCCTGGTTTGCTGCTACCGACCGCGACGGGCGTTCTTTTAACAGTTCCGCACCGCGAGAACGCAGGTAGCTGTCCATTTGGCAGGCCAGAAATCGCCGCATGATGTCGCGACCGTATTCCTTTTCCGTGACCATCAAAGCCGAATACTGCGCCAGTGAGTCATGGCCAACGTGAAACAACCACGTTCGTTCGGTTGTCAGTCCCCAGCACTGCGTCTGAGCGTCTGCAGCTTTCGCTCAATCAACTGACGCTGCGATGTGTTGAGAGCCAGTGCATGTGCATCCGTCAGATGACCAATCGCCTCAACCGACCGGCCGAGACGTTCAAAAACATCTGCTATGGCACAGTCCCACCACGGCCGTAGTCGACGACGATCGTCATCCCTGAATTGTTCCAACTTACGAAGGCCAAACGCCGGGCTGTGTGCAAACGAGGACGCGATCGCGAGATTCAGACGAACCATCGGCCCCGGCGTCATGACCTCCAGTCGCTGATAGAACGCCAGAATTCGAAGCCAATTGATCGAATCGAAACGGTCGGCTTGCGCATGTTCCCACGCGATGGCCGACTCAATGTGATAGCGAGACAACTGATCGCCCTGAGCCGCCCTGGTCATCCAGTCCACAGCTTCCCGAATGCGCTGCCAGTTCCACAACGAACGATCCTGTTCCGCCAGAAGCACGACACAACCACTCGCGTCGGTCCGCGAATCCATTCGAGACGACTGCATCAGCATCAGTGCCAACAGTGCAGCGCTCGAAGGTGTGGCCGTGACTGGCTGTTCGTTGAGCATCCGAGTCAATCGAATTGCCTCGTCGCACACTTCAGTTCGCACCGATTGATCGCCGCCGGACGCCGCATAGCCTTCGCTGAACATCAGGTACAGAGTCGACTGTACCGATTCCAGACGCTCAGCCATCGCCGCAGCACTCAGTTCGCTGAGTTCTGTTCCGAATTCTCTGAGTGCTTCTTTTGTTCGTATCACCCGCTTTCCGGCACTCGCATGGCTGACCAGGAGCGATGAGGCAATTTCATCGACACTGAAACCACAAACCGTCTTTAGGGCAAATGCGATGCGTGATTCCATCGTGATGACTGGATGACAGCAAAGAAACAACAACCACAGTGATTCATCGCCGATTTCATTGCTAAATCGAATCTCGGCCGTCTGACTGCCAGCCGATTCTCCAATAGAATGCATCGACGTCTGCAGAAGACGCTGCTCGGTCTGGCGCCGACGAAAAGCATCCACCGCCAGGTTCCGCGCGGTTCGATACAGCCAGGCCGAGGGCTCGTTGGGAACTCCCGATCGAGCCCACGTCTGCAGGGCCTTCGACAACGCCGACTGGACGACATCTTCCACAAGGTCGATCTCACGAACGCCAAGCGATTTTGTCAGCAGGGCGACAATCCGACCATACTCATGGCGAAAGAAATGTTCGACAAGCGCAGAAACATCAGCCGCCATGGCCAGCCAATTCGCGAATTTCGATATCTCCGCCGACCTTGACGATCGGACATTCTTTCGCGATCTCAATAGCCGCCTCGTAGTGATCGGCCGACACTATTGAATATCCACCCACGATCTCTTTCGCTTCGACATACGGACCGTTAGCCACTTCGCCGCTGCCTCGAAGAACTCGCCCCGTCGGCAACAGTTCATCGCCGGACTCGACAATGCGTTCACCGAATTGCTTCAACCACGCATCCCACATTCCCAGAAAGCCCTGCATCTCTTCGGGCGACAGCGGAGTTCGGTTCTCTGCTTTGTCGCGATAAATCAACATAAACTTGGCCATGATTCAACCCTTTTGTAAAATCCTTGATGAATTTGCAGATCGCAAAAGCGACCAGCGTTCTGTTGTCGAGCTGATTTCCTCCGGCAACTTGAATTCGACGAACGGCGCACTCTTTACTTGACATCAATTTCTGAGTTTGTTTGAATGAGATCAAGCGGGACAAAGGGAATTTGCCAATTGAGCGGTGGTTCTTGCTTACTCTCCTGGGAAGCACTGTGACAGCAGCGAGTGTTCTGAATCCAGCTCCCAAGTCCGCGAGCAATGCTGCAGACTGAACGACTCGTCATGCAACGTAGGAAAATTGATCATGAATGCCGCCGGAATCAATTTGGAACGGCATTCGAGGTGGATCCCCAACACTGGCGATGACGGTGTTCTCACTTAAGCCAAGCTGCGGTCGACAAAAGGCCGACCAGTGATTCCCACTTCAGAATCGCACATGAACAAACATGACTGTCCGAATCGCCAGATGAAGCGACGGATGTTCAGATCTGACGTTAATCGAACGAGTGATTTTTGTGGTGCAGGGTGCCTGTAAGTATCAGCTTGAGGCTGCTGGCTATTTAGAAGGTAATGCTGAGATCTGCGGCATTTTCTGAATTTTGAACAATGCGTAAATGACTCGGGAGTAAGTGTAACCAACGGGAAACAACAGAAGTGAACAACGGACTTCTTTGTGGAACGAATGTTGCCTCACTTAATCTTTGACCGTTCGAAGGCAATTTGTTCAGCATTGAGTCGGAGATCCACAATGTCAAAGACATGGTACTACCAAATCTTTTCCGAAGAGTTTGGGCCGGTCGGAGAATCGGAGATTCGTGAACTTCTAGATTGCGAAACCCTTTGTCGCAGTGATCTCGTGCGGGCAGCCGACTCCACAAGGTGGGTTTCTATTTCTTCGATTGATGCCTTCGTCAGCGACTCTATGGAGTTCGCCGACCTTGCCGAGTTGGAACTTTGTTTCAGAGAGGCCCCACCGGAGAGTTCTGATGCAACGACCGCTCCGCCCAACAAAACGTCCGATCAGCGAGTTAAATCGGCCGCTTCGTCCAGCATCATCGCCGCTTCTGCGCCAGAAACTTTCTACTATCAGTCGTCGGGAAGAACGTTCGGTCCGGTTGTTGTCGTGGAACTCGCAGGCATGGCGGAGGCAGGAGTAATCTCTGCTTCTGATTTGGTTCGGCGAGGAGATGCCGGGGCATGGACTGAGGCGAGTGGCTTGAAGGAACTTGCCCATGTTTTGATCAGCAGTCGCCAAAGACTGGTTGAGCAGGTGAAGGCCCCTGAACTTGAAAAGAAATCACGACCATCATCTGCGGGAAAGGCATCCGTTCGCCGCGATTCAGAGTCTCCATCCGACACAGCAAGGGTCCCTAAGCAGAAATCAAAGCCCGTTGAAGACACATTCCTAAAGGAGATTCTTGAGGAGATTTCGGCCAACCAAGCTAAGGCAAATTCTTCGTCAACTTCGGTCGTTTCGCCATCTGCACACCTGTCCGTTCAAGAGAATTCCATCGCAGTGCCTCAGTCTGCCGCCAGGGTACAGCCAGCCGTTTTCCCGATGCCAGTTCAGGCACCATCTGTTCCAGCCTATAAGTCAACACAAAGCTCGATGGCGACTCCTGTGGGTTCGGCTCCCCGGCCTGTACAGGTGCAATCCAGACCTTCACGTGGCAGCAGCTTTAGTTTCGACGGCCCTTTGAAACAGATTGTTGTGGCGTTAGTCGTTTTGGTAGCCGTTGGCGGGATTTGGCAAGCGGCCGCACCACTGTTTGGTGGCAGCATTGTAGGCTCATACTCATCACAAGTGACGGCGGTCATGGAGCAGTACAAGGCAATCGGACCATCTCCGTCTGCCGATGAATGGGCTAAGTTCTCGAATGGTGTGCGGATGGAGTTCGTGCAGTATTACAAGGATGCGTTAACCAAAGGTGCCTCAGATCCCGCTTCCGTCGCCTGTATTGAGTCAATGAAGCAGGTAATGGCTCTTGCATCAACCAGGTTTGACGAGACGGCGAAGCGAAAAGAGATTGAAGCAACGATTGAGAAAAATGTTGCCGAGACGAAGAAGTAAAGTTCGCAGGCGTTGAAACTCAGGGTTGAGGCCGCTGGCTCGTTGTCGTCAAAGCACCCAATTTGCTCAGTGCACAGAACTCCCTTTTCAGCCTTACTGAGTTTGAGTTCGCGTCATGAGATCAGGCAAAGCGGATTTGAATCGCCGCATGGACTTGGTTGCCTTGTGGATCGCATCACTCACGCTTTTGAACAGCCTTCTTCCTCCTAAGATTGCATGATCCACTCAGGCACCTCGGCGTCCGCAACGTAGGCCTTTAGAAGCTGGTTCGGGCGATAGCGGTTCTTGTAGTTCATGGAGCCGCAGTCGCGGATGTAGTAGCCCATGTAGAGCCACTGGCGTTGGTTGGCCTGGCCGTCCATGATTTCCTGAAGGACGGAATAGGTGCCGAGTGAGGCGTCTCGCCATTCGGGGTCGTGAAAAAAGTAGATGCTGGACATCACCGTTCTGGTGACATCCACGAGTCCCAGCCCAATCAGCTTGCCGTCATGACGATACTGAAACTCGCGGGCGAATGTGAAGTGGCCATCGATGAAAGAATCGAAATAGTGGTCTTCGTCGATCTCACGAAATGGCCACTGGCGTCGATGATGCATATCAAGATGGTAGCGGTTATAAAGCGAGATATGTTCGTCGCTGATTGTCGGCTTTTGAATTGTCAGCGTGACGTCCGAGGTCTTTGCGTTGTTGCGACGCTGACTTTTTGACGGAGTAAACTCGGGAAGTACGACTCGTAAACTCTGGCATGCGGAACATGCGGCACAGACCGGACGAAAGAGAGTTCTTCCAAATCGACGCCAGCCTCGGGACAGCAGTTGTTCGTAACGAGCGGCCGTGAGCTTGTAGGCAAGGCGATAAATCATCCGAGCCGTCTGAGCTGGCAGATACGAACACGCAGACTCGGAGCCTTCAATCTCCAGTTCGCCGCTGGGTTCATCGTGTGTTAGCTCGTCACTGACCATCTGTGGCTATACGTTTCCGAGGTTGGATGAATTCAAGTTCCTGCCGGAATGACCGATGTCCAAAGTGGCTGGTTGACTCGCACTTTGCGACACTCAGGGTACGTTGATGGTTCAGTACTGGAAGCCGTTGCCAGCCGTGAGATACCGGCCCTCAACAGCTCAACGTGTGATTCTCTTCGTGAGCAGGCCTCCGTCTGATAGGATTGTTAGCTGGGCGAAAGTTGGAATCTACTCATTCCGCTCCACGACTTTCGATTTCTTCTCGAATCAGTGACCACATTACCCATCCAATTTACAATGCACGAAGTTTTGAAAAAAGCGGTTGACCAATTGTTGCTGCGCCGCGACCTGTCAAGCGAAGACGCCTGCGAATGCATCGGCGCAATCATGGACGGACAATGTGAAGCCGTTGACATTGCTTCATTTCTGACGGCAATGGCCGCAAAAGGTCCGGTCGCTGCGGAACTTGTCGGAGCAGCAACGGCGATGAGACGGCGAGCGACTCCGATTCTCACGTCGCGTCGGCCATTGCTCGACACTTGCGGCACCGGCGGTGATCAGCTCCACACTTTCAACATCAGCACGGCAACCGCGATCCTGGCCGCTGCATGTGGAGTTTCTGTTGCGAAACATGGCAATCGTAGTGTCTCCAGCTCCAGTGGATCAGCCGATGTTCTGGAATCACTGGGCGCAAATATTTCGCTGACACCTGAGCTCGCCGGGCGATGTCTGGACGAAGTCGGAATCGCTTTCTGTTTCGCACCGTTGATTCATGGAGCCATGAAGCATGCGGCGCCGGTCCGAAAACAACTCGGCTTTCCGACCATCTTTAACCTGCTGGGGCCGTTGACCAATCCCGCTGGCGCTGAATATCAACTTCTGGGAGCCAGTTCATTTGCTCGAGCGGAATTGCTGGCATCGGCTTTGGCTCAACTTGGCGGACGAAAATCCATCGTTGTGTGCGGCAACAATGAACTGGACGAAGTGGCGTTGTGGGGAACCACAGTCGCTTTTGAAGTCAGTGACGGCATGCTAAAGCGGCATGAATGGACGGCCGCTTCGTTTGGTCTGCCGACTTGTCGAGTCGACGAGTTGACAGTGCGTTCGGCTGCTGAAAGCGCGGACACAATTCGGTCGGTGTTCAAAGGAAAAGCTCCATCCGCCGAAGCAATGGTCGTCGCCAATACAGCAGCGGGGCTGCTTGCGTGCGAGAAGGTCAACGATCTTGCGTCTGGTGCGGCATTGGCTCGATCAGCGATTCAATCCGGAGCCGGGCTCGCAAAGCTCCAACAGCTGATCGCATGGACGAATTCTCATTGATCGAACCGTCGCTGGTCGATATCTGATTCGGCTGTCGTTTATTGGTTTGCACTACCAGGTCGGCTGAAACGGTCGATGGTTTCCGGGCGAACCTGGAAGGTACCATGGCTGGTGCAGAGTGCCTGGGATCACGCTTCCGGCTGCATTTCGTGGAAATAACTGCGACGTGGAGTAAACGCTGGCGGAAGGATCCGTCCCGAATGTGCCAATGTTCGACATCGACGGCTGATGCATCCCGAAGGCATAAGTGACTCCGTAGTCCGAAACTCCGCTGCGAAAACCGCTCGAAGGTGCAACATAACCGTAGCCCGGATGAAAGAAGCGAGGCGACCCCAAGTTGGTTCCGCTCAGCGTCGAGTACGGCATTGAGTTTGGATGATTGAATATGACTGATTGGCTCGACCACGCAAGCTGCGGCGACGTCTGTCCGTACCATGTCGAATGGTAGAACGGATCTCCGCCTGCCCGGCAGACGGGCAGGATGACTGCACCTGTAAGAATCGCGGCGATTACAGCTATTCGGTTCATGGTAAGGTTCTCCACAACATACAAGTTCTTTTCTAACATCTTCGTTTGTGACTTCAACATTGAAACCATCAACGGTCGGCGGCTGCACACTGCATTTACTCGTCTCCAGCTTTATTGTCCGGCGGATTGGGTTGCCGCTGTCACCGCCGATTCGGGAGCGGACGGTGTCAGGATGGTTTCGAGCAACTGGCAATCGATCTCGGCCACTCCGCGATTAGCCAGTTCCGCCTCAAGAGTACTTTTCGCGTCCAGCAAGTGCTGTTCAACATCGAGGACTTCCTTGCGAGAGGCATAGCCCATTTCAAAGAGACGCTTTACGCGTTCAGACCGCTCGCGGAAACTCTGCTCCAGAAGATAGCTCCGTGGCTGTAAAGATAACTCACCACTTCGCTGGGCCGTGAACAGGATTTGTTGTTTAGCTTCGGAGTCGACGTGAATCAGGCTTATCGGGCAATCGTTCTGTGCAACTGCCAGGTCAGGCAATGACACTAATGCCAGTCGGACGATTTCAATCTGTTCCTTCAGGAACTCAACCTGGCGTCCCAACAGTTTTGACAACAGGGCAGCCTGCTGAAGTTCGGCCGGATTTGGCTTTGTTTGTTCATTCAACTGTTCGGACAATTCTCGTTGCATTTCGGTACGCATTTGGAGCGATTTGAGCTGTGCCTGCAGCAGCACGCATTCGCGATAGAGGTCGGCCGACTGGCGAAGAAGTTCCGGACTCCAGAGAATCTCTCCCGTGAGGAGTTGGTTTTCTCGGACGGCTAAATAATCACCCGACAGCGTTCTGCTGAAAGCGGTTGAGCGATTCAACCATTCGATTCGCCAGTGCTGCAAATCCTGGTTGCCTTCCAGAGTCAGCGTGATGTTATCCAGCTCATTGCGAGTCCGTGCGAGCCTGGACGACGAAGACAGCCCAGCCCGGGTGAGGCTCAAATGAGCTTCATGGTTCCGCCTGGACCAATCCTGAAGAGTCTCCGAGAGCTTAATCTGTCCAGTTGACGTTGCCTCAGCGTTCAGCAGGTTGAAGAGATGGGTGTCGTAGCCTGGATTATTACTTCGTTCCGCTGCGATGGTCAGCGGCGTCGCCGCGCGAATGACAGAGATTCTTTCGAGCGTTGTTTCGTTTTCAGCCTGCTGGAGCCTGGCTTGAGCTTCGATCAGGAAAAAGGTGGAGGCCGCGGCCCTCTTTTGCAGACGCAGCCGATCAATCTCGACGGACTGTTTTTGTGCGGCACATTCCAGAGAGGCAATCTGTTCTTCCAATGCCGCGATGCGGTTTCGCTCGGCGGAAAGCAGCGTCGGGGGAATAGGAGAACCCAATGCTCGCGATTCCAGAAGATCCAAAGTCTGTGTTCTCAGTGGTTCTTCAAGACGCGAAACATCGACCCATCCAAGGACCGCGCGCGAACCGGGGAGACTAACGTTGATGAGCATCGATGGTTTCAGTTCGAGCTTCGATGCCGCTATGTCATGTTCGACAAACGCGACTTGATTCCTCACAAGCCATTCCACCAGTTGCCGATGAGCGTCGGCCTTGTCAACAGCATCCTGAAGATCGGTTTCGGCAAACTTGACTTCCAGCCACGAAGCATCGTCGATTTGGCGAAGTGATCGTAGTGCTTCACTTCGCTGACGTGCGATGGCCACATTTGCGTCGGCAACGGCGACTTCCGACTCAGCTACTGAAATGAGTTCCTGCAGGATACCGCTTATGTCAGCCTGTGTGGAGGGCAGGACGCAAAACAGCGAGATCATTCCGACTGCAATGCGAGCGATGGCGTTCATTTTCTGAAGTCGAGATTCGTTTGCTGTCATGATGTCGATCGGGACCCTGCAACGTGCCAGATGTCTCTCTTTCCTTCCTGTCGTTGCAGCGAAATGCTCACACGAGTGACGTCGAATAAGCACACGACATGCCGCTTCGGGCACATCAACGTTGAAACGCCTCGCCGACTTGGTCACTGTGTCGATGGCGACATCGTAGATCCTGAGGCCGTGCTGCCACTGGCATCAGCAAACGTCGTGTAAACCCGTAGTTGCAGCAACACTGCATCCCGGACTTTGGTCGAATCTGAATTCATCGCTCCGCGATTGCGAGCCAACGCGGGTTACCCTGAGTGACGTTGCGAATTGTCAACATGGGTTTCGCGAACGCCTCACGCCGAAGCATCGTGGCAGCACGCGTTTTGGCAGATTCGTATCAACGGGCGGACTGGCAGGCGGAATAAGCGTCAGCATCAGAATCGAGTTCCCTGCAGAGACCGTCAAAGTTGCGAAGCAGTGAGCAAGTCCGGACGATTCTGAGACAGAAGCATTTTTTCGCGAGATGCTGACCAACAACCTTCCGATTGAAACGGTGATCGCCTCCGACTTTGCGATGTTGGATCGTCGCCTTGCCGCGCATTACGAGCAACTTGCGAAGCATCGAAATTCGGAAACCTGCAATCGCTGCCATCGGGAAATCGATCCGCCGGGTTTCGCTTTGGAAAGCTTCGACTTGATCGGCGGTTATCGCGAACGCTATCGGTCCATCGGTGACGGTGATCCTGAGACCAAAAAGCTGCACTGCCG
>JANMEV010000617.1:0-11488 GCA_031377305.1 Planctomycetota bacterium | reverse complement strand
GATGACAGAAAACTATAGCGCTAGTGCTGATGACAATGTCACAATCACTGGGGTTTCTGGCGAAAAAGGTGGTATGGGCTTCTTTGGCTGTGCTTACTATTTCGCGAACACAGACAAGGTGAAGGCTTTAAAGATTTCTCCAACTGACGATCCGGCTGCTGGAGTCGGTCCGACTCCGGAAGCTGTGAAGGCTGGAGAATACAAACCACTTTCTCGTCCATTGTTCATCTACGTTAAAAAGTCTTCTCTGGCTCGCCAGGAAGTACAGGACTTTGTTCGGTTTTATCTGAACGAAGGAGCGGCTCAGGTCAGCAAGGTCGGCTACGTCGATCCTTCGGACGAGCAGCTTAAGGCCAGTCGCGATGCCTTTGAAGCCGCCATCAAAAAGTAGCAAACCTGCTGCGTGATTTCGTCAACGGTCAAGCCGAGTCAGGTTTTGATACTGAGTTAGCCGGGGTTGCAGAGTAACCGCTCACAGCCCCGGTTTTTCCGAGGTCGATTTGAAATAATGCACTCAACAGCTGACAAAAGCGATGTCCGTTGCGTTATGGCGAGAAAGTTCGCTCTTTAGTCGCTAAGCTCTTTAATATGTCACCTGCCAAATCGCCATCATGGGCCACTCAGCGAGTTTTTCGTCGTCACGAAAAGCTGATTCAAGGGGCCCTTTTCCTTTGCGCCGCTTTGTCGGTGTTAACGACGGCTGCCATCATTTTGGTGCTGCTCGGCAATGCGGTTTACGCGCCGGGAGCGAAGAAAGCTTTTTTTGAACAGGTTTCCGTTTGGGAATTTCTTACCGGCACGCACTGGAAGCCGGTTGACGGCCCTGCCGGTCGGTTCGGAATGATCCCGTTGTTATCGGGGACGATTATGGTTGCAGTGATCGCGTGTCTCGTCAGCCTTCCCGCTGGCCTTGGCGCGGCGATCTACATGAGCGAATACGCGGCACCTCGCGAACGAGAGATCCTGAAGCCGATTCTGGAAGTGCTGGCCGGGATTCCATCGGTGGTCTATGGCTTCTTCGCTCTGAAATTTATCACCCCTTACATTCTGAAGCCGGCACTGGGGCTGTTTGGTATCGATCTGGGAACCTTCAATGTTCTGAGTGCTGGGATTGTAGTTGGAATCATGGTGACTCCGCTGATCGCATCGCTCAGTGAAGACGTGATTCGGTCCGTACCTCGAAGCCTCCGCGAAGCAGCCTACGCGCTCGGTAGTACTCGCTTTGATGTTTCGGCTCGAGTTGTCGTGCCGGCGGCATTGTCCGGAATTCTTGCTGCGTTCCTTTTGGCGTTTTCACGAGCCATCGGAGAAACCATGGCGGTTGTAATCGCGGGAGGTCAGCAGCCCATCGCGACGCTGAATCCTTTGCGAGGGGCTCAAACTATGACCTCATTCATGGTGCATGCCAGCACCGGCGACAGCGCGGCTGATTCGATCAGTCGAATGAGCATTTATGCAATCGGCATCGCTCTGTTCGTCATCACGCTGACGATCAATCTGATTTCAGGCTGGATTCTGCGACGCTACCGTGAGGTGTATCAATGAGTGGCCAGGGATTAGTCTCAAAACCGGCGACAAGCTTTGTGTCTGGAGCCGACAAGCTGATTCGGCGGCGGCTGTTTCTGTCGCGGGTATTTGCCTGGACCTGTCGCCTCGCAACGTATTCGCTACTGGCGGTCCTGGTGGTTCTACTTTTTGCAATCATCTACACGAGCATTGGACGCCTCGCCCCAAATTTCGTTACGAGTACCAATTCGACCAATCCCGCCAAGGCCGGTATGCTGGCTGGCTTGTGGGGTTCGTTTTGGCTCATTCTGTTCACCGCGATTTTTTCAGTGCCCATTGGAGTTGGATCTGCTGTTTATCTCGAAGAAATCGCAAAGGACAACTTCCTCGTCCGAGTCATCAAAGTCAATCTAGCCAACCTGGCTGGTGTCCCCGCGATTGTTTACGGGATTCTGGGATACACAGTTTTCAGAACATCGGCCGCCGCTGTCAGTGTCTTTTTTGACGGAAAGCACCTGATAAGTGTTCTGGGACTTTTCAAAGTTCGACTGGCTAAGTTGCCAATCTACGAAGACAACGTTCTTGTGGGCGCCCTGACATTGACGCTGGTAATTCTGCCAACGGTTATTGCCGCTTCGCAGGAAGCCTTGAGATCTGTTCCCAGTTCAATTCGTGTCGCGTCGCTGGCTCTGGGGGCAACTCGGTGGCAGACGATTTGGCGGCAGGTGATACCGGCCGCACTTCCAGGCATTTCCACCGGCGTGATCTTGTCTACGTCGCGGGCGATCGGTGAGGCTGCTCCATTGATCATGCTGGGTGCTTTGACCTACTCGTCGATGTGCCCTGGCGGTGTTGATTCGCCAGTGAAATTGTTGACCAAACCAACTCAGGTACTTCACGCACCTCTGGACCAATTTACAGCGATGCCTATTGAGATTTTTGACTGGTCAAGACAGCCTAATGCCCGATTTTCTGAAGTCGCGGCATCAGGGATTGTTGTCCTTCTCGTGGTTCTTTTATCGATTAATTCTGTGGCAATGGTGGTAAGACATTACGCCAGTCGCCGGCTACGGTGGTAGGCCTGAATCGCCGTTACTTCCCGGCGTGACTATTGTGCTTCGATCATCTCGTGTTACGGACGATTCTTCAATATGCCATCTTTAGCTGCAGGCAATGTGCCACCGTCGGTCGCGGGTGTCGATCGGAATCTGGACGTGTCGACTCATCCCCCTTCGATTGAGGCGAAACGCCTGAACTTTTTCTATGCAGAACATCAGGTCCTCTTTGATGTGTCTCTGATGGTTCCGGAACGATCTGTGACCGCTTTGATTGGTCCGTCGGGGTGCGGGAAAAGTACGTTTCTGCGAACACTTAACCGGATGAATGATCTGATTGAAGGCTCCCGTTGTCTAGGAGAAATACTGGTCGAAGGCCAGAACATCATGGATGCGGCGGTCGATGTCGTTTTGCTGCGAAAACACATCGGCATGGTCTTTCAAAAGTCCACTCCCTTCCCGAAATCGATCTTTGATAACGTAGCGTATGGCCCGCGTGTGGCAGGTGAAAAGAACCGTTCAGTCCTTGCAGACCTGGTCGAATCGTGCCTTAGAAAGGCGGCTCTTTGGGAAGAGGTCAAGGACCGCCTGACGACCTCTGCGATGTCATTGTCGGGTGGACAGCAGCAGCGTTTGTGCATTGCACGAACTCTTGCAACGAATCCCAAAATCATCCTGATGGACGAGCCCGCCTCGGCGCTTGACCCTGCCAGCACGGACCGAATTGAGAATCTGATCGGCGAATTGTGTGCAAACTACACAATAGTAATCGTGACTCACAACATGCAGCAGGCGTCGCGAGTCAGTCACCAGACCGCATTCTTCTACAAGGGCAAACTGGTTGAATCGGGCCCGACAATGAAAATCTTCACGCATCCGTCTGAGAAACAGACAGAGGACTACATTACTGGTCGATTCGGTTGAGAGAACTCAGCGAAGATCACCGTCAGCAGTACTGATCAGCATTCTCGTTTCGCGTGCGGGTGTTCAAAGACTGGGTCCGTAACGGTTTTGAAGGGATTGCGGGACTGCAACCTTCTGTCTTAATATAAAACTCAACCGGGATTCCAAAACCTGCTGGAACCTTAACAATTCATTAACCAACACTCTTTAAAGTATTTAAGTAGATGACGATTCACTTTGTTCGCGAGATGGAGCATCTGCACCGGGACATTCTTTCAATGTGCTCGGCTGTAGAAGAACTGATCCACGACGCTGTCGATGGCTTGAAGCATGGTCGCAGCGAATTGGCTCTGGAAGTTTCCGGTCGCGATCGTGAAGTGGACGAATGGGACGTTCGGATCGAAGAAGAATGCCTGAAAATTCTGGCGCTTTATCATCCGGTGGCGAACGACCTACGTCGAGTGGCAGTGGTAATGAAAATTACGGCCGAGCTTGAACGCGTTGCGGATCTCGCAGTGAGTATCGCCGAGCGTTCAGTGGGAATTGGTGAATGTGGTGGATTTCCCATGCCGAGTCGGCTGAGCGAGATGACTCGCGAAGCTCTTGGCATGTTGCACGACAGTATCGACGCCTTCGTTGAACAGAATGCAGCTGCGGCTCGAAAGGTATGTTTGCGTGACGAGCACGTTGACAAATTGAATAGTGATTTGATTGATGAAGTCGTTGTCGTAATGAAACAACGACCCGAACTTGTGGATCCAGGTCTGCACTTGTTTTCTGTGATCCGCCACGTCGAACGAGTGGCCGACCATGCGACCAATATTGCAGAGGATGTTGTTTATCTGGTTGAAGGTGCCATCATCCGGCATCCTCGACTACATCGCCGAACCGGTAGCAGCGCGGCCGGTGGAGCGTAGGTTGTAACGACTGTTTGACGGATACCAGTGGCTGGCTGAAATGAAGCTTCTGGCCTTTGAGTACTGGCAATCAGTTTCGGGGGCAGCCACAGAATCATTCGCGTGCTAAGGTACTCACACTTCTATGCAATCAACCATCCTTGTGATTGAAGATGAACAGTCCATTGCGGATGTTGTCATCTACAACCTGCAAAAGGAAGGATTCGAAGTCCATTGGGAACGCGATGGACGCAGTGGCCTGGCTCGAGCTCAGTCGCTTCTACCTGATCTTTGCGTTCTTGATCTGATGCTGCCCGGCATTGATGGCCTGCAGATCTGCCGACTTCTAAAGTCCGATGCTCGGACAAAAGCCGTGCCCGTGATGATGCTGACGGCTCGAAGTGCTGAGACCGACGAAATTGTCGGTTTCAACATGGGTGCCGACGACTACGTCACAAAGCCTTTTCGAGTGCAGCCCTTGATCCATCGCATCAAGGCTCTCCTGCGACGAACCGATTCCGCAGAGGCAGGAAAGAACTTCCTCAGCCTGCACGGAATTGATATTGATCGCACCAACCATGCGGTCAAGTATAATGGAGTTGAGCTGGAACTGACTCCAACCGAGTTCCGCATGTTGTGGACGATGATTTCACAACCGGGCCGCCCATTTTCTCGTAACGAACTAATGGAAACATCTCGCGGCGAAGATGCAAATTCGCTGGAACGCACGATTGACGTTCATGTGCGATCTCTGCGAAAAAAACTGGGTGACACCCCCGATCTGATCGAAACCGTTCGCGGCGTTGGCTACCGTTTCGCTCGAAAGTAGCCCATGCGTCTCAATTCGCCGCCCTTGTCGGACTTTCGAACAGTCAGCGTACCCTATCGTTGGCCAAAGTGGCGTTGACCAAACGGGCAGCGGCGGCCGCAGGATTGTCCTCGTGACGCGCGGAGATTCGATGGTATAATGCCGCTGAAACGAATGTTCGCCCATTGAGGGGCACACCGCACTGGGACAAGGGAAATTCCTGATGACAACGGAAGTCAATGGCCAACTTGCCACAACTCATAAACTGGCAGCACCTCCAACGCCGCGCTGGCGACGGGCATTTGTGACGTCCTCGATTTTGGTGGCCATGCTGATTTCCGGTGCGGGACTTCTGCCGCCCTTGCTTGTTCACACTTCCTTGCGAAACCAAGTTCTGCATTCCGCATTAAAGACGGAGGAACTGACCGCAACATCGGAAGATGCTTCTGGTGGCTGGCTCGCTCCGCTTGTTTTCAGAAACGTACGCATCGTTGATGCCAGCGGTCGATTTATTTGCACAATTCGTGAGCTGCGGACTTCACGAGGATTGCTGGGGTTCATTGGCGGAGGTGAAAGCATCGGTCAGGTGACCTTGATCGAGCCTCGAATTGAGATTCATGTTTCCGAAGACGGGAAGTGGCCTGATTGTCGGCAACAGCCGTCAAAGACCCAACTGAGCTTTCTGGTGGAAGACGGATCACTGCTTGTGACTGTCCCATGGCGGAAGACGGCGATCGTCGATGTGGACGACCTGAAAGTCGCAGGCCGAATTGCTCCGGGCGATGACGGCGGGCGAATGTTGATTGTCGAACCGATTCAGATCTTTGATCACGAGCCGTTGTCGGAGTCACATACACAGCAGAATCTCGCCTTGATTGCCCCCGTTTTGTCTCAGGCCACTCAACTCTCGGGTTCCGCATCTGTGTGGCTGGATGAACTACGTGTGCCGCTGGACGGAACTCAGAAGTCACGGTCTCCCGTTCGGGGGCGAGCTGAGTTTCATTCGCTGGAAGCTCGTTTGAAGGACGAATGGACTCGCCAGTTGGCTGCCGTTTCCGGGGCCATGACGGGGACCGAGTTGCCCGACCGGATTGAGGTTCTGAAGGATTCGAAGGTGACGTTTGCAATCTCCGAGGAAGGCATTACTCATGATGGCATGGTTTTTCTGCTGCCAAAGATTGCTCAGGAACTCAGGGTCACATCATCAGGAATCATCCACCTGGACGAGAGCCTTGACCTGCGACTGGCCGTTGCTCTTCCGAAGATTCTGCATGCCGATAGGCCGATGCTGGCCATCCTTTCGCAACTGAGTGCCGAGCCGCTGCAACTAGTGGTTAAGGGCACCGTGTCAAGGCCCCAGCTTCAACTTCCCGAGGGACTGAATCCCCATAAAGCATTTGCAAAGGGCATTGCTCCAGCCACCCATCAGGAGATCGCTCCAACGGTGCCAGCAGCGATTTCAGACATTCTTCAGGGCGTTGCAAACCCCGATCAGGTTGAGGCTCGCAAGGACCTTCCCGGCAGTATTCTGAATCTGATTCGGGCCATTGACAAGAATGCCAAACAAAACGGTAAACAGAATCCGAAGCGGACGAAACGGAGAAGACCGTAGGAGAGATTTTGTCCGAGAGTCCACTGGCGCTCCAGTGCTACTATCAAAACATGGAGCCATTTGCATCGCGACGCAGACGTTCCAAGGCAGCCTTTTCTGAGTGCCGGTTGCGCCACCGTGTGGCCGTTCGGACTCAATGTCTCTGCTCATTTGTGCATTAGCGGACTGGCATTGCGGAAGTCCCGGAGCTAAATTCTGAGACAGTCGCCCATGGAATTTCTGAGATGGCGTTTCGCGTCTGCAATTGTTCGAGGGTTGAGAGATGAACAAGGCCCGTTTTGCCGGTCGTTTCACATCTGTAAAGATGATTCTCCCTTTTGCTGTGGCGACACTGATCGCCATGGCCGTTCCCAATCGAGTGATGGCCTGGCAGGCTGCTCCGGTGCCAACTCCGGACCCGAAGATGCTTCAACTTGAGGCGATTGTTACCGAAGCCAAACAGCAGGTTGCCCAGTGCAATTGGGACGCAGCAATCCAGACCAGCGACAAGGCACTTGCTCTGGATGACAAGTACATGCCTGCTCGAGTGACTCGCGGAATCGCATTCAATGGAAAGGGTGAGTACGACAATGCGATGAAGGAATTCGATCTGGTCAATGCAGTCGGCGGACGGGAACCGGACAAGCTTGTCAATCGAGCCGATGCTTACGCCAATCGTTCTCAGTCATTGTATCTGAAAGGACAGTACCTCGAAGCCATCGACAATGCCTATTTCGCGCTGCTCGAAAAAGGTGACCATGTGGTTGCTCATTGCAATCGAGCGTTGGCTTATGTGGCTCGACAGCAGTATGACAAAGCCATTCAAAGTGCGGACCGAGCGATCAATTCGGATCCCAAATCCGCTGAGGCCTATAGCATTCGCGGCTACGCGTACGGCGCAAAGGGCAATGCTGACCAGGCCCTGAAGGATGAGAACAAGGCACTGGAACTCAATCCTCAACTTGCTGAAGCTTTCCAACGTCGAGCAGCCGCCCATGCCGTTAAGGGGGACGGTCTGAATGCTCAGAAGGATCTCGATCAGGCATTGACTCTTAAGCCGAACTTGGTTGAGGCCCTGTGTGATCGGGCCTTCCTCTTTGGGCTAAAGAAAGAGTTGCCAAAGGCAATGGCTGACCTCGACAGGGCTATTCAGGTCAATCCTCGTTTT
This sequence comes from Planctomycetota bacterium, assembly GCA_031377305.1. Lineage (GTDB taxonomy): Bacteria > Planctomycetota > Planctomycetia > Planctomycetales > Planctomycetaceae > SXXK01. The sequence continues at coordinate 3,561 of JANMEV010000617.1, read as the reverse complement.
GCCAAAGCCCACTATCAAAAAGGGTTGGCACTTCTGGATCAAAGCCAGTTTGATCAGGCGATTAAGTGCTTTGATGAAGCCATCAGGATTCAGGAAAAGAACGCGTCCGCCTACTGTTACCGAGGCCATGCGCAGATTGGCAAACTGAATGCCGAGAAGGCGGTGGAAGACTTCACCAAGGCCATCACTTACGACCCTAATCTTGCTCCGGCGTACTCCGGACGAAATCAGGCATTGAAGAAACTCGGCCGGTCGAAAGAAGCGGCTGCTGACTTGGCGAAGTTCAAGCAAATGACGGCTCCGCCTGCAAAAGCGACGGACAAGAAAGACAGGAAGGAAAAGGAAGCAGAGCCTGAGAAGTTTGTCGTGAAGTCCAGGCCTGTCGCGCCCGAGAAACGAACGCAGATGCTGAAATCTGCAAAGGAGATCAACAAACTCGTACAGGCAAACTACACGAAGCACAGCGTCTCGCCGAACGAACGGACTTCAGACGCACAATTCCTGCGACGCATCTACCTCGATGTCACGGGGACCATTCCAACGTACAACCAGACTCGCAAGTTCCTGAATGCCACCGAACCAGACAAGCGATCCCTGCTGATTGATGAATTGCTCAGCAGCGATGGATACGCCAGTCACAACTTCAATTATTGGGCCGACGTTCTTCGCTACACAGATAATCTGAACGGCAATGTGCGAGGTGAAACGTATCGACAGTGGATCAAACAGTCTCTTGCGGAAAGCAAACCGTGGGACAAAATGGTCTACGAAATGATGACGGCAGAAGGCTTGATTTGGAAGAACCCTGCCACAGGTTATATCCAGAGGGATTCCAACATGCCGCTGGACAATATGAATAACACTGTTCGAATCTTCCTTGGCACTCGCATTGGTTGTGCTCAGTGCCATGATCATCCTTTTGATAGATGGACTCAAAAGGAATTCTACCAGATGGCTGCGTTTACGTTCGGTACGCAGACCAGCACTCATGGCGGCGATACTCGTTACTGGGGCAAGAATCCGGACGATCGTCTGCAGGAAGAGTATGCGATGATTGAACAGGAAGAGGAAGACCGACGGAATAACTCTTACCGCTTCAATCGCCTGATCAGCATCAACATGATGATGGTGAACGATCAGGTGGATCGCAAAGTCACACTTCCCAAAGACTATGCATACGACAACGCAAAAGCTGGCGATGTGGTTGAGCCAAAGGCTCTGTTTGGAAGCCCCGCAGAGATGCGCAAAGGCGAAACGCCCCGCATGGCATTTTCACGCTGGCTGACGGAAAAGAACAATCCACGCTTTGCCCTGACGATCGCCAATCGCCTTTGGAAGCAGGCATTCGGCATTGGCCAGATTGAGCCTGTCGATGACATGATGGATGCCACAGTCGCTGAGAATCCTGAGCTTATGGCATTTCTAGAAGCAGAAGTGAAACGCCTTAATTTCGATATGAAGGAATACCAGCGAATTCTCTTCAACACTGAAGTGTACCAACGTCAGGCCAGTGTCGAAGAAGTCAACCCCGGTGATACGTATCACTTTGCCGGACCAGTTCTTCGACGAATGACTGCTGAGCAGGCGTGGGATTCCTTCCTGACGCTCGCGGTGCCGGATGAATATCGCGAATTGCCAGCCTCGGTTCGAGACAACGTGATCGGTGTCGATCTGACGTCGATCAAGGCTCCCGACCTGCTCGCCGCAGAAATGAAATCAGGTTCCATCGACGGCAATCAATGGCAGCGACAAAAGGATCATGTTTACAAGGGCGTCCTCCTGGCGCGAGCATCCGAACTCCCTTCGCCGGTTCCGGCCAGCCACTTCCTGCGAATGTTTGGTCAGTCGGATCGTGAGTTGATTTCGGCTTCGTCAACATCGGGATCTGTTCCGCAGGTGTTGTTCATGTTCAACGGCCCAATCTCGCACATGTTGCTCGAGAGTAACTCGACCATCTACAACAACGTGATCAAAAAGAAGAACGTTCCGGACGGAGTGCGTGCGATCTTCCTGACCGTCTTAAATCGTGAACCCGATGCGGAAGAAGCCGCTCTGGCCGCGAAGGAAGTTGCGAATCGCGGTGCTGCCGGATACGGCAACGTGATCTGGTCTCTGGTTAACACTCGCGAGTTTTTGTTTGTGCAATAAAGCCAGGCTCCGTCGACTGCCGACGGACCCGCACGTGGGCCAGTTGGCTTTAATTCTGCTGTCAAAGGTCGCATCGCTCTTGTGACCTGATGCTGACGATCCTTCCAAAAACGTTTTCTCAAAGACCTGCAATCATGAAAAGCCTTATCGCAAAGCTTGATGGTGCAAGCCGTCGCCAGTTTGTCGAATTCGCGGCCAAATCAGCGTTGGGAGTCAGCCTGCTGCCGGCACTGAACAGCGCGGTCAGTGCGGCTCAGGCACCGGTTGGAATGGGCGGAAAAGCCAAACGACTGATCTACCTTTTCATGAACGGCGGTATGACCCATTTGGATACGTTCGACCTGAAACCGGGGCATGAGAATCAGGGCGAAACGCGGCCCATCAGCACATCCGTGGCGGGTCTGCAAATCAGCCAGTTTCTGCCAACGCTGGCAACTCAGTTCGATAAGATCGCGGCGATCAAATCGATGTACACGCTGACCGGCGACCATGAAGATGGTGAATACCTCATGCGAACCAGCTATGAGGAAATCGCAACCGAACGACATCCCTCCATTGGACCGTGGATCCAGCACTTCAAGGGACGACAAAGCAAATCTCTTCCCGATACCGTGATGATCAGCGCACCGGCAAGGCATCCGGGTGCGGGATTTTTCGATCCAAGCTTTAGTCCGCTGCCGATTGGCGACCCAAACACGGGCCTGGAAAATACGAATTCGCCAGCGTACCTGACGCAGGACTCTTTCGGTAAGCGAGTCGAACTGATCGATGCGTTCGACAAGAAATTCCGGGATCGATTCAAGCAGCGAAAAGTGAAGTCATACACCGATTTCTATTCCGAAGCGACGACTCTTTTGTCCAGCGGCGAATTGAAAGCGTTCGATTTGAATCAGGAGAAGAACGAGGACCGTGACCGTTACGGGCGCGATGCTTTCGGTCAGGGATGCCTGCTCGCTCGCCGATTGATCGAGAGCAATGTGCGTTGCGTTGAAGTGACGTGCGGCGGCTGGGATATGCACAGCAATATCTACAACGGCGGAACGCTTCCGGCTCGTGCGGGATCTATCGACAAGGCGGTTGGGAATTTGCTGAAAGACCTCGCGGATCGGAAGCTACTCGACGAAACGCTGGTCGTGCTGACGACCGAATTTGGTCGGTCTCCCGTGATCAACTACAATGCCGGTCGCGATCATCATCCGGCCGTTTTCTCGGCCATGCTGGCTGGTGGCGGAATCAAGGGCGGACAGTTCTACGGCTCGTCGGATGCTGCTGGTCACGCAGTGGATCAGGACGGGGTTGCGCCAGCTGCCTTTAATGCTACTATTGCAACGGCACTTGGGTTGCCGCTGGCAGAAGTGGTTCATTCACCAACCGGCCGACCATTCAAAGTGGCCCACGATGGGGCACCGATTG
>JANMEV010000605.1:0-8073 GCA_031377305.1 Planctomycetota bacterium | reverse complement strand
GCTGGTGGGGCGAATGCTGAGCGAATCCGGGCTGAGAGATTCGGGAATCATGCTGCTGGGTGTCCGCAAAGCCAACGGACAGAAAATCTTCCCGCCTCCGGGTCATCTTGTAATCGAACCGGGCGACAGTCTTTTTGCGTTTGGCAATTCGGATGGAGTGGCAAAACTGACGGCGATGCTGGAAGCGACAAAGGTGTAGTGAGGCCTCTCGCCGCGAGCTGCATTGCCGACCCAGTCGCCTTAGCACTTCCGCTTCGGAAATTCTTACCGAGCCTAAACGATCTCCGGGACTTCGAAACCCTTGCGGTACTCGCGACGCAGGTACTGGTTGGCGTTGGCCGCTTCAGGACCAGTGAAGCGGCCTGTTGCGGAGTCGAGTTCCAGCATTGGGCTGACGCGCAACTGGGCACTGTCGGGAGCGATGGAATGTGCCGTCAGATGACTGTGCATTTCCTTCAGCAGGTCACCCCATATGCTGACATCGATACTCATTAACGGTTCATGGCGGAATTTGCCTCCCGCTCGGAACGCGATGTTGGCGAGGTTGCACCAGCCAGTGGAGTGATGGCCAACTTCGACGTCTGTGTTGAGCGAAAGGTGGTCACGGCTGCGAACAGCTTCGATAAAGTTCGCCTGATGGAGCCCCATGCCGCTGGTTCCCTTGAACTTGCGGATAACTTTGTTGTCCTTGTCAAAAGCAGTGCCGCTGCCTCGTTGTCCTTCAAAGCGACCACCTTCGCAGTAAACGATGTAGCCGCTGCCCGGGCCTGGATGTGAAGGGGATTTCTTTTCACCGGGACGCGCTGTGAGATTTGTCAGGCCGATCACGACTGGCATCACTCCAGTATCGAAGTAAACGAAATGAACGTTGGGAGTTTCCCCTGCGTCATTCCATGCAACTCGGCCGCCTCCTCCGAGCACTCGTTTTGGAAGAGTGACCTGATCTCGAAAGACGTTGTTTCGAACGTCATCCAGCACATGAACTCCCCAGTTGCCCATTTCACCGGAGCCTGTGTTCCAGTCCCAGTGCCAGTCATACTGGAGTTTGTCGCGGAAGATCGGTTTGTCGGCGGCCGGTCCAAGCCACAGGTCGTAGTCGAGGTTCTTTTCAACCGGAAGCGGCGTTTCCCGCTTGCCGATCGAATCGCGAACGCCGATCCGGTTGACTCGAGTCGACAGCATCTTTCCCAGGGGCTGTTCTTCGTGCAGGAACTTTTTGATCTCGGCCTGCATCGGGTCAGAACGCTGCTGAGTTCCCACCTGGCAGATGCGTTTGTACTTGCGAGCGGCGGCGACGGTTTGTTCGCCTTCCCATTGACTATGTGAGAGTGGTTTTTCGACGTACACGTCCTTGCCAGCTTCCATTGCCCAAATCGCGGCCAGACAGTGCCAGTGATTACACGTGGCGACGACGACCGCATCCACGTTGGGATCTTCAATCAGCTTGCGAAGATCCTGATATGTTTTTGCGTTTTGAAACCGCTCCTTCGTTTTGCCAAGTCTTGATTCATTGGGATCGCAGAGCGCAACAACATCGACGCCATTGATTCGAGAAAATGCGCCCATCAATTCATTGGCTCGGCCGCCACAACTGATGAAACCCAGTCGAACGGAATCATTCGACATCGCTGCGCGAGCAGCACCCGGAAAACTGAATGCCATTCCGGCGGCAGCAGCGCTGGCCATGAATCCACGGCGGGATTTTCGATGGGAAGGGGTTTGCATTGCAGGTTCTCCGAGGCGGGTGGGGCGAAGAGTCAACTGGTGATGACGGGAGCAGTGTAGCGGTCGACATCAACAATTTGTAGGTTGTCGCGTTTCGGGCAGAGTCGCGAGCGGCCTGCCTTACAGCGTCGAAAGATGAAAAGCAGTTTTGGCAATTCGAGCTCAGTCGATCGAATTACCGTCTGGCAGGATTCTGTTTCACCATCATGCCGGATAGGCTGACGAGTCCCGTGATTTCGTATCTGGTATTTATTTCATTGAGCGGATTTCAACATGTCAGGTCCATCTCTGTCGCGAGCGGTTGTCGCGGAGTTTTTGGGAACATTCGTGCTGATCTTCTTTGGTTGTGGTGCAGTTCATGCGTCGGTGCTGATGGGGGCACAAAGCGGTCTTTGGCAGGTGGCTATCGTCTGGGGCGTCGCGATCATGCTGGCGATCTACGCCATCGGTGCGGTCAGCGGAGCTCATATCAATCCCGCGATGACCATTGCCAGCGCTGTCTGGCGGGGTTTCCCAAAATCACGCGTTCTACCCTACATTGGAGCTCAACTGGCGGGGGCATTCATCGCAGCGGCTGCTTTATTCATGCTGTTCGAACCACAGATCGCAGCGAAGGAAGCGGCAAAGGGAGTCACTCGCGGACAGGCGGGCAGTGAAATGACAGCGATGTGCTATGGTGAGTACTATCCGGCTCCGGGTTCGCTTGGAGACGGCGACGGACCCTATTCGTCAGAAGACCATGCGAAGTTGAAACTTAAGATGTCTCAGGGGCGAGCGTTCTTTGCTGAATTGTTGGGGACGATGATCCTGGCCTTTGTTGTGTTCGCCGTGACAGATGCCCGCAACTCCGGATCACCGGCCAGTGGTAACGCTCCGATCTTTGTCGGACTGACAGTGAGCGCATTGATTTCGGTGATCGCGCCGCTGACTCAGGCGTGCTTCAATCCGGCTCGCGACTTCGGACCGCGACTGTTTGCGTACTTCGCCGGTTGGGGCTCCATTGCCCTGCCCGGATTCAGCGACCTCGGTTGGTTAACGGTCTATATCATCGCACCGATTACTGGAGCTGTCCTGGGTGGCGGGTTATACGACTTTGCGGTTCGCCCTGCCCATATGAAAGTTGTGTCGCAATGAACGAATTATGGTTGCTGAGGCTCACAATCGCTTTATGTTTGCTCGCGTTCATCGTGCAGGCTAAGTCCGTCGATGCGGGTGATGAGATTGACGTCGACCAGTCTAATACGGCATCGCTATCGAAACCCGTGATCTGGGATGGAGAGCTGGTTTTTGCCATCACCGCTCCTTACAAGACCCAACTGCTGCGAGTCTGGGTGCCGATCCCGCCCACGGATCATGTACAGGAAGTTCGGCTCACCGAGTTCGCGACGTTTCCCGTTGACGCAAAGCCTCAGATTGGCACGGAGCCTTTGTTTGGCAACCGGTTTGCGTATTTTGAATTTGCGAATCCACTTGGGGCAATCATCGTGAGGCATCGCCTTACTGTGCGGACTCACGAACTGCGATGGGCGCTGGATCCAGCAAAGGTGCAGACTCACACAAACTGGCCCGAAGAGTTTAAGCCTTTCCTGCGCAGTGAAGATCAGGCCGTTGTCAAAGACGAACGATTTAACGCACTGCTGACAGAGATTCTTCCTGCCGAGCGAAATCCACTGCTCGATCTGGATGCGGTCATGACTTTTGCGGACAGGAACTTTAAGTACGATCACAATCATGCGTCCCTGAAAGCCAGCTCACTGCATGCGTTTGAACAGCATCGCGGCCACTGCAGCGACTACCACGGCTTCTGCGCGGCGATGGGGCGAATGATGTCGTTGCCGACGCGAGTGACCTACGGAATCAACCCGTTCCCAAAAGCGTCACCATCGCACTGCAAACTCGAAGCCTATCTGTTGCCGTATGGCTGGGTAAGTTTCGATGTGTCCGAGACGCAAAAGCTGACAAAGTTGATTCGGGAAAACAAGAACCTCAACGATGTCGAAGCTAACACACTGGTGAAGGACGCTCACGATCGTTTGATCAACGGATTTCGAGACAATACGTGGTTTCTTCAGACACGTGGCACGGACTACGATCTGGTTCCGAAGGCCGCATCCCGCGTTTCTGTTGTTCGCACACTTTACGCAGAAGCCGATGGAAAACCTTTGACGGATCCGGACCCCGCCAATTCTGAAGAGACCCGTTTTGCCTGGATGACGGCTCATCAGTTTGCATCTGACGTCCCTGCAGCGAATCCGTTCCAGGAAACCAGTAGTCTGAAACGATAGCCGAGGTTCACTTTGTTGAGCGACCGGATCGAACCATGTTGCCGTCCCGCAGATCAGTTGACCGGTTTTTTGAGTGCCTGGAGAATGTCACGTTCCGGCATGGCCTTGTAGTGCGGGTCGAGCGGATAGCAGCCTGAAACAAGTCCGTTGCGTGGCGCCGTTGTGCAATCACTGAACGTTCGGCAAATCTTCTTGCGAGTCATCTCACGACCTGATGAGACGTCGGCGGGAAGCTCGGGATAGGAAAGAACCATCCGTCCCAGACCGATCGAATCGACCATTTCGGACCGAACAACCGCCTGGCCCACGTGCGGCAGCCACTCCTGCAGATATGAATAACCGGATCCGACGACAATCATCTCCGGAACCCGGCGTTTTAATTCTGCGGTCGCTGCGATTTGGCGGTGGACTCCGACCAGTGGATCTTCGGGCGGTTGATAGCCGTCGCTTGGTGGGAATAACGCAGGTCGTTGAATGTGTGGGTTGTAGTACGGACTGCCGCAGGTTGTGCAAACGAGATCGATCTTCAGCGACTTCAGCAGTTCGAGAAACTTCGTTGGCTCTTCAAAATCGATTCCCTGACCACTGCCGTCGCCGCCGAACGCATGGCGATAAGCGGATGTTGAAGCGGGAACTCCCGTGCGTTCGTCCAATGGGCCCGGCTGAAACGGGACGTAGTCGAAAACGCTGACTCGCACGCCGATTCCAAGCTCCGGTGCTTCGGCACGAATGCCGGCGGTGATTTCGCGAATGAACCGAGTTCGGTTTTCGAAACTACCGCCAAACTCACCGGGTCGATCGAAGCCTGACAGTAGCTCATGCCCAAGATAGCCGTGGCAATGTTTAATGTCGACCCAGCGAAAGCCAGCCTTTGCGGAAAACCCTGCAGCGACAACAAAATCTTCAATCAGTCGTTTCAGGTCATCGTCAGTGAGCAAAGACTCATCGTTCGTAATGCCCAGCCGGGCATCTAAAATCGGATGTCGATAGGCGATACGAGGCTCCATGCGCCGCTTATCAACCGGTCGAGCGAACCGGCCTGAATGAGTGAGTTGAAGTCCGATCAGCAGATCGTCGGTGGAACCAATGTGTTCGCGATGAGCCGATTCCAGAATTTCACGAAGTTCGATGAGGTCGGGCACCGTTTGATTGTTGATCATCAACTGATTCGGGTTGGCTCGACCATCAGGACGCACGGCGACTGCTTCACCGCCCCAAATGAGCTTCGCGCCGCTGATCCCAAAGTTTTGCCATCGCCGTTTGGTGAGGTCAGAGGGCCGTCCGTCGGTCGTGCCATCCCAGCCTTCCATGGGAAGAATGCACCAGCGATTTCCGATTGGGCCGCAGATGGAACTGAGCGGTTGTGTCAGAATGCTGCCTGTGCCCGACTGAACCTGTTCATCGAATGGCAGGTCCAGGTGCAGTTCGCCGAGCCGAGTTCGAAACTGGTCTGCCGATTTCAGGCTGGAAACGCGCGGGAATTGCATGAATGGTCTTTCTGCGAAGCGGATCTGTAGGTTGATCTGTCTCAGATCAACAAGAGTGCAGCTATTCGATCCGGGGCCGCTTTCGAACTTGCGAAGCGGCGTCGTATGGCGATGATCGCACACGCGGATCCGGGCCAGATCCGTCTACGTTAGCAACCAGTCGATCAATCGCCAGTCCATCCAGCGGCGATCGGGGTCAACTCCGCTGCGGCCGATGAAGCCGAGATGGCCTCCATGCTTAGTCAGACAAAGCGTGACATTCGGAGGCAGATTGAGGTTTAGAAACGGCGTCGAACATACAACCGGGTCATCCTCTGACGCCAGAATTGTTGTGTGGACTCGAATCTGGTCGATCACTGCTGCGGAAGAGGCACGAGTGTAATAGTCATCCGCGGATTCATAACCGGATGCCGGTGCGGTGTAGAGTTCATCGAAATCATAAAGACGACGCGGCGGCCGACGAGCGGTAGCCAGCGGCAAGTCGTCCTTCCATTGCGGACTCTCCGCGATCTGACTGATCAGCCTGCGAGTGAAGTACCAGTCGTATTGCTGGCCCATACCGGACGAATTCAGCTTCGACGCGCATTGGTGCAAATCGATCGGCGGGCAAACAGCAACCGCTCGAAATAAGCTCAGCGGCAGACTGTCAGGATTTTCTCCCAGGTAGCGCAGCAGCAGATTGCCGCTGAGCGAGAATCCGGCAAGTGAAACAGGCGATCCTGGACAAAGTCGTTCGACCATTTGAACTGCGGCTGCAACGTCTTCTGTTCGGCCAGCGTGGTATGGGTTGCGAGCAAGCTGAGCACCAGCGCCGCAGCCTCGATGATCCATGCGAAAGGTTCGAATGCCCTGCGACCGCAATCGATTTGTCAGCCGCACCATGTAGCCGCTCTGGTGAGATCCACAGAGTCCATGGAGCATCAAAACAGTGTGGTCGCCTCGCTGCCAGTTCGGTGGGCAGTTGTCGTGCATAACGACAAGGTCACCATCATCAAGGCGAAGTCTTCGTTCGGTCGTCCCGGGGATTCGAACGCGTCCCGGGAAAAGTGTTGCCCAGATCGTCTGCAAGTGAGCCCCGCAAAGGCCACGCGCAGGAACGAACTGAGGCACGCCGGGAATCGCGTCGAGCGGGAGCGCAAGGGGTCCGGAGTCGCTGAGCAAACGACGTTTCTGGTCAACAGTGTTGTCCTGCTGAGCTACAGATCCCTGAAAACCGTTCAGTCGGTCCATCGTTTTCCCGAATACTCAAGATGCAACCCAGCCTGTTTCTCCGCAGGCACCCAACGTCCACGATGTCCGCACCTAATTTGGCTGTGCGAGAACATTGTTAAAGTTGTAGACGTTTTTGCGATTTCCGCAAAGGTGACATTACAGGAATTGGCCATCCTGAGAGACAGCGACCGTCCGGTTTTGTTTGAGTCGATCCAGATTTTGCAGTTTGACAGTTGCTTGGACGTTTCGCGTCCGCGAAGTCGAGGACTGTTTTTCTTCGGCCAGCCCAGTCGACTGAGTCCACGACGGGCGATCCGGGATCAGTCCTTGATGGTCTGCAATCGCATGAGAGTGCGGAAAACTCGCACAATATCAGCCTGCGAGACCGTGCCCAGCAATTGCCCGTTGTCCTGAACCAGAACGACATCTCGTCCCGTTTCGCTCAGCTTCGCAAGAGTTTCCGACAGCCGCGATGCAGGGGCCACGGTGATGACTCGGCCCTTTGCTACGCTTGAGACGGGTTCAGAAAGGGTGGGCTCCTGACCTGACGCGAGAAGTTCGGAAATTGTTGGCAGGCAAGCAGCATGGTCCAGCAATGCCGGCCGAGACGGTGGCTGCAGGGCCATCAGGATATCGTTGACGCTGACAACGCCGGTGACTTGATTGCCTTCATCCAGCAGCGGTAAGCTCTGGACTCGGTTGTTTTGCATCGTTGTGATCGCCGCCGCCACGGGTTCCCGAGCCGACAGGGCGATCGGGGCGCTCATCACGTCGCGAGCCGTCTGAGCTCCGCGGCAAAAGATTTCGTCCAGCGACAGATCGCTGTCCAGGTCGACCAGCCGCAGTCGCTGCAAAGGCTGAAGTGTCTGAAAGACTCGGTAGTAAAGAAGCATCGTCGACACGAAATTGAGCGGCGTAAGTACTCCCAGGATTTTATGCGGGTCGTCATAGACCAGCACACAATCATTGTCCTGCCGGATCATGATTTCCAAAGCATCAAGTGGCGTTGCTGTTGGGCTGACATGGGGTGATCGGCGAGTCACAAAGTCGCAAACGTTGGCCGTCAGAATCGTGCGATCGCGGTCGCTCTCTTTGAGTGTATTGACGTACCGAGGCAGACAGCGAAGGATGGTGGTGTGCTTCAGCAAACCGATCAAATCGCCTTTTGTCGAATCGACGACCGCGAACGATCCAAGCGACCAGGGATCGCGTCGTCCAATGAGGTCGCCAATGGACACTTCGGAATTCACCGTCGGCACAGTTGTCGACATGATTTCCGACACGGACTGCAGTCGAGCAAAGAAACCGAATTCGTTGCGAGCCAACTGCTGAAACAGATCGACAACACTCTGAGCCATGCGCGC
>JANMEV010000594.1:0-9539 GCA_031377305.1 Planctomycetota bacterium | reverse complement strand
GCCCAACGTTGATCCAGTCACCGGAGTACTCACCTACAAAGTCGCCGACAACGTCAATGGAACAGCGACCATCGAAATGCTGGTACGAGACACCGTCGGACTGGCAAGTGATCTGCAAACGTTTGTCATCTCCGTCACAGCTGTCAATGACAAGCCTGTCTTTAACACGGTCACCAATCCACCAACCGTGCTCGAAGATGCGGGGCCAATCTCTGTCGCAGCCTTCATGACCGGACAGTCTGGCGGACCAAAGGATGAGCCACAAGCGGTCACCACTCAACTCGTCGTCAGGTCCACAACCGGGAGCTGGTTGACGACCGAATTCTTTGCCGTCGCGCCCGACGTTGATCCTGTCACAGGAGTACTCACCTACAAAGTCGCCGACAACGTCAACGGAACAGCGACCATCGAAATGCTGGTGCGAGACACCATCGGACTGCCAAGTGATCTGCAAACGTTCGTCATCTCCGTCACAGCCGTCAATGACAAACCGTTTTTCACGCTCACACTACCGGTGCCGACGGGCAATGAAGATTCTGGCACACAGTTGGTTTCTTCGTTCATGACCGGACATGCCCCTGGCCCACTTGATGAGCCGCTCACTCAAACCCTTACCACTCACCTGACAATACTTTCAACCTCGGGAAGCTGGACCCCTGCAAACTTCTTTACTGCCAGTGGAGCCCCCTCCGTCGATCAAATCACAGGCCGGCTCACTTATACAACGGCTCAGGATGTGAACGGGACAGCAACCATCCGTATGGTTTTACGAGACTCTCTTGGATTGGATAGCGATCCGCAGACATTCACAATCGTTGCCAACGCCGTCAACGATGAGCCAGTGTTTACGATTAATTCCGCTGTTGTTCCGATTACGGTGCCGGAAGACACAGGGCCAAGAACGGTAGACCTGATTGCATCGATGGAATCCGCACGAGGGACGACGCTGGATGAAGTGGGCCTGCAGACTCCTTTGAACTGGATACTGGGACCACGAACAACGACCAGTGGGAATCTTGCATTCGATTACTTCGAGATTCTGCCTTCCGGACAATTGCGATTCCAGACACGTGCGAACACTGCGGGAACAGCAACGTTTACGCTGCAGTTGCTCGACAGCGGATTGTCCACCGCCCCCAATGACAATGCATCCCAGGTCGTTACCCTGGACGTCAATGTGACCAGTCTCAACGATCCACCTGTCGCGGCGACTGGAAACTACGTGATCGACGAAGGCGACAACCTCACGCTGAACGCCAGTGCCACCGTAGATCCTGACGTTCCATTGGGTGACATACTCACGTATGCATGGGATCTCAATGGGGATGGCGTTTACGAGACGTCAACTGGGAACAGTTCCGTTTCCACACGGACTTGGGCTCAGCTGCTCGGTCTTGGCATCACAGCACCGGCCACATTCCAGGCTTCACTTCGAGTCACCGACTCGGCAAACGCGGTGTCCATCAAAGCATTCACGTTGCAAACTTTGACCGTGGACTATGGTGACGCACCAGACACTTATGGAACCACGAACGGCTCGAATGGAGCCGCTCACGTGATCTCGGGAGGCCTGTTCCTTGGTGCTGGTGTCGATAGTGAATTCAACGGCCAGCCAACGGCAGACGCGACCGGTGACGGTGCTGACGAAAACGGAATCGTCTTCACCAGCCTGCTGGAGACAACGACTCTTCAAACTCTGACTATCACAATGACAGCGACGGCCTCAGCGACTGGTATGCTGGATGCATGGCTCGACTTGAATCAGGACAATGTGTTCCAGGCCTCCGAACACGTCAACGGTGGCCGAAGCTATTCCGTTGTGGCGGGGGCAAATCAGTTGTCGTTCCCAATGCTTCCGAATTCGCAGACTGGAACGACGAAGATGCGTTTCAGGCTCAGCCCCACTGGCGGCTTGCAGCCAACAGGGCGAGTCACCGGCGGAGAGGTTGAGGATTACCAGGTTTCTATTCGACAGGTCCCAACGCCAGTCACTCCCAGGATCACGAAACCGGTGGATTCAAATCCGCTGGATACCACACCGCCTCAGACCAGCGACACAACGCCGTTAATTGAATGGGAAACTCTCCCCGAGAATCATCACTACACGGTCGTTATCAAGCAACACCCGTCGGGTACAGAGTTATTCACCGGGACAAATGTCACCACCAGTCAATTGGAAATCACACCTGCACTTCCGCCAGGTCAGTATGTTGCATGTGTAAAGGCTTTCAATCGAATTGGAGAAGCGGCAGCCCAGGCAACCTACCGATTCGACATTGCTGGCATTGTCGTTTCGACGCCATCGGGTGACATTGACACCCATCGTCCTCAGGTAGTCTGGACCGAGGTCGCGGGGTCAATCCGCTATGCCGTTGAAATACTCGCTGTAAGAACGGGCCGAATTGTTGACTCAGCCACGCTAAATGTTTCGACCGGCTTTGTGCCCAGTTACAGCGTTCCGTTTGATTTGCCTTTGGGCCAATACATCGTTCGAGTTCAATCGACTGACGCCGCCGGCCTCAAGGGCGACTGGAGCCCTAACAGGACTTTTGCGGTCAGGACTCCAACCACTGTGACAGCACCTTCGGGCATTCTTCAAAACCCACGACCAACCGTCGTATGGAATCCGATATTCAGTGCTGAAACCTACGAGTTAACGCTGACTAATCTAACGGACGGCAAAGTTGCCTATCAAATCGCCGGTCTAACGTCTACGACATGGACGCCGCCGCAGAATCTCAGTATGGCGGAGTTCTCAATTTCAGTCCGAGGTGTCAGTTCCTTTGGTGACACCAGCCTTCCAAGTCCCTTTCAGTCATTTACCATCCGGCCGTCCGTAGTAGCAACAGCCCCAGTCGGTCGCGTTGGAACATCGACACCTACGTTTAGCTGGCCGTTGATTGCAGGAGCCGAAACCTACCAGTTGATTATCAATCGCGGCTGGGGTGATCTTGGAGCAACATTTGATCTGAGGATTCCGGCAACAAGTTCGTTTACGATTCCAACACCGCTGCCGCTGGGGAACTACACTTATCAGTTCCGAGCCATAAACTTACCTGAGCCCGGAGCCCCCGGTGGTGAAGTCGCAACGGCGTTTAGCCCTGTTACAAGCCTGATCATCGCCACGGCTCCTGTCGTTACGGCACCGGCAACCATCACCGCAAGTAACAACCCAGAGATTCGCTGGACTAATCCGCTTGGTGCTGAAAAGAGTGACATTTGGGTTGCGCAGAATGGGGGTGACCCTCAATTCCTGCGAGTGAATGGTGTCACTGGGACTTCGTATATCCCCAATCAGAAAGTCTTCGGAATTGGTATCTATACTGTCTGGGTGCGAACATATTCAGACACAGACAATCCGGCGACTACAGCGGATGAGCGAATAGCGTCTAACTGGAGTGTAGGACGGCAGATTCGCGTGAATACGCCTCCTGTCATAGCAGTACCAACGGCGAATGCTGAAGTCACAGACTCGAAGCCTGCGCTGTCATGGAACGCTGTTCCTGGGGCTGTCACCTACGAAGTTTGGATCGACAACGATTCCACTCCTATCACTCAGATCTATCGAGTGACAGGGGTTTCCGGCACCTCACACAAGGTGCTCAATGACCTTCCGATCGGTCGTTACACATTCTGGGTACGAGGGACCAACGGACGAGTCGAACACAGCGCATGGAGCACGCCGGTCAAGTTTGCAGTGACCGCAGCACCGGTGCTGATTGGTCCAGTCGCATCAAGCTTCAATAATAGACCACAGTTGACGTGGGCAAGCCCGACACTGACTGTGAATGGATCGACCGCCAAGCCAAATTCGTTCCAGCTTTTGCTTGAACGATTCAATGTCCCGACAAACCAGTTTGTACCGTTGTCGACAATTTCCAACTTAACAGGAAACGCCCACACGATTGCTACAGCGTTGCAGCCAGGAAATTATCGAGCTTCTGTCCGCGGAACCACCAATGGCCGATCAACTCTGGTTGGCGAGACCATCTCTGCCTACAGCAATACGGTAACATTCACAATCAATGCACCTCCGGTCGTTGCTGCGATCCCAACGTCGAGCAACAAGACCCCAACGATCAGCTGGACAACAACGCAGCCGAATACTCGTTATGAAGTGTTCATTGCAACTCAGTCCAGCCCGAACGTTGCAGTGGTTCGTCAGCTTGTTGCTTCAGGATCGCCGTTTCAGGTGGCAACTCCGCTGGCAGCCGGAGGCTATCGAGTCTGGGTGCGTGCAATCAGCACACGGGATGGCTCGATCAGTGCCTGGAGTGCTCCAGTCAACTTCACAATTACAGCGATTGGCAACTTGAAGTCGCCTCTGAGTTCAGTCTCGGAAGTCCAGTTAACGTTGCTTCCGTCAATCAACGTCGAAGTCGGATCTGATGAATCAGTGTTGAGCAGTAACGATACCGCAGAGGTCGTTGATTCTTCGCAAGGATCAAACGTCAATTCCGGATCGACTGACAAGCCAATCGTCGTGGTTGCTCAGAATGATGCAGGCAATGCAGCATTGGTTGTTGTTCCCGACGAGACGGACTCGACCGGTTCGCTGGACCTCACCGACTGCATCCTGGCAGGCTGGGATGAACAGTTGTGGTGGGATGGAAAGGTTGAGCTTTCTCAGCCCGAAGGTCCGCAGCCAGCATCCATTGCAGCAGCTAAAGTTGGACTGTTTGGAGCCGTGATGACATTGATTCCCAAAGCGCTGCGACGAAAGCGCGATGAATAGTCCGTCTGGACACTGACTTCTGTCAGCATGGCAGATAGTGATAAAAATTGGATGAATTGAGCAAGGCCTTCAGCAATCTGAAGGCCTTGTTTCGTTTGATAACGACGACGAAACCGTCGATAGGCAAACGAATTCTGACGATCACCTGACAGTTCGCCGGCATCTGCCAATTCAGGCCACACGAAAATTGGCACCTTTCAAAGGGAAAAAACGACTGTCTGAGTCCCCTGAAAGTTCGTAACATTCGACATTCGCTTGTGGCATCCTGCCGCTTTTCGGTCCCCGCCCCCGTGAATGATTAGAAGACGGTTTGGCTCATGAAATTTGCCAGCTACCTGTACCACGGCTTGAAGACCGGGTTTATCCCTTCTGCCGCTCGCCTATCGAGATGGCGAGCGATGGCGAACCACATAATCAAGTTGAGCGAGACTCTGAAAGACCTCAGCGAAGAAGAACTGTTGTCTCGTGGTCGCAAGGTCCGCTGGGACGCACGAGCGGGCACGTCGCTTGATGACCTGCTCCCGGAGGCCTACGCGCTCATTCGCGAGTCAGCTCGGCGAACGCTCGGCATGCAGCATTTTCAGGTCCAGATCATGGGCGCCATCGCAATGTTCGAAGGGCACATTGCGGAAATGCAGACTGGGGAAGGGAAAACGTTGACCGCCACGATGACTTCGTTCCTGCGAGCTTTGCCGGGGCAGGGCTGTCACGTGGTCACCGTGAACGACTACCTCGCAAAACGCGACGCCGAATTGATGGGCCCCGTGCATATCCGGCTCGGACTTACCGTCGGCAAGATTCTGGAAAACATGGAACCCGACGAACGCAGAACCAACTACGCCTGCGACATCACCTACGGCACCAGCAAGGAAATGGGCTTTGACTTTCTTCGTGACCGACTGCGAAAGGGTGCCAGTCAGGAAGATGGCGGAGGCCAGCAGGTTCGTCGATACATCAGAACTCTTCAGGGCGGCGAAGAACCCGTTCAGCGAAGTCACTACTTCGCACTCATCGACGAAGCCGACAGTATCCTGATCGACGAAGCACGAACGCCGTTGATTATTGGACTCACTCAGCCAAACGATCCCGCAACGGTGAACCTGTTCCGCTGGAGCAACAGAGCCACGTTTCAGCTCGAGCCTCGAACCGACTACGTGTACGAACCAGAACGCCGCTCAGCATGGCTGACGGATACCGGGTGCCGCAAAGTCGTGCTGCTGTCAAAGCCTTCGCTGCTTAGCTCAATGGATACCGAACGAATCTATTCGCAGGTCGAAAAGGCTCTGACTGCAAAGCATGCGTTTGAACGAGATCGCGACTATGTGATCGTCGAAAACAAGATCGTGATCGTCGATGAAGGCACAGGGCGAGTCATGGATGGCCGCAAGTGGCAGGACGGTTTACATCAGGCAATCGAAGCGAAGGAACTCGTACCGATCACCGCGGCAACGGGCGAAGCTGCTCGAGTCACCGTGCAGAGCTTCTTCCGTCAGTACACACATCTGGCAGGAATGACAGGAACAGGGATTCCGGCAAAGAGTGAACTCAAGAAAACATACCGCCTGAAAGTCAGCAAGATCCCTACCAACAAGAAGAGCGTGCGCAAAGGCAAACCCTATCGCGTCTTCAAAACGCAGGAAGCCAAGCAGGAAGCCATCGTTATTGAAATTCAGCGACTGATCAAAGCGGGCCGATCGATTCTGGTCGGGACTCCGTCGGTCGATGCGTCGGAATCGCTCGGCCAAATGCTGAAGGACAAGCTTGTTCCCCATCAGATCCTGAATGCGAAGTATCACGAGCAGGAAGCGGAAATCGTGTCCGGCGCCGGTGAGCCTGGAAAAGTCACAATCGCCACCAACATGGCCGGACGCGGCACAGACATCATCCTGGAAGACGAAGTCCGAAAGGCGGGCGGTTTGCATGTTATCGCAACCGAAATGCACAGTTCAAAACGAATCGATCGCCAGCTCATCGGCCGTTCGGCTCGACAGGGCGATCCCGGAAGCTATCAGTTCTTTCTATCGCTCGAAGACGAATTGCTGCGTTGCCGCGAGCCACGAGAAATCCAACGCAAACAGCGTCGAGCGATGGCAAGCCGCGATGGGGAACTGAGCGGTTCGTGGGTCCGATTCTTTCAACGAGTCCAGAGGTTCCTTGAAAAACAGCATCGTAAGCAGCGTAAGCACTTGCTGAAACAGGAACGCCATCGACTCGAGCAATACGAAAACATGGGACTCGACCCTTACCTGGAACTCACTGAGTCATAGCGCGCGTCTTTCACCCATCTCACCCAAACCGAATCCCCTGCGCGAGGGGAAGGTCGTTTCCGAAGTTGATCGTGTTGGTGGCACGACGCATATAAGCCCTCCAACTGTCTGAGCCCGATTCTCGTCCACCGCCCGTATCCTTCTCACCTCCAAACGCGCCGCCAATCTCAGCGCCGCTCGGACCAATGTTGACGTTGGCAATACCGCAATCACTTCCCGCAGCGGAAAGAAACAATTCCGATTCTCGCAGGTCGTTGGTGAAGATCGACGATGCCAGGCCCTGTGAAACGCAATTCTGCATTTCGATCGCCTGCTCCAGTTTCGAATATCTGACAACATAAAGAATCGGCGCGAATGTTTCCTGATACATGATTTCCGCGTGACCAGGCATTTCAATGATCGCCGGTTGCACGTAGCAGCCGCCGACGGGAAGTTTCCCGGTGACTCGTTCACCGCCAAAGACAACACCGCCCGCATGACGAGCATCAGCGATCGCGGACTGCATTCGCCCGGCGGCAGCTTCATCGATCAATGGGCCAACAAGAGTTCCCTCATCCAGCGGATTTCCGATCGACAGAGAGGCGTACGCAACTTTCAGACGAGCGACCATTGCATCGGCGATGGACTCGTGCAGAAACAATCGCCGCAGCGAAGTGCAGCGCTGGCCACAGGTCCCAACTGCCGAAAAAACAATCGCTCTGGACGTTAGTTCGGGGTTGGCCGACGGCGTCACGATGCAGGCATTGTTGCCGCCAAGCTCCAGCAGCGATCGGCCCAATCGACCGGCAACCGTTTGAGCTACCGAACGCCCCATCGCAACACTTCCCGTCGCCGAGATCAAAGGCACTCGTCGATCGGCCGCCAGAGTTCTTCCGATCGCTCCGCCGCCAACGACGACAGAACTCAGGCCCGACGGAACATCCTTCATGCCGTCAGCCGCCCGCATCAGCAGCATGTGACAGGCCATGGCGGTCAGTGGAGTCTTCTCTGAAGGCTTCCAGAGAATCGAATCACCACACACCAGCGCCAGGGCGGCGTTCCAGGCCCAGACAGCGGCGGGGAAATTGAAAGCCGAAATGATCCCTACTGGACCGAGCGGATGCCACTGCTCCATCATGCGATGCATCGGACGTTCAGTCGCGATCGTCAGTCCATACAACTGCCGACTGAGCCCTACAGCGAACTCGCAGATGTCGATCATTTCCTGAACTTCACCCATGGCCTCGGTGCGGATCTTGCCAGCTTCTCGGCAAACGAGTTCCGCAAGACCAAGCTTATTCTGTCGCAGTACTTCGGCAAAACGTCGAACGAGTTCACCGCGTGCAGGAGCTGGTACTAGTCGCCATTGACGAAAGGCTTCCTGAGACGCATTCACAGCGATCCCAAGATCGTCGCTGGTGGCCGTTGCAAAACCAGCCAGAGTCGTGCCATCGATTGGCGAGTTGACCTGAAGCGATGTTCCGCTGCAGAGTCGCGAATTCTGACCAACCCAAAGAGCCGCCGGTCGTTCAACTCCCAGCGCGGACAAAACGTCATTCGGAAGCTTGCTCACGGTGACGATCCTCGCCTTCAATGTTTGAATACGCTGACTGTTTGGCCACGTTGCAGCTGTCGCTTTGCACGACTCAACGGGCGTGATCAGGGATTATGACCACTCGCAGCACAAATCGCCATCGGTCACATTCCCAAGGTCGGTGAATCGATGTCGCAGAACGCAAAACGTATTGTCTGGATCTCACTCCGTATCGACCTGAAATTCGCGTTGTCCATTATTCCCGCGCAGGCGGGAATTCAGTGCCGCGATCGGGATTCTCGCACGCGCAGGAATGACGAGCCTGAAGACAAGAGCTTGACAAGTTACTCGTTGAATAACAGGGGAAATCTCCAAAACGGATACTCGGCTTTGATCCTGCAGAATGTCGCGGTCTCGCTCTGCCGAGACTCGACCTCCAGAGGCGTCGTCCAACTTCTCTGCCATCTTCAAACAGGAAGTCGCGGGCACCGAGCGGTTGTCGCGATCTCAGCGTGCGGGCTTCTCGGACCAGTAC
Source organism: Planctomycetota bacterium (assembly GCA_031377305.1). Lineage (GTDB taxonomy): Bacteria > Planctomycetota > Planctomycetia > Planctomycetales > Planctomycetaceae > SXXK01. The sequence continues at coordinate 489 of JANMEV010000594.1, read as the reverse complement.
TTGATCATTCCTGCCGCCATTTCATCACACGCTTTTGCTGCGTCAGGAGCGCCGGAGTTCACGACTCCAATAAAGGCTGTCTTCTTGTTCGGAGCCAGCCAGATGGTTGCAAACCACGTGGTGTTGCTGCCCGTGTGAGTCAACACTTTGCCGGCTCCCCAGGGACGTTCCGTGCTGGTCCAGCCAAATCCGTATGGATTGGCTTCCGGGACAATCTGAGGATCGAACTGATGTAACGGCGTCTGCAGATGATCTAATGTTTCCCGCCTCAGCAGAGGCTTTTTCTGTTTGAGAGTTCCAAGGTGCAGAGAAGCGAAGCGGCTCCAGTCGTCGACCGTGATGTGAACTGTCCCAGCTGGCCCAAGTATCGGAGGATTATCCTGCTGAACAGGAGACTGCTTCCCATCCTTGATCACGTGTCCCCACGGCTGATCAATCGCACCGTTAATGCTGGGCGGACCGAAGCCTGCAGATTTCATCCCGAGCGGC
>JANMEV010000593.1:0-49687 GCA_031377305.1 Planctomycetota bacterium | reverse complement strand
ACCGTCGATGGCGGACTACGAAAAGGACGAACAACGCCGGGCCATCAATACTCAGATCGTCTACTGCGAACAATGTGCGGCGGCATGTTCGGCGCAGTTTGTCATGTCACTGGATGTCGTTTCGAGCGTGCTTCCGGAGTTGCAAAAAGAGTCCGAGGTACTGACAAAGAAGCACGAACGCTGGCTGGTCGGCTGGGTGTGTTATCTCATGGCGATCACTCAGTATTTGATCATCGGTCTGGTAACGTCTCGCGATCGAGCTTTGGATGTCCTGAGCGAATTCGATCGAGCGGTTGCGGAGCGTCGCAGAGAGCTGATTGAAGAGTTCAAGCTGGAAGGAAACCTGCCTGCCGATTTCGATCCGGACACGCCGTTGCCTCGCAAAGGGGCGACGTCCGAAAAGCTGGAGAAACCAAAAGCTGATCCCCAAAGTAAATCCCAACCATGAAGCACAAACGGTGGAGGCCTGCGGCGTTGCGATTCCCTCGAACGCTGGCAACGGCTGCTCGCCGCTTTACGAAGCATAAAAACAAATCCTGCCAAACATTCTCACCACCCAGGCTCACGGAGCAACGACCATGTCCAGGATCACAGTGAAGGCATTTTCAATATCGATCATGTCCATAGTGGCGACATGCCACGTGGTGGCCGACGAACCGGCGAAGACGATTCGGATTGGCATGATCGGCCTGGACACGTCGCACTGTCTGGCGTTTACCGAATTGCTGAGCAAAGGAGACAATGATCCGCAACTCGCCGGTGCCAAAATTGTCCTTGTCTATCCAAAGGGAAGCCCGGACATTGTCAGCAGCGTTGAGCGAGTTCCCGACTACACAAAGAAGATCACGGCGATGGGAGTCGAAGTGATTGAAGATCTGGACGCTATGATTTCTCAGGTCGATGCTGTGCTGCTGGAAACCAACGACGGTCGACCGCATCTGGAGCAGGTACTTCCGGTGTTGAAGGCCCACAAGCCCGTGTTCATCGACAAACCCGTCGCGGGATCGCTGGTCGATGCGATTACAATCTACGAACTGGCGAAGCACTTCAAGACGCCCGTTTTCAGTTCGTCGTCGTTGCGATTCTCAACGGGTGCTCAAGCCATCCGAGGTGGCTCGATTGGCGAGGTGACTGGCTGTGATGCTTACTCGCCGTGCTCTCTGGAGCCGACTCATCCGGATCTCTTCTGGTACGGAATTCATGGTTGCGAAACTCTGTTTACTATCATGGGGCCTGGTGTCGAGTCTGTTGTAAGAACACAAACTCCGGATTTTGATCTGGTGACCGGCGTATGGAACAACGGCCGCATTGGCACATTCCGAGGCATTCGTAGTGGCAGTTCGGGCTACGGCGGAACGGCGTTTGGAACGAAAGGTGTCGCATCCGCGGGACAGTACGACGGATATAAACCGCTGGTCGTGGAAATCGTAAAGTTCTTTCGCTCCGGGCAACCTCCCGTCAGCGCTGAAGAAACGATTGATCTGTACGCATTCATGGAAGCGGCGGATGAAAGCAAGCGAATGGGCTTCGTACCGGTGAAAGTCGCCAGCGTAAAAGCAGCGGCTTCAGAGGCGGCTCAAAAGAAGGTCGCCGAGCTTATCAAGTAGCTGCGAGTTGCCAACTTACGTCTATGAATCGGACCCCAACGCTCTGTCTTCTGTGAATTGAGGAACCGAGTTTCGTAGGCCGGACCGAGCGTCAGCGAGTTCCGGCAATCCCGCTTCGCTTCAACAAGTTGGAACTCGCCGCGGCCTGCATCCATCAGAGCTTTTTTACCAAAGCATTAACACGTTTCGGCCAATTGTTTTTGTATCCCTTCGTAACGCGAGCCCTCATCTCATCCCTGAAAGAACCCTTTTGTATAAGGCGGCGAAAACATGGCAAAGGAACCCAGCACCGTCATCATTTGCAGCAACCCGGACTTCAGCCAGCAACGGGTGATTCTGGATCCATCGAAGCGGACCGTCGTGTTCGAAAACTGCCATCAGCCTCGCAGCGGAATCGGAATCAGCGGCGATGCTGAGCGAGTCTGCCAATTCGAGGAGATTCATGCCGTACACGATTTCCTCACTGGCAATCATCGGGGAACGTTTCTGCGAATCGTCCTGTTTCTCGGTCGACTGGTCCACGCTCCGGCAAATGCTTCCAACCTGGGCTCGATCTTTATCAGCACAGCATCCGGGCGTGCCCGAATCTTTGCCAACTGGAAAGGCTTTTCAGAGTTGCGATCCAGACTGCATCAGATTTGCGATGAACAACCTGCCCGCCAATGGAGCCATCTTGCAATGCAAGATGAGCCGTCATCGGTTGCGATCAGCTTTTGATCACTTTGCTTGCTACGTTATCCTTCAGCAGGCGGGCTGAGGGCTGGGCGTCGGCGAAGCGGATGGGGCGGCCGATGGGGGTCATGATTTCCTTGCGAGCGTCGATTCCCATTGAAGCCATGATCGTGGCGTAGAGTTCAGGAACAAGAATCGGATCCGTTGGGCCGATGAGCTTTCCTCGACCGGCCATTTGCATGTTCGAATCCTGCTGCGGAATATCCGACGGCGTTGAACCGATCACGGTGCCTTCGCGGAAGCCGCCGCCCGCGATCATGCACGAGAACCAGTTTGGCCAGTGATCGCGGCCGCCCGCCGGATTGATACTTGGCGTTCGACCGAATTCGCTGATGCACAAGACGATCGTCGAATCCAGAAGATCACGCTCCTTCAATTCTCGCAGCAGAGTCGCAATCGCTGGATCGAGGATCTTTGTCTGAGTGATATGTCCTTCGTGATTGGAAACGTGCGTATCGAAGCCCGAAAGATTCACTTCGACAGCTCGGACACCCACTTCAACAAGTCGGCGAGCGACCAAACAGCCTTTTCCAAACGATGTCTCGCCATAAGCCTTCTTCACCGCGGTTGGTTCTTCAGTCAGTTCGAAGGCTTTCAGTTGCTCGGACGTCATCATCGTCAACGCTCGATCCAGCGTGTTTTGGTGCAGCGTGTTCTTTGCGCCAAACTGTCGACGCTGCTCAAACTGCTGACTAACGACGCTCAGTCCTTTCAATCGATCCGCCTGACGTTCCTTCGACACGTAGGATTTCAAATTTGACAGTCCGTCGCCCGGACTGAACACTCGAAACGCATCCCACTGATTTCCAAGGTAACCGCCTTCTGGCGAAATTCGATCCGGAGCCAGCGCGACGTGCTGAGGGATCTCAATCTTTGAATCCGGAAGTTCATGCGCTGCGATGGCGCCCAGCGTCGGGTACTTCAGAGTCGGCTCAGGACGATACCCGGTCTTCACAAACGCCGCACCGCGCTCGTGATCGCCTTCTTTGGAAGTCAGCGATCGAATCACAGTGCAGAGATGCATCTGCTCGGCGAGCTGCGGCAGCATTTCTGAAATGCGGAGGTCTTTGGACGTTGTCGCGATGTCTTTCACTTCGCCGCCAGTCGGAGTTCCGGGATGCGGGTCCCAAGTCTCCAGTTGGCTCATGCCGCCATTCATCCACAACGTGATCAGCGACTTTGGTCGCTCGTCACGTCGACGCGACGCTGCTTTGGCCGTCATGCCCGGCAAAGCAACCATCAACCCACAGGCGGACATGAGCTGCAACAATTTTCGTCGACTAAGATCGTTGTTCATGACGTTGGCTCCTTTGACTAGTGGTTCCACGAAAATTCAGGGCTGTTGAAAAGGGTCCAGAACAAGTCCTGTACAACGTCTGCCTGAGACCTGCTCGGCTTGGGATCGGATTCGGGAGTGCTCGGATCTGCCTCTCTTTTCTTTGAATCGGCCTCATAGGTGTTGTCGAGCAAATCGAGGAAGTAGGTCCGTTCTTGGTCAGTCGGTCGTCGGCCAAGACAGGCCAGGTAGCTGTTCTCTACGATCGCGGAATTGTCCGGCGAGAAATTAATGATTTGCCCGGCCGCAGACAGCATTTCAACTTTGCTGAGTTCGGCAGAGAACCGTCCATTCATTCGCAGCAGCGCCTGAGGAATGGTGCCGACCTGCTGAAGAAGTTCATCGTCGCCCATGTCTCCGTATTCATTCAGGAAGTCGTTTTCATTCCCAAACTTCTGGACTCGTGCAATCAGGTTGGAGTTCTGGTCGATCGTGCGCACGTGGCCGGCCTGAAACAGTGATCCAATCACCTGTTCAGGACGAAGACGCACAAGCGGAAACACGGACCAGGCTTGCACCTGAGCCGAATAGGTCGCTTCATCTGCGGCAAGTGATTCCGATGACAATCGAAAGACATCGGACAGAGCGATCATGCGAATCAGCACGCTCAGCCGATCCCCGCGACTTCGAAACTCCTGCCCCAACACATCCAGCGGGTCGACTTCGCCATCAACGGGATGCGGAAGATCATCCACCGGCTCATGAAGTGGCTTTCCAAGCATGAAGCCCCAGATTCGATTCGAGATCGCTCGTTCAAAGCGGCGATTGTCTTTGTGAGTCACCCACTCAGCCAGCCGGTGCCGCAGGCCTCCGTCGAGGGGCAGCCAGTCGTCATGGAAAGGAACCGCTTCCGGAACGATGCGAGCCTCCGACTGTTCTTTGCCCGGATCGACAACCTTGTAGACGATCGGCTCATCGTTCTCGCCTGTCTTCTTATCCGTCACACCGCCAAGCGTAACTGCCGCCTGACAGAAAAAGGCCGTCAAGCCCTCAAAGTCATCCTGCTTCCATTGCTCATCGAACGGATGATCGTGGCATTGAGCACAGTCGATCCGCTGGCCAAGAAATGTGCGAACCGTGCGACCGGCCAACTTGTTGACGTTGATCGTTTCATCGTCAGTTCGGGCGATAGTGATGAAGTTTGTGGCTCCTTTGTCAGTCCACAAGCCTTCTGCCGCAATCAGTTCCTTCGTCATGTCCGACCATGAGGCATCTCGCTGAAGTTGTTCGGTCAACCATGCGGTCATGCGATCTCGACGATAGATGATAAACGGCCCCTCTTCAACGCCAACAAAACTTCGGGCCAGCCGTTCTGCAAAATAGACGCTAAAGCGCGAATCCTGAAGCATCCGCACGACCCAGCGATCAATCTTGTTGGGCTCGGTATCGGCTTCAAACTGACGGATGTCTTCGAGTGATGGCACCGTTCCGAACAGTGCGAGCGACAGGCGGCGAAGTATGGCCAGGTCATCCGCCGGTCCAGCGACTGAAACGCCCTCAGACTTCCACTGCTTGTGAAACTGATCGTTAAGCCGCCGGACGGCAACGTCCAACTGCTCCGAACTTGCAATAGCTTCGGGTGGCGATGACGGACGTTCCACTTTCCCGGCAACCTGAACAGCTTTCAGCACCAAAAATGCGACCGACACGGCAAACAGGACAACAACGGCTCTCATGAGTCAAAAGCTCCTGCAACCTGACTGAGGTGTTCCTTCGGCGAGCGGGGGACGTCAATCCCCTGATTGTGGGCCAAGTGATGAATCACGGAGCTCACGTCCACCGCTGGCCTCGGGTTAGCCAGCGAGAAAAACAGGCCAGTTCACATTGGCAACAAACGTTTCCAGACCGATATGACCGGCGATTAACGAAAACATCGGCCCGCCGGTCGGCAATGCTGACAGTTCTTCGCATCATGTCTCGGAAACTTCGCAACATGCATCCAATTTTGGCAATGTTTCATCGAATTGAGCAAGTCGGATGTGCAAAACTGGGCTTGATGCATCAGGAATTGCGAGTTACGACACAATCACTTTGTTCGTTTAGGCGAGCGACAGGAAATGGCGTACCAGCCCATTGTAGAGCAGTTGTCTCAACTGCTCATGAACGTTGGGACAATCATTCTACAATGGGGAATCGTCTCCTGAGCAATCGAAGGTAACAAAGGACCGAGTAACTCAACGGCCGGTGATTCCTTCGGGAACTTCGTTTCCTTCTGTTCGAATCATTTGTAACTCGCAATGTTTTTGAATGCTCTCGGTTTGGAGATTGACGGATGTTCAATGATCTTTGCGTGAAGCCTCCGGCAATTGATGAGACGAAGTCGCCTGCGGCTTGCCGTTAAGCAAAATCGCTGGAGCTGGACTGTCTCCGGCATTACGAAATTCTGACCAAGATCGAGGAAAACTGTTGTGAGCATAACCCTGACAGAACCTCCTCTTTTGAACTCGTATTCGGAACCGGAGCCCAAAACGCCTCAACCGATCGCACCCATTGAAGAGCGGATGGGCCCGGGGCGATTTCCGGGAATCTGGAAGCCAATCCGATCGACGCTTTGGTTCATTCACGTTGCTTTTGGAACGGGCTGCCTGATTCTGATTCTGGCTATTCTGGCAGCGATCCCCGGCCTCAACATTTTGACTCTGGGCTACCTGGTCGATCCTCAGAAACGCGTCGCCGAAAGCGGCCGACTGCGTGATGGTTTTCCGCTAATGGTCCTGGCTCCTCGGCTGGGAGTGATCGTTTTCTTCTCACTATTGTTCCTGATCCCAATTCGTCTTCAAGCAACTCGTGTGAGCGACGCGGCTGTAATTCTTGGTACCGAATCCGATCGGGTGGCTCGAATGACGGGCAATCTTCAGATCCTGCAAACCATCATTGCCGTCCACCTGATGCTCGCCATTGCCAGAGGCGGCACCGTCGGATGCTTTCTGCGACCAATCAAGAATCTGCGATGGTTCCTGAGCACGGTTTTTACCGCGACCGGGCGTCAGGAGATGGCGGCCGCAATTGATCAAGTGCTGAAACTCGTCAAACCCGTGCAGCATTTCTGGATCGGGCTGAAGGCATTCTTCGGAGCTGTTCTCTGGCTGGTGATTCCAACGGGCTTGCTGGTTGTGTATTCAGCCCCAGAACGCACGGAGCCAATATTCGGACTGCTTTCATTCCTTGGTATTCTGCTGATGATTCCTGTGACAGCCTGGCTGCCACTGCTTCAGATTCATCAAGCCGTCACCGGAAAATTTGGAGCCATCTTTTCAATCCAGGCCGCTCGACGAGTGATCCGCAACGCGCCGCTGAGTTGGATGTTGACGACTGTGTTGATGTATGTAATGACGTTTCCGCTGTATCTCGCAAAGATTCGCCTGCTGCCCGCCGATGCGATGCTGGTGCTGACACCATTCTTTATCATCCTGACGTATCCGGCACGAATCCTGGTTGCTTGGGCCTATCATCGAGGAACACATCTGCCTCAGCCAGCATGGTTTCCGTTTCGATGGAGCATCCGACTGCTGATGATTCCTCTACTTGCCGCTCACGCAGGCTTCCTGTTTCTGACTCCCTTCATCAGCGAACTCGGCAAAGGCGCACCGCTCGAAAACCAGGCATTTCTCGGCCCAGTGCCGTATGCTCAATGGGCGAAGAGGTAAGCAATCGGAGAGAAAACGGGATGCGTTCCGTCAGGTCAATCTCTTTGACCTTCCACTGGGGCCAGTCGTGGTTTCGAGAACGAGTCGAGTGACGCTGCTCTTGATCCCGTTCTCATTACCAAATTGCCGGCCGCGTTTGACGTTGCGACGAAGTGAGTTCAGTTCCGTCTCGGTCTCGATCTTGTTCACCAATCATCGCCAGTTTCGCGGAAATGAGCGTTTCGCTCGGTCTTCGCTTTTGCATTCCCAGCCAGCGGCGTGGCTCTATTTGGTAACAGCCTGAGAGATCACCGGGCGAAAGCCAACAGATGAGTATCGTCGATCTTCAAAGTTCATCCACCGCTCAGCACATCTATTATCCAGTGGTCTCGGCGCATTCCAGCTACCTCTTTTGACAACGCGGCGGATCGCACTTCCACTGTTTGCAACCCAGCCATTTCAGGTCTTTTCGATGGCGAAACGCCATATTCATCTGCAGCTTGTCATCCGGAAGGGCATGTCCTATAACCGATGCCATCTACGTTCGAGCGATCTTCAATTGGATCTGAGAGGTTTAGATGTTGTCAAAACACAGAATGATAAAGGCCGAGCAATCCCGGGAACTATTGGAGTCTCTTAGAATGGGTGAAATTGCGCCGACATCTGCCCCGATCTGGGCACACTTGGTTCCTGTGCCAGTAACTGCGTCCAAACAGGCAAATGCAAAGTTACCAAATTCGTTGTTGCGTGCAGTCGAGCTCAATCTGCGTGTAGGACCGCCGATGGATCCGATCAGGGACCGGATTATCACCCAAACTGACAGATAGCCCAGCAAGTTGTGCAATGTCTATAAGCGATGCAGTATGTTTTCTGATTTCCCGCTAGGCTGCAGTTGCAGAGCGAGCGACAATGAGCTGGCGATGCCCATCGCCCAAGTGTCTGACTGTCAAAACGAAATGCAGACAATTCTTCGTCTGAACCTGCCACCTTGCCGCTGTTAATCTTCTTGGAGGAGATCAAGTGGTTCAGCAAAACGTTATTGATCCTGGATCCGATTGGTCCCATCCATTCCTGATGAACACGTTGTTCGTGCTTAGCTACGACACGGTCGTGGATGAAAACAACGAAATACGAATACTTCCCGAACCACTAATAACGCCAGATGGCCAGCGTTTGGGGGTGCGACTATCATTCTGGAATTGTGTCGGCTCATACCAAAATATTTTGTCTTATCTCCGCCACTATCCCGACGCCCTCCCGCTTCCTCAGGCATGGGGAGTTCGCATTGCGTGGCTCTATGCGTACATTGCCAACCAACCGGAGCTTTGCCAAATACTGATTGATCCTCAGGGCTCAACGGAAGATCTTTGTTTTACCAACGAGAGCGCGCTGCGTTACCTGCGGGAATCGCACGCTCGAATGCGTCAATTGGAGGCAGGGATAAAAAAAGCAGGGATGATCAAGGACATTCCGCTTGTGTCGGACAACGATGAGTTTGTTCGGCGAAACAGACTTATGGGAATCGGGTCAGCAGACCGTCATGTTACGAAAGCTGAAGTTCCAATCGACTGCCCACATTGCGGACTAACGTTTCAACTCGACGAGGTGATCTACCTAGGATTGAGAGACGGAGAGCTGCCCTACGTGTCTTGTGTCGGCTGCCATCGACGTTTTCTTGATGCTCCGTTCTGTTCAATAGTATGCCAAAAATGTGGTCGTCAGTCCGGTCTGATGCCGCCGGGTCTCGTTCAGCCACTGCTGGCTGACCAGAACTGGGAATGTTCTGGATGTCTATTACAGAACGCGTCGGTATCACATGTTGTCGATCAGATTGCGAAGAAAGGCGAGGCCAAGTCCCCGCCGCAAACCGAAACGCATGGTTCTGGGTGTTTGGTACTGCTGGCGATGTTGGGTTCATTTCTTAGCGCCACAATCGGTCTCATCTCCTTCAGCTTTTCTTAACACACGTCTCTAGCCATGGTGGCCCAGATCGGACTGAGCACACCAAAGAAAACTACCGTGGTTCGGGCTGAAGCTGAGCTACCAGATCTGGGCGAGCCGAACGCCGTCAGGCCAAGGATTTCCACCTGCCGGTAACAGAGTCCGGGTGATGACGCAGCCCGGCTCGCCGGAGGCCATTGGCCAAAGTAGCCGTCTCGCTCCGTCGAGACGAGCCTTGCAGGGTTTGCGTGGTGTGTCAAAGCCGCGGGCCATTTTCGAAGCCCATGCCAGCGGGGAAGAACATGGTGACGGGCATTTGTACAACCATGCGAAAGAACTGAGGCTCATCTCGCGGAGCGAGATGGCTACATTCTGAACCGCGTCCCCGACAAACACCGGGGCTAACCGCTCACTCGGTTATGTTTCTGCAAAGATCGACGCTCGCAGGTATTCGCGGTTGAGCCGAGCGATGTGCGTAACGGAAACTTCAGCAGGGCAGGCCGCTTCGCATTCGGACGTGTTGGTGCAGGAGCCGAAGCCTTCCTTGTCCATCTGAGCCACCATGTTCAAAACGCGAGAGTTGCGTTCTGGATGGCCCTGAGGCAGAACTGCCAACTGCGACACTTTGGCCGAAACGAACAGCATCGCCGAAGCGTTCTTGCACGCCGCGACGCAGGCTCCGCAACCGATGCAGGCCGCGCCGTCCATTGCCACTTCCTGACGCACGCCGGGAACAAGAATCGAATTCCCATCCGGGGCGTTGCCCGTGTTGACGGAAACGAATCCTCCCGACGCGATGATACGATCAAACGCCGAGCGGTCCACAACGAGGTCACGCACAACTGGGAATGCCGATGCTCGCCACGGTTCGATAGTCACGGTATCGCCATCACTGAAACGGCGCATGTGCAACTGACACGTCGTCGTTGCATTGTCAGGCCCGTGAGCCTGGCCGTTGATCATCAGGCTGCACATGCCGCAAATGCCTTCGCGACAATCGTGGTCAAACGCCACAGGCTCTTCGCCCTGAGCAATCAGCTGCTCGTTCAGCACGTCCAGCATCTCAAGAAACGACATGTGAGTACTGACGCCGTTCAGGCGATATGTTCTAAAGCCACCGGTGTCGTTTGGACCAGATTGACGCCAAACTCGGAGATTCAAATTCAGAAGGTGACTGCTCATGGCTATTTGTAACTCCTTGTCGAAGGCTTTACGTTTTCGAAGACCAGCGGCTCTTTGTGCAGAATCGGCTCTTCGCTTGTTCCCCGATACTCCCACGCACCAACGTAGGAGAAGTCCGCATCGTTGCGAGCGGCTTCACCTTCTTCGGTCTGGTACTCTTCACGGAAGTGACCGCCGCAGGATTCTTCGCGATGCAAAGCGTCGGTCGCCAGCAACTCGGCGAATTCCATGAAGTCGGCAACCCGTCCCGCCTTCTCAAGGCTTTGATTCAAAGTCGCGTCAGACCCAAGAACTCGAACGTTCTTCCAGTACTCTTCGCGAAGACTGCGAATCTTGCCAATCGCTTCTTCCAGACCGCTACGGTTGCGAGCCATTCCGCATTTTTCCCACATCAGCAAACCAAGTTCGCGATGGAAGGAATCGACGGATCGCTTGCCCTGAACCGCCAGCAGCTTGTTCAGACGATTTTCGGCGTCATGCCGTGCCTGAAGACACGCTGGATGGTCATCGCGGATCTTTTCCAACTTGGTCGTAGCTAGGTGATCGCCAATCGTGTATGGCAACACAAAGTAACCGTCTGAAAGCCCCTGCATCAGCGCGCTGGCACCGAGCCGATTTGCGCCGTGGTCAGAGAAATTCGCTTCACCCAGAACATAGAGCCCCGGAATGTTGCTCATCAGGTTGTAGTCGACCCACAGCCCACCCATCGTGTAGTGGACTGCCGGGAAGATTCGCATTGGCTGCTTGTACGGATCCTCAGCCGTGATCTTGTTGTACATGTGAAACAGATTGCCGTACTTCTTGCGAATGACGTCTTCACCGTCGCGGCGAATCGCATCGCGGAAGTCCAGAAACACGGCCAGCCCGGAATCACCGACTCCGTGACCCGCATCGCAACGCTCTTTCGCGGCGCGGGACGAAATGTCGCGAGGAGCCAAGTTGCCATAGGACGGATATCGGCGTTCAAGATAGTAGTCTCGTTCGGCATCCGGAATCTGATCCGGAGCCCGCTTGTCGCCCTTATTCAAGGGCACCCAAACTCGGCCGTCGTTACGAAGGCTTTCGCTCATCAGAGTCAGCTTGGACTGATAGTCGCCGCTGACCGGAATACAGGTTGGATGAATCTGCGTGTAGCAGGGATTTGCAAACAAAGCACCTCGGCGAGCACATCGCCAAGCCGCTGTCACATTGCAACCCTTGGCCATTGTCGACAGATAGTAGACGTTTCCGTAACCACCAGTCGCCAGGACCACGGCATCGGCCGTGTGAGTTTCCATCTGGCCAGTTGCCAGGTTTCTCACAACGATGCCGCGAGCGAGTCCATCAACAACAACCAATTCAAGCATTTCCCGACGAGCGAACAGCTTCACTTTTCCGGTGCCGACCTGTCGCATCATCGCCTGATAAGCGCCGAGCAGAAGTTGCTGCCCGGTTTGGCCACGGCAGTAAAACGTTCGCGAAACCTGAGCTCCGCCGAACGAACGATTGGCCAGAGTCCCGCCGTATTCACGAGCGAAAGGAACCCCCTGAGAAACACACTGATCAATAATGCTGGTTGAAACCTGAGCCAGGCGATGCACGTTGGCTTCGCGAGCTCTATAGTCTCCGCCTTTCAGCGTGTCGTAGAACAAACGCCAGACGCTGTCGCCGTTGTTTTGATAGTTCTTTGCGGCGTTGATCCCGCCCTGAGCCGCAATACTGTGAGCTCGACGCGGACTGTCCTGAAAACAGAATGCCTTGACGTTGTAGCCCAGCTCTGCCATCGACGCAGCAGCAGACCCACCGGCCAGGCCTGTACCGACCACAATCACGGTGAACTTGCGCTTGTTCGCTGGATTCACCAGCTTCAAATCAAAGCGATGCTTGTCCCACTTCTGCTGAAGCGGACCGTCGGGAACTCGCGAGTTCAGTGTGTCACTTGCCACGCGAACCATCGGAAGACCTCAGAATTTCTTTTGAAACTCGACCAGCCGCTCAGCAGCCGATCCTAACCTGAATTGAACTCGTTTTATCCCGACCAGACGGGCTGTTAGACCCATCCGCATGTCATCTGATTTCCAAACTGCTGTCGGCTGAGACTCCCTCAGCCAATACAGCAGCACTATCCTCGGCCAGCGATCGCCCACAACACCAAACTCATAAAACCGACCGCAATGGACCATGCGACAACAATCCCAGTCACGTTGAAGATCATATTCCAACGCTTGTGATTGATTCCCAGCGTCTGAAGGGCACTTCGAATTCCATGTGATAAATGAATCCCCAGAGCCACCAGGCCAACGACATAGACAAACGCCCGTGACGGCGTAGACAGCACGGCCTTCACAGCCTGAAATTCATTGTCGGCCACCCTATCCGCATTGAGAGCAGGAGTGTAATCGACTCCAGGTCCCATTTTCAGTTTCATATCGATGATATGCGTGGCGAGGAAGAAGAGCACCACCAACCCAGTCACCATCATCCAGGTAGACGCACCGCCCGGAAGAATGGAAATCCCCTGCTTGGTTTCCTTCATGAAATAGTCTCGCCCACGCGCGACCTTGTTCATCGCCGTCGTGGAAATGGCCAGCCCAATGTGCAACGCAAAGGTGGCGAACAGCCCAACTTCCGCAGCAGCGAGCAACGGCCCCAAACTGTGCAGCGCGTGAGCGTAATCGTTAAACGCCTGCTCGCCCGCATATAGCTTTAGATTGCCGCCAAGGTGAGCAACGAGAAACCCACAAAGCGACAACCCGGAGATCGCCATGAGAATTTTCTGACCGACGGTGGTTGAACACACGCGGATCAGCGGTCCGATTCCGGGAACCCCGGAAAGCAGTTGAGCCGGCAGGCTCAGAGTTCGAAGCAGAGCGTTCAAGAGCACGCTCCTCCCCGTAAAAAACGTGAAAAGTGAAGACCCATCTGGCGGCGACATTGAGCCCGGAAACGTTCATCCGGCTTCCCAACGGGCCAAAGAATTATAGGACCCCACTTCTGAACTGCAACAAGCGACGACTCTCGTCTTTCGGCTGAGAGAATTGCGAAAATCGAGATTCACTCGAACCAGGCAAACGAGTAACTCCACCGGGATCTTTTCAATTCACTCAAGGCACAGCACCGCAGAATTTAGTGCTGGGCAATTCCAAAAAAAAGCCCTGCAGCCGATGGCAAGCCAACGGACCTACACCGCCAGCAGACGCCTTAAGCACTACCTTCGCAACCTAAAAACACGGCTGAACCCAACATCTTCCCGATCGGCATTGGCACGAGGGAACGTGACAGAAAATAAAAGAGACGAACACAAACTCAGTGCTGATTGCGCAAGGATCTCCCCATGCCAATCGACTTGCCCAGTCGACCGAACTCACAGGATCTTCAACCCCAATTCGCGCAGCCAGTCCGAGCAATTTGAGCTTGCAGATCCACCCACCGTCGAAGCGAAAACCGCATTTTGAGCCGCCGTCGATTTTTCGCGGGAAATCCGCTGGCAGACGGGTGCGTTCCTCGAACATGGAATGCGGGACAGTTATAGTCTGTCGCGACAGATTGCTGGTCGCTGGCGATACACCGCATGGAGACCATTCCAACACAAAATGCACGAACTCCTGTGCACTCAACCTGTGTTGTTTGAACGATTCGATTCTTTTGACTTTTCGATTTGATCGCGCCCCACATGAAGATTCATGAATATCAGGCCAAGCAGTTGTTTCGTGCTGCTGGTGTTGCGGTGCCGCAGGGCATTGTGGCAAAAACTCCCGACGAAGTTGCAGCAGCGTTCACGACGCTGGGCGGACCGATCGCTGTTGTGAAGTCGCAGATCCATGCGGGTGGTCGCGGCAAGGGCACCTTTAAAGAAGTTCCCAGCCAGCGAGGCGTTGCTCTTGTGAAGTCAGCCGCCGAAGCTGCCGAACATGCGGCGCGCATGCTGGGCAACACGCTGGTGACAATTCAGACCGGCGACGAAGGCAAACAGGTCAATACACTGTTTGTTGAGCAGGGCCTGAAGATCGCTCGCGAACTTTACCTCGGCATCGTCGTCGACCGAGAAGTCGGCGGACCAGTCCTGATCATGTCGTCAGAAGGCGGCATGGAAATTGAAGAAGTCGCAAAGCACTCACCGGAAAAGATCCTGACCGAACCATTTGACGCAGTGGCTGGGCTGTATCCGTATCAGGCTCGCAAGATGGCCTACGCTCTTGGGCTGGATGCGACCGCCGTCCGAAGTGCAGAAAAGTTCCTGCCGCAGATCTGCAAGTTCTTTGTGAACTACGACTGCAGCATGGTCGAAATCAACCCGCTGATCATCACCGAAGACAGCCAGATGATGGCACTCGACGGCAAGGTCACGTTTGACGACAACGCATTGTTCCGACACAAGGACGTCGTGGCTCTGCGAGACCTCAACGAAGAAGATCCGGCCGAAGTTCGAGCGGCGGATACTGGCCTGAGCTACGTAAAACTGAACGGAAACATCGGCTGCCTGGTCAACGGAGCAGGGCTGGCGATGAGCACCATGGACCTGATCAAGATCCACGGTGGCGAACCGGCGAACTTCCTCGACGTCGGCGGCGGAGCGAACGAAGATCAGGTGACGGAGGCCTTCCGAATCATTTTGGCCGACAAGAATGTGAAGGCTGTTCTGGTCAACATCTTCGGCGGGATCATGAAGTGCGACATCATTGTCTCTGCACTGCTGAACGCATATGAAAAAGTGGGCTTCAACGTTCCGCTCGTCGTGCGACTGGAAGGCACGAACGTTGAGAAAGCTCGCGAAATGCTGAAGGCCAGCGGCCGCGACATCATTTCCGCCACAGACCTGACCGACGCCGCTCAGAAGGTCGTCAAATCCCTCGGAGCATAGTCGAGCCGCTGGCGGTGAATTTCGAATCTCAGATCTTCAATTTGTGAATTCAATCCAATGAGTATTCTTGTTTCAAAGTCGACTCGAGTCATCACGCAGGGGATTACCGGAAAGTCCGGTCTGTTTCATAGCCAGCAGTGCCGAGCCTACGCGGCCGAGTGTCAGCCGGGCGTTGATGTGTTCGTCGGTGGCGTGACCCCCGGCAAAGGCGGAACGACGGAAGACGGCTTCCCTGTTTTCAATTCGGTAATCGAAGCCCGCGAGAAAACCGGTGCGAACACCTCAATGGTTTTCGTGCCGCCTCCGTTCTGTGCGGATGCCATCCTGGAAGCTGCCGATGCGGGCATGGACCTGATTGTCGCGATCACCGAAGGCATTCCAGTGATGGACATGCTGCGAGTGAAACGAGGTCTGGAACATTCCAAGTCTCGCCTGATCGGCCCGAACTGTCCAGGCGTGATTACTCCAGGCGTTGCCAAGATCGGCATCATGCCTGGCTACATTCACACGCCGGGCACAATTGGGATCATCAGCAAGAGCGGGACGCTGACGTACGAAGCCGCATGGCAGCTTGGACGAGTTGGTCTCGGCCAAAGCACGGCCGTTGGGATCGGCGGAGATCCGATCAACGGAACCAGCTACATCGAACTGCTGGAGATGTTCCAGAACGATCCTGGCACTGAAGGCATCCTGGTCATCGGTGAAATCGGTGGCAATGCGGAACAGTTGGCCGCCGAATACATCAAGTCGCACGTCAGGAAGCCAGTGGCTGGCTTCATCGCCGGTCAGACAGCTCCTCCCGGCAAACGCATGGGCCACGCCGGTGCGATCATCTCCGGCGGTGGTGGCGGTGCTGCTGAGAAGATGGCCGCTCTTCGTGATGCCGGCGTCATCGTCTCCGACAGCCCCGGCGGCATGGGCGACGCGATGAAGAAGGCAATGAAGAAGTAGTTTCACAGGTTTTGCATTCCTGTAGCCCGACCTGTCTCAGGTCGGGACCCGCGTGCATCTGGCACAAGGGCGTCAACTGGCAAGCCAACGATGTCCCCAACAACCACGTGCAAACGTGCTGATCTGGGACAGATCAGCCAACGACAAATCAAAACGACAGAACCTGCCAGAGGCCGGAGTAATCGTCAGTCCAATGAAGGACCTGTTCGTGGACTTCCCAGGGTTCTTCGACTGCCACGACGTCAGGATTGGTTGCCAGATCGTTGCGAGAACTCAGCAGGATCCATGTCGAACTGTAAACGCCTGTCAGCTCGCTGTTTCCGTTTTCGATGCGAACCGCCTGCCAGCCGAGATGCTCAGCCATCCCTCGAGTCACCGGATTCAGATCCAGAAACCGGTTGGAAATGTGAACCGCAAGAATGCCACCGTCGCATAGATGCTGACGATAGATGTCTCCACATTCACTTGTCAGCAGGTGAACAGGAATCGCATCGCTGCTGAAGGCATCGATGGCCAAAACATCGAACTGCTGGCTTCGCCCGGCAGCCAGCTCACGCTCCATCACAATGCGAGCATCTCCGATCACCACGTCGGTTTTCGCTGCTGAGTCCCTCAGGTACGTGAAGATCTCGTCAGAGAGTTTCATGACGTCGGGATTGATGTCGTAGAAACGAAACGCCTCACCCTCTTTTCCGTAAGCAGCGATTGTGCCGGTGCCAAGTCCAACCACACCGACTCGCAAAGCGTGCTGGTCAGACTCCTTCGCCCAGTCACGACTAAGCCGGATTGCGAGGCCAATTCCACTTTCGGGACCATAGTAGGTCGTCGGCTGCCGCTTCCAATAGTCATCGATAAACTGAAATCCGTGTTTGATCTGTCCGTGCGTCAAGGAGTTCTTTGGCGGAATGAAGTTTTCATCTTCCTCCCGCGATGCTTCGTAGCGAACTCGCAGAACGCCGTAGAAGTTTCTTGACGTGTATACGGTCCTGGCACTCTCGGTAGGCTCGTCCACAGATTTGGCGATCTCGGCAAGCTGATTTCCCAGCATCAGAATCAAGGTAATCGACGGAACCCAGAACCAGAAGCCCAACGACGGGCGATCTTCGCCCCGGAACCCGCGAGATGACCATTCCATCATCAACGCCGCGGCCGCTGTGCAGGAGAATGAGACTGCCTGCCAGTCTTCAATCCATTTGAAGTAGAACAGCGCACAACAGCAACCAGCGACCAGTGTGTAGAGAGTCCCAATCAGGTAAGTTCGCTTCAACAACTCATTGCCGCGGCTTGATAACCACAGCAATCCCGCGGCAATGAGCGGCGACAACAAGGCGATTGCAATCAAGGGGATGTTGATCTTTGCCATTAAAGGGGAATTGATCCCTGTGCTCAGTTTTGAATCAATCTTCGTGCCAGAGGACCCCGAGAATTGCCACAGCCCATAGCCGAACAGCCATCCAAACAGCGCGATAGATATCGCAACCCATGTGAACATCAGCCAGGCTTTTCGTCGTTCAAGTGTTCCGGTCAGAATCAGCCCAATCAACTGAATAAGGCCATAGACACCGAAAAGGATCGTCACCTGCGTTGCGTCCACCGCATCAACAAAAGGCCGATACACAAAGTAACCTACGGCTGCCACCTGAGCACCAACAACTACGGCCCAGATCCAAAACGACATCGATGGCGTCTGTAGCCAGACTCGTTGAACACACCACGCCGCCAGTGTCACAATGCAACACGCGACCAGGCTGATGTGGTACTCCCAATAGCCCTGAAATGTGTATGGAGCAACGATTGCGACAAAGATTCCCCCCAGTGCACCGCCGGCCGAGGTAAGCACGAAAAACAAAGTCAGATATTTGGGATCCGGCTTGCTGCATACAAGTTCTCCGTGGCAAGTCATGCAGCAGGCGAACAACACGGTTGAATAGATGGCAACCTGCTTCGTGATGTTGACGTCAGCACCCTCCGAAATTACCCAGCACGCGACTGGGCAACTGATCAGCAGAAGCAGACCGTAGGCTCGCCGATCGTACCATTGAGGACTATCGAAGCAGATAATGAACGAGATCAAATAGAGACTCAGCGGCAGCACCCAGAGAAACGGGACGGTGGCCACGTCGATACAAAGCTGATTCGTTGTTGCCAGCAGCATAGCAGAGCCACAGGCCGACAGTCCCAGCCATAGCAGCATCCTGCCCAACCCCGGCCGCTTGATTTCGCTTTCGTAATTCACAGGCAAGCTGACATTCGGCGGTCCGAGGCTGGCCTCTGGCTGGAACTTCAGCATCCTTACAGCACACCACGCGGCAAGCACGACATAAAGGCCATACACCGCTGACCATGACCAAACCTGTTGCCGAAGTGTTAACCAGGGTTCAAACGCGAACGGATAACTGAGCAAGGCCAGGAGCGAGCCAATGTTCGACAGAGCATAGAGTCGATAGGGCGATCGATTGGGGGATGTCTGACTAAACCATTTCTGCATCAGCGGACCAGTGGATGACAACAGAAAGTAGGGCGCGCCCACAGTCGCCAGCAACAACAGGAGTATTTGGAGCAGCGGGGCTTGATCAGCGGCGGGTTTCCACGAATCCGCCGGAGCGATCGGCAGAAACAAAAGTGAAACGCCAAGCAGGCTCAGGTGAGTTATAACCTGTGCTCGGATCTTCAGCTTCACACTGATCAGGTGGGCGTACAAATAACCACCAAGCAGCAGGATCTGAAAAAACAGCATGCAGCTTGTCCAGATCGACGGTCCGCCTCCGAACCACGGCAGAATAAACCGGCCAATAAGCGGTTGCACCTGGAACAACAGAAATGCACTGACAAAAATCGTGATAGCGTAGCGGAACATATTGGTCCTTCTGAGACGGAAGGACGCACTGTAATGGGCGTCGGCGGGAATTGAAGCAAGGTCACTGAGCAAGCATGGCGTCTGCGGCTATTCACTCATAGCTGTGCCGCTTGCCCGGCCGACGGGATCCGCGGAAAGCGACGTCCGGAAAATGCTTTGCCCAGCTTCGGCAAGCGACTCAAGCAACCTTGCTCATAATTCCCAGTTCAGCCAGAATCCCGCCACTCAGCGACTGGTTCTGCAAGCAGCAGGACCGCTTCAATATTTAAACAACCAAAGACAAACAGCATGATTTTCCGGCTCATCGTCTTCTCTCTCACCGTTTTTGTCGCGGAACAACTCCGTGCAGAGATCATCTATTCAAATACAACCACAGACACGAACACAGGAATCAACTTCGATAACGCGTTTGGCGTGCCGTTTGCTGAAGTGGGCGATCAAATTTCGCTCGCTGGAACGGGTCGCGCAGCTCAAGTCGCCTCGGTGCAAGTTATTCCAATCAGCGGGGAAGGTTTCTTCGATGCGACGCTTCGATTTTATGACGTTGGCGCTTCAGGCGGTGGCCCTGTGGGAACTCAGATTGGCGAATCGTTCACGGTCCGAACCGTTCAGGTGTTATCGACGGATGGGTTCCAGAACATCGACTTCGCTATCAATGGTATCGTCCTGCCCGACGACGTTACATTTACTTTGGCGATATCGAACCTGACGTCAGGTCTGTCGCTTGGACTTAGCCTATTCAGTGGCCCCACTATTGGCCGATCAGACAACTTGTTTCTCATAACAAAAAACAGTGCCGGGACATTCGCGCAAGAAGCCTCGACGGCAAATCTCTATTTTTCGCTCTCAACAACAGCCACATCAGTCCCGGAGCCCTTGACTTTGCCTATCATCGCAATCGGCTTTGCCGCAACCGCGTTGGCAAAACGCCGAAGATTCTCGGCTGCATGAAATGCTGACGCCGCCATCGAAGAGAATTGCGAACTGACTCGTCAGGCGTCGAAGCCGGGATTCAGAACCGGCCTGGCCTTACTCCCGTTTTCACTCGAGTCTGATTTCTGGAAATCTTCGTCGGCCTTCGGCGGAGTACCGCTGGAATCTGAATTCGAGGGGTTCACGTCAGGACTCGCAGCTGGAGCATCGGTGCTCGTCGCCCGCCGATAGAGATCATCCAGGATGCCGGAGAAACCACCGGGAATCTTTCCGCCCACGCCTTCCATTTGTGACTTCACAATATCGATCGGCACGCTCAGCAACGCTCGATGACGAACCCGTGTGACGACCGGTGTTTCGGGAAGCATCCCCATCAACTTGACGTCAGCAAATCGAACATCGGCAGTGATGGCGGAAAGCTGTTCGACGGACTCCGGGTCAGATTCCTCAAGAAGGTGGAACTGCGTTCTTGCATCGGAAGTCGCAAAAACCGCCAGCTTTGGACTCAGTAAAGTCGATTCGGGAAGCAGGTGCAGGAAAAGGACTTCATATTCCCGCTGAGGATTCGGCTTGGCCACAAGCATGTCGGCATCCAGCGTATAGCGGAACCCAAGAATCAGCGTTCTGCAATGTCCCGGCTCAAACGGTTCTGATTCGTTCCAGTAGGCTCCCAGGGTCCGAAATTCCTCTACGGATTTTGCAATCATTGGCTCGGGAGAAGAGACTTTGTCTGGCGTTTCAAGAACCACGAGGGCAGCACGCAGGACAGGGCCAAGGATCAGCCGACCCTTCTCATCATGGTAAAACGTGGTCTGAATCGTGAGCTGGCGAGCCTTGAGATAGTCTTCAATAATTCCCCTGGTAACGCTTGGAATCCCGCTTCCTAATTCTTTTCCGACCTGCAGACGAATGGAAAATGCACATCTTCGTCCCAACGGGCCAGCCGTATTGGGGGTAAATTCCAGCAAAGGCTGAAGGACATCAACGCCGGTTTCTAGCATCTCGCAAGCCATCTCGACGCCCGCGTCCCGATAGAGCTTTCCGATCTCTCGCATGTCCCATGGAACCGAAGTCAGCAGCTTGTAGTCCTTTGCCACCGGAATCTTTGAACTAACACCGGTCACCAGCAGCGATTTCGAGGTCGCCAGCAAGGAACGTTCGGAAGATGCAGCCGTGGATACACCATCACCCGAGGGTGGTGTATCCACCGGTGCGCTCTTTGACGAGTTGTTGATGTGGTTTACGACAGTCACAATGGTGTAGATGAACAGTCCGATTGTGAGCGGAACAAGGAACGTATTGAGTCTCATAAACGGCAGGCCAATAGTGCCAAAGTGAAAAATACGGTGACGAGTGCCCATGAAAACAGAAACCTGTTACGAAAGCAAAACACGGGCACCACATTGCCCTTAAGTTACGGCAACTACTGAACAAATTCATCCGACCGGAACCAACCAGGATTCCTGACTTTTCCATTCCCAAAATGTTCTCATTGCCTTGGTGCGTTTGAAACATAACGTGTCACGCAGCCACGAAATCGAATGTTGATTGAAGGATCAAGGCTGACGAGCACCGTGTCCGGAAAACACTCGTTTCCAGCCGTCGCAAACAACCGCGTCTGGTAGCTTGCCGATTCTAGATGCCGCGGCTGTCGTACCATTGCCGAAAGGCTACCCTGATCATTCAGGAAAACACAACAATCCTGCATTTCAACGATGCCACCAAGCGACTTCCAAAGGGATTCTCCGACAGTCCAAACAGATCTCAAAAATTCCGGTTCGTCTCCTGCCACTGGCCCGTTTGGGCCTTCCTGTTGGAAAAAGGGAACCATCATTTTTTTCAGAGCGATCGTCCGAACCGGTTCAACGATCTCGACATCAACCCCCAGCGCAGAGGTCCCTCTTGCAAACGCAACTGCAATAACGGTGCCGGAATGCGACAGACTGATACTATGAACTTCTTTGTTCTCCCTGTCAAAAAGCCTCGGCCGACCGGTTTCATCCGATTCCAATTGCAGCGACTCTGCCTGATCTTTAAGCTCTTCACGAAGCACTTCGCGCACAGTCAGTCGGCTTTGAAGGAACTGCGTTCTCTTTTCAGGAACACGAAATCTTCGCCATCTCGCAAGATCTCGCGGGCTTAATTTCGAGGCCGCAAGATCGTCATCAACGGGTTGATTTTCAATCGGCGTTTCAAACAACCCAAGCCACAGGTTGCATTCAGGAAGGATCGGCACGGGGCCATGCAGCTTAATCATCTCCGCTGCTCACCGAACCTGCCTGCTTCGAAGGAAGCGGCATCGTGCACATCTGTTGAACCAACGCAGCGGCAAACTTCTGAGTCTCATCCAACGTCAAAAAAAAAGGCGACGATCTGACAGTCAGCGTGATTCGCCGGTTTGCTTCGCATGTCGCAACGCTGATGGGAACTTCATCTGCAAACGGTGAGAATCCCGTGGCGGTTTCCAGACGAAGACTTCCCGTTATCGGCAACCCGTCTTTCATCGGAACCAACCGCTTTACGCCACGGGCAATATCTCCAAGGCACGTCCACTGAAACGACGGCATCAGCCAGCCCAGTCGGCGAAACAATGCAATCCCACCGCGGAATTTGGATGCCGATGCCAACCCCTTTATGAACTCCACTCCAACATAGTTTGAGCGAACGTAGTTCATCTCATCGTGAATCCCCCGAAGTATCTTCTCCGGCTTAAGACACTCAGAACGTCGCCGCCGCAGGACTGCGATTCCAAACCGGTTCGTTGCGGAAAGCGTCCGATCGGAGGGCAACCGAAGATCTGTGGGGTTCATCACCGTGATTCGATGCCCCATCGATCCGCTCGGAGCCAGCCGGGCAAATGTGCTCATGCACGAAACCATTACGAGATCATTGAGCTTCACTTTCCACGCGTCCAATCGGAAGTGAAGCTGTTCGCACTGCTCA
Source organism: Planctomycetota bacterium (assembly GCA_031377305.1). GTDB lineage: Bacteria > Planctomycetota > Planctomycetia > Planctomycetales > Planctomycetaceae > SXXK01. The sequence continues at coordinate 26,739 of JANMEV010000593.1, read as the reverse complement.
ATCGTCAAAAGTTCTTCCACACAGTGGCTGCGAGTCTCCTCTTCGCTCGTTCGCTTCTTGAACTTCGGCAAAGCCCATCGCGATGTGCGACCTCTGACAGTCACAAGAAAATTCCGGATAGCATCTTTCAGGCTGATCGGAGCAATCGCAGGCGGCTGAGGAAACAGGTGACGATGAAGCAATCGCTCATGATTCATCTCCGGCAGCTTCTCTGGTGTGCCAGTGACGGCGCAATGGTAGAGATGAAACCAGTCTGTAATGATCTGTCGCAGTCCATTTCCATCAGTCAATGCATGGTGAGCGTCCAGCACGACTTTGACGCCATCATCCATGATCGCTATTGCCGTTCGCAACCCTACAGATGTTTTCAGGTCGATGGAGATTTCCTGTGAGCCGATCTCCGGCAGAAAAATTGAGCCAGCAGTTTGCACCACCGGAATTGGTTCAGGCGTTCCAGGCACCCAGAACATTTCACGCCCCACTTCCTGAAGGCGACAGTTCAGCAACGGATGGCGACTGAGGGCACGCCGCAGAGTTTCAACATACAGATCTGGCTGACACTGCCCACTCAGACGCATCACTACCCGAATCACCATTGACGACCGAGGTGTTTCGCACTGGAGCAGAAACTTCTCAAGTGGAGTCAACGGCAAGGGAAACAATGACGCAACCAGATCACTGTTTGTGACACCGTTAGGCACCACCCTCTTATCTGCTTGTGTCGGAGGCATCGGAAAATCCCCTGGGGCAACGGAGCAAGGCGGCTCTGGTCGAACTGTCAGCTCAGTTCAACCAAACCGCAATCAATCCTGCGGTACAGGCACATTGAACCACTTTACATGCGAATACTGATTCCGCCATCAACAATGATGACTTGCCCCTGAATCAGGTCGCTCAGGGGACTTGCCAGAAACAACACGGTGCTGGCGACATCCGATGGTTGCAATATTCGATCCTTCACAAGAATTTGATCCTTTACCGCCTGCAACATTCCTTCCGAACCCGGCAGCGTCCTGATGGCATCAGTGGCAACGATTCCCGGCATAACCGCGTTGAAATTGATTCCTGACTGCCCAAGTTCAAAAGCCAGATGCCTGACCATGCTTTCCAATGCGGCCTTGGAAGTCCCGATCAATCCATAGTTTGCAATTCCACGAATCGATCCGTGACTTGAAATTGCGACAACACGCGTGATTTCTTTCGACGCCTGAAGTAGTGGCAACCCTGCCTGAGTCAGCCAAAGCAGCGGAGCCGTGTTGACTCGCAGCACTGAATCGAAGCTCGCAGGAGTCACCTCCGTTAACGGCCGAAATCCGCCGGCTGCCGCATTGCTGACAATGATGTCCAATTGGCCGAAATGTTCTCCGATCAGTTCCATCATCGCTTGAACGTCGTCGCGTTCAGAGACATTCGCTCGGACCGCGATTGCTCGCCCACCGCAGTCCTGAATCGAATTAACAACGGCCTTGGCACCATCCGGCGAGTTTAGAAAGTTGACCACAACCGTGGCACCGCATGCCGCAAGCGCTTCCGCGCATGCTCGACCGATGCCACGAGATGCGCCGGTGACAAGCGCGACTTTGCCATTCAGATCAATCATCGAGCGACCTCCGTTGCACAAGCGGCGGAATCGTCACACGAACAGGGTTCGGAATTCATCGGTGTCTCAACTTCTGGCGGATCGCTGCTTCCGGCCAAAACAGAATCATGAACAAACATCTGAAACGCAAATAGCCGCTCTTCGCATCGACCAAGAACCGAACGATCAATTGCTGATTTTTCGCCTCGCTGCAAATGCGGAAAAATACGAATGTCCTCCTGGAGGATCTGATACGACAGCCAGCCTGTGAATCGCCCCCAGAGAAATGCCGTCAGCTTCGAAACCGGGTTCCCTCGCGCGGACTGCACTCCGTACTGCCAGACATCGCTGACCGCCGTTTCACTTGTCACCGGACGAATCACCTGCACCAGCGTCAATGAGTCCGTATGCGAAATCAGCAGATTGGGAAACACATGATGGTGCTGGTAGGCACCTTCAAACGGCGTACCCAGCACCTTCATCAGGAATTGCTCGTAAACCTTGAGCAGCTTATCAACAAACCGCGGCGTGTTGAATGACGTAAAGAAGGACGACGAATACTTCGCAAACGCATGATCACTTTTGGATTCGCCGGGATCTTCACCGAAGCTCTTTGGATGAACTTCGGGAATGTGATAGCTCTCAAGCGATGCTTCAACCGGGATCTTCCAGTTCGCAGGCAACGACAGTACTCGCTTCACAGCTGGCTTCCAGTTCGGCAACGTTGTCCAGCTTTCGAATCTCTCAAACAAGTCCCCCAGCCATTCCCTCAGCGATGGTCCCTCAGTCGTGATTCGAACAAACAACAGATCACCACAATGCTCGAGCGGAAATGATGCCAGCCTGTAGCGATCTCGATCGAAGTCTGGAAAATTCTTCGCCGCAGGGATTTTGCGAGTCCGTCCATCCGCGCCATACTCCCAGCCATGGAAAGGACACTTCAGCTTTTCACTCTTTCCCAAGGTTGCGGTCACCAGCGAACAATGGCGATGCGCACAGACGTTGCGAAGTGCGACCAGCTCACCGTCAAAGTTTCTGACGATAACGGGCACCGAGCCAATATCCTTTGACAGGTATTGCCCAGGCTCACAAATCGACGAGGCCAGTCCCACCAGTTGCCACGTTGTTTCAAACACCGCCCGACATTCCTGCGCATGGTCATCGGCCGCGAAATAATTTCGCGGATCCAGCGGCGCCTGAAATGAAACGGCCGATTGAAACATGCAAAGTCCTGAACCCACATTCTTTGTATGGAAACTGCAAAGTGATCGAAGTGTCGATGCAAAACTCTGCAGCGTGAAACGTTTATCGCCTTCGGTCAATCACCGCACTGGATCAGTACCGATCAAAAAACGAGGTAGCTAATTTTGAACAGAAGGAAACAAAGAGAACGAAGAAACACACCATCAAAATCATGAGTCTCTTCTTCGTTAACTTCGTGGCCTTCTGTCAAACCACTGCGCATCGAACGCCTGGCTAAAAGTTTGCCCCTGGAAGCATCAACCGGGAAATCCCCTCTACCATTCGAGTTTCGTGGAAGTTCATCAGCAAGCCCAAAGGACAATCCAGCAACTTCAGGTACGTAATGACTTGCGCTTTATGAACCGGCAAGATCTCAGAAACAACCTTCAACTTAAGAAGCAGGCAAACTTCGACCAGGATGTCCAATCTCAAATCCTCTTCAAACCGCAATCCTTTGTATTCGATCGCCACTTTACGTTGTTGCACGGCGATCAGGCCGACAAGTTCCAGTTCCCGCAACAAGCACTTCTGATAAATACTCTCTATGAGCCCCGGTCCCAGATGTCGATGTACCTCAATTGCTGCGCCAATGACCTGCTTGCTCAGCAGATCGGCTTTCTGAAATAGACTGTGCAAGGTGCTGGCCCCACATACAAAAGTATTCACCTCGGGAATTCCCGGATTCACTTACCCGTTTTTCAGCCATCCGATTCGGTAGCCAATGACGGTCAAAAGAGAATCTCCGTTGTTTCCCTGAAGCCGGAAGTTCCAGACTGCCCCAGATTCAGAAGCGTGAGTCTGCTGAATTCGAACGACGCACGGTTCACCCGGATCTGGAAGTCGACCAAATTCGATCTGATCAAATCGAACAGGAAGACTGGGCTTTTGATATCGATGCCAGGCAGCGTAACCGACCGCATACAAACATGCATCCATGGTCGAGCAGGGCACTGTGAATCCTCGCGCTCGGGACCCGCCGAACAACTGCACCGGCGCGGAAGCTGCGATTCGACCAACCACCGTCTGTCCGTCGTCGGCGATCTCTCGCAGTTCCTGCAGTTCGGGACCGTGATAGATCAAACCGTCAGCCGCCACGTATTCAATTGGCTTCCAGCCAGTCACTGTCGAACGCAAGAACGGCCGTTCCGACGAAGTCGGGCTTACTTCCGATCGAAGGCTGAACACAGCTCGGAAGTACTCGCGATCCTCTTCCACCATGCGACCATCACGACGTCGAACGTCCGCCAGCAACCGACACTCGATGGCGCCGTCTTCCGTCGGGCGAGTTTGCAACGTCACGGCAAGCGGGTCGTCGCTGGAGAATCGGATCGCCTGAAGGGCTCGAGCCTGCGTGCAGACTCCCACGTCCAATTGTCCGGTTCGCGCCCTCACAGCTTCCGCCATCAGTTCCAGCGCGACCACAAAAGGCAGCGTTGGTCGTCCCTGGATTCGATGCTGGGACAGAAACTTGTCGGTCACCGGATTGAGCGTCACGACGCTCGAGCATACTCCGTCAGCATGCTTTGTCATCGATGAGGGAACAAGTGGCAGCGGCATCAAACCAGTGGCCGACTCCGTCAGCGACAACCGTTCGGCTGGAAAGAACTTGCGGAAATAGCTTTCATCCGTGATCAGGACTTCCGGTTCATCGCCTCCGAACGCCAGCTCGTTCATGAAGTGAGCGATGCCGTCGCGGGCGGGCATGAATTCCATGTCGATCATTTCCAGCGCCAGTTTAGCTTCCGGTTTCGTCGCCATGCCGATGTCGCCCCATGCGTGCCAATGGAACGTCAGGCTGCGTACCTCAGGTCGTTCGCTTCGATAGCGATTCACAATCTTGGCCATCATGTCATTGGCCAGCGAATAGTCTGTATGCCCGTTGGCTCCGAATCGACCGCTGATTGACCCGAACGTAACGAACCATTCCAGAGGATCCGATTTCGTCGCCTGCATCATCGCCAGCGAACCGTCGATCTTGGCCTGAAGACACTTTTCAACCTTGTCCGGACGTTTGCGATCAAACCGCGCATCCTGACCGGCACCGGCTCCGTGAATGACGCCATGAATCGGACCGGCCTGCTGGCGGATCGAACGCAGAGTCTCCTCGACGTCTGCGAACCTCGACACATCACAGCAATGGTACGCGGCGACGATGCCTTCTTCCCGGCATGCCCGAAGTGTCGCATCGACCTCGATGGCCTTTTCGGTGTTTCGCCAGGCCTCAATAGGATTCTCTCCGCGAATCGACGCGTCCTGCATGATGCCTCGCCGAACGCCGCTGCGATTCTGAGCAACGGCCTGCACAAAAGCGTCGGTCAGATGCGGCACCGGGGCTGTTCCCAGAAGGTGCAGCTTCAGGTCGTACTTTTTCGCCAGAGTCATCGCGATGACCGCCGTGATGCCACGACCGCCGCCGGTCACGATCCAGGTACCGCCGCGAGTCAACCGCTGCTGCCGTCCTGAAAGATTAAGCGGCGATGAAACGGCCTGAACGCTGAGTCGTTCCGGTTGCGACACATCGGAAGATGATCGAAAAGCAATCTCCATGTCGTACGACGGTACAGCCAGTTCCTGCAGGACACCGCTGGCGACTTCCAGTGGCGTCATAGTCGAAGTGGCGTCGACGATCTTCATCGGCGTCGTGCGGAAGCCTCGCATCCAGCTTTCGATCAACATCGCTTTGACGAGTCCGCCGATGGCTTCGATCGACTGAACCCGCTGACCGCTAAACCCAAAGTCGCCACCAAGCCGAGTGACAGAAACAACGCTGGCGTCTTCCATCAAACTCGCGTCAATCGTACGTTGCATCCACAGCTGACAGATTCGAAACGGCGTTTCTAGAGCTGCCGAACGACGATGCTTCCAGCTTTCTTCGCTCAGGTTCTGTGACGCATCCCGATCGAACGCCATTGTCAGAAACAAATGCGGCGTCGGAGTATGCTGCCAAAGTTCCGCCAGCGATTGTTCAATCTCGGCAATCGAGCCAGCCGTGTTAAGCACAATCGCCTGCTGTCCCAACTGACGAATTCGCTCGGCCAGCGATTCTGCGACCGCATTCGATCCCAAAATCAACGCAGCGCCTTGAAGCTCGGGATTCAGCGGCATGCCCGATCGACGAGGAGCCGGGACGACTCGCAGCGCAAATCGGTGAGTCTTCTTTGACGCCGGAGTCACAACTTCTTCACGCTCGTTTGCCAACTCACTGAGGGCAGCAACGAACTCAGTTTCGTCTCTGGTCAATTCTTCCGTCGGTTGAAATCGATCTCGCACCACGGAAGCTGCAAAACGTACCGTCGATTCCGCAACTCCCGCGCCGGCTGCGACACCTCTCAAGTGAGCCGCATCAACATCCGACCACTTGCGTGGAGCCATAGCGGCGACCGGCTTCTGCACCAATGATCGCAATGCCGCACGAATCTCAGACTGATGCGTCCGGCCCACTTGTTTGCCGGTTTGGACCGCCAAGTCCACCGAGCACATCGCGCCGTTGGAAGGGCTGAACCATTCAGGTCGAATGTCAACGACGGGCTCAGTGCCACGCACTTCCGCAATGTTGTTCCGTGAGAACGACGGCATAGAGCCAGTGGCGTTTGAAGTCGTGAATGTCGTCCGGACTGGCCCGTCCGCCACCTTCTGCTCCGACGCGGGGGAGAAGGAACTGTAATTCATAGCGCCATTCGCTGAAGTTGGCTGTGGACTCGTCCCCCGCTGTTGACCGCCCGCGTGCAGTACCAGAAACTCGCGAATGCCTCGCAAAGTTCGAAACCGCGCCTGAGCGATGGACTCGAGCGTCACTGATTCGAGATTGAACTGGTCTCGCATTTCACCAATCAACTGAGCCAGCTTGATGCTGTCGAGCCCCAGATCGGCCTCCAGATCCGCATCAACGTCGACGATGTCGCGGGCATATCCCGTTTGATCGACCACATAATCAATCAGCAGCGCATCCAGTTTCTCATTCGAAGGCAATAACAAGTTCCGCTGCTCGACAGCGTCCGAACCGGATGCCGACTCATAGCCGTTCAGTTCATGACGATTGACCTGACGTTCCTCCGGCTCCTGGAATTGGACGCTGGAGAAAAAATCCGGCTGCTGAACTCCGGAGCTTCCGTTTTCCCTCGCTGAGATCGTTCCAACGCCCTGTTGTTGAGCCAGCTCCAGCGCGGTTCGCATGGCGTCGTCCAGCGTCTTCACGCTGTCCAGCCGCAAAGAATCCGGACGCATCGTCAGACCAATCCACTCGCCCAGTTCGCCAAGAATCTGAGCCTTCTTGATGCTGTCAATTCCGAGATCCGCTTCAAGGTCCGCATCGAAGTCAACAATCTCCGGCGAGTACCCAGTCAATTCAACAACCAGATCTCGCAGGAACAACCGGAGCTGCTCATCCGAAATACCCGCACTGTTGAACGCTTCAGCCTGTATCGTCGGCGCCGGTGCTGGCGGTTTCGGTTTGGGCTGAGCTTGTGGGATTGGTGATGGCTGACTGGATCGAAGGCCGGCCCGCTGCGATGAGGACACGATCGACGATGAATGATCTGCGTCGCCGTTTGATTCAGGCTTTCGAACTGACCGGCGTGAACGAGTCACATCGAATACTGTCGCAACGGCATCAACCGTTACAGAAGGACTCGCAGTTCTCACGTTGGCAGCAGCAACATTCGTCCCCCAAAAACCTTGCTGCGAAACCGAAACGTTGCCCACACACTCCAACACGGCATGAACCATCGCTATGCGCTCGGCAAACGGCTGGCCAGGAACATCGAGACTCAGGCAAAGCGCCTGAGAATCCACGATGTCGCGATTCATGCGAGTCAACACGTCGTTCGGCCCGACTTCCAGGAAGACTCGGAAGCCTTCGCCCAGCATCCGCTGAATCGAAGGCATGTACATCACTGGCTGAGTCAACTGGCGAACAAGGCTGTACCGAATACCGGACGGCTCAGCCAAATACTGCACGCTGGTCGCGGACAAAAATCCGCACACAGGAGGCCGCATCGGAACGCTGGCCGACATTCGCTCAAACGCGATTTCCGCTTCGGCCAGCAGCGGCGTATGAAACGGAGCCGGAACCGAGATCGACATCGCTGCCAAACCCTGGCGATCCAAAAGCGCCTTCGCTGCAGTGATTCCTTCACGACTTCCGGCGATGACTGTCTGCTTTGGTGAATTCAGATGAGTCACATAGACCGGCAGCGCGGCGGACTTCAGAATCGAGTCCACTTCATGCACTGCAGCTCGTACGGACAGCAGTCCGCCCGCAGTTCGCATGTGGGACATGACCGCGTTGGCTCGATGACGAGCCAGCTCAATCGTCTGCGACAGTGTTGTCACGTTCGAAGCCAGCGATGCTGTGAATTCTCCAAAGCTGTGTCCAAGCACGGCATCGGGACGTAATCCTTCGGCCTTCAACGATTCAATCAACGCTGCGGAAACTCCCAGAACCCAGGCTTGAGCCCACCATACGTCTTCGCCAGGCTTGATGGCCGGATTACCAAACGCAGTGCTCAACCGAGGCAGATTGCTGGCAGCATACAGATCGTCAACCATCGACAAACTTCGCCGCGCAGGTTCGCTGGCCGACAGCACTGCCGGCGTTTCCGCATAGTGCGATCCCTGGCCAGGAAACAACCATGCGATCCGAGCAGCATCCTCTTTTGTCTGCCACAGAATCACTCGTTCTCGATCCAGCACCGTTCTAAATTTTCCGGACTCAACGGCTTTGGCGGCAGCACTCAGACGATCGCGAAGCTGTTCAGGTGAGGACGCCAGAATTACGGCGCGGAAGCTGTCTTCACTCGTGAACTGCACTGATGACTCGGCAAATCGTTCAGGACTTCGAATCAACATCGCACTTTCAAATACTCTGTCAGAGTGGCTCACAGAATCCCGGAGCAGTTGCAGCAACGAAGCCCCAGACACTGCCGCAAACTTCACGCGGTGAATAGGGCGATCGTGTGTCGAAACTTGGTTCGTCATCTTGGGAAACACTTGAGTTGTCGAAGGAGGTGTTGGTCTTTGCTGTGGTAACTGTATTGGCGGCGAAGGCGGTTTCTCGGCCACAACATTCTGACGAAGTGCGATCTGCAGACGAGCTTGCATCAAAACCCCATCGAGTGTTTTCGTTGCGATCATAAAATCTACGTTGTCGATCGGAAGCAAAGGATCCGCATCGTCGCGATGGCCGATTTCCCGAATCGTCTCCGCCGCGATTCGTACCAGCGAGTGAGCTCCGGAAAGGTAGCCGATCTTTCGCACGATCGCAGCATCCGCCGACGTCAGCGTTCTAGCCGTGCTGCTGGAATCATTGCTGGAAGTCATCGCACTGCCGGAGGCAACGAAGCTTCCTCGTTGCCCGATCTCATCCAGAATCCCGTACACCGGGAGATTTAGTCTCTTTGCGTCCGAAAGACGGCACAGCATCAGCGTCACAACGCCTTCGCCAGGAATAATCTGCTGGCAATCGTCCGGCACGTCTTCAACACGACCCGATCGCACCAACTGGCCCGTCATATCCAGCGCTTCGTAGGCTGCGAGGCTCATCGACCGTTGTGCGGATCCGCAAACGATCATGTCGCAGGTTCCGGATCGCAGTTGATCGGCGGCAACAGCCAACGCGGCGAGCCCTGATGTGTCTTCGCTATCCAGCGCGCAGGCTCCGCCCATCAGGTCGAACGTCTTCGCGACACGTGATGCAAGGGTGCTCGCGGTGAAGCTGCCGGTTTCGTCCAGCAGGGCAGGGCGGTTCTTCAAAACAGTCTGACGAAACTCGTCTGCTACCTTCTGAGCCAACTGCGACGACAACCCACGGCGACTCATCGATGCCGACAACTGACCGCAGATTTCCGGAAGCCTCATTCCGACCTGAAGCTGGTCACCGAACTCGTTGCCAAAGATCGCACCAATCACAACCCCGGTTCGCTGGCGATCAAACGGCCATGATGGATCGGATGTTCCAGGAGTCTGCTTCGTGGAATTTGCCGAATTGATATCCGCCAGTGCCTGCGACACGGCGTCAAGTAACATCATCTGCAGCGGATTCGCCTGCTGCACCTGCTTAGGCGGGATACGATACCGAGCTCCATCAAATGCGAAATCCGTAATGAATCCGCCACGACAATGAGGCGTTTGGTATGTTTGAGGCGAACTGCTGGCGACGACTCCGGATCGGTTTCGCCAACGACCGGCAGGAGCATCAATGATCGCCGAGCGATCCGATTCCAACAGCGATTTGAACTCCGTCAGGCTCTTTGCTCCCGCAACTACGATCCCGCGCCCGACGATGGCGATGGGTTCTATGGCACGGGATGCAGTTGCACTTCTTCGCTGGCTGTCGACCATCTCTCCGAATGTCGGTGTGGAAGAAACACCCGCCGAGATTTCTTCGACAACAACATGCGCGTTCAACCCGCCAATTCCAAACGCGCTCACTGCACCTCGCCGAGGTCGCATATGAAGAGAACGCTCGGGCCAGGCTTCAACGCGGGAGACAATTCTTACCGGAGCCGAAGTCCAGTCGTAGTTATGATTTGGCTTCTCAAACCGCAGCGAAGGAGGAATCTCACGGCGCTGCATGGCCAGCAGTACCTTCACGACGCCGATCAATCCGGCTGCTTCCAGCGTGTGACCAATGTTCGACTTAACGCTGCCCAGCAACAGTCGATCTTCCACCAAACGGCTCTTTGGAAACGCCGGACTTTGTGACGCCAGCGTCTTCAGTGTCTCCAACTCGGTGGCATCGCCAAGCTGAGTGCTGGTCGCGTGAGCCTCCATGTAATCGATATCCAGCAGCACAGAGTCCGCGTAGGCTCGCTGCAACGCCAGAATCTGACCTTCCTTGCGAGGAGCCCAGAGGCTGCGTCCTTTGCCATCGGATGCCATTCCTACGCCACGAATCACACCCAGCATCGGCAGGTCATGCCTGATGGCAATGTCGCGCGTTGTAATTACGATCGCCACGTAACCTTCGGAACTCACCAGGCCGCTCGCGTTGTCGTCGAACGGGCGAGAATCCTTCGCCGTGCACGCCTGCGAATGAGAAAACAGGATCAGATTGTCGATGTTGTTGTACGTCGCGCCGCCAACAATCGCGCTGTCAATGCGACCGGCTCGAATGGCCATGATCGCCTGATTCAGAGCAACCAACGACGATGCACAAGCCGCATCAATGACCTGACGAGGCCCCGTCAGCCCAAGAACACACGCCGCCAATGACGCCGCATGATAGGCATGAAATCCAGGTACAGAACCGACATGGCGAGCCGGACGAACGCTTCGAATTGCCTGAGCAACCTCAGAGAAAATCTCGCGACGCACGGCGGCTGGTAGCTGCCGAAATGACTCGATGTCATCAACAAACGAGAGGGCTTCTTCAATCTGAGTGCCGAGGCTCAGACCGCCGCCCGATTTCGTACCACCCGAGTGTCCAACATAAACTCCGGTACGTCGCAGTCGTTGATCATTAAGAGCCAGTTCCGCATTTCGCCACGCCGTTGCAGCCACTTCTGCAAACTGAACGTGAGTGCTGTCGAACAGTCGCTCGGTTTGAGGCGACATCGGACAGACGTCTCGATTCAACGGTCGCTCGGGAACGATTCCGCCCAGTGTCGTGTAAGACTTTCCAATGGTGCCCTTCTGAAGATCAAAGTACAACGCTCGGTTACAACGATCGGCTGGAAGATCTCCGTAGCCTGTCTGGCCATTGAAGAGCAACTCTGCAAAGGCCTCGACGCTGTCCGCCCCGGGAACTCGACACGCCATACCGGCGATCACGATTGGAGAATCATCGGCAGCCGGTAAGTTCGAATCAGTGGACATTCGCCACCTCCGACTTGAGTACTTCCTGTTTGGCGGTTTGCTGTACTTCGGCAATCAGCCGAGCGAATCGCTCAATTGCCGCATCGATGTTAGAGGTCTCGCCGCGAGTCAGGACGCCGTCGTCCGAGGCATCGACTTCCAGCACGATCAGACCTGCCTCGATAGCAAGGTGAACGGAAAGAGCCCTATCAGTCAACCGACTCATGGTCTCCGCAGAGACTACGAATCGAATCGACGCTGACCCGGGCCATCCAACAATCGCAAGCCACCCGCTCGCACTTTCTTCCAGCAGCCACTGTCCACCGCCAGCGCCCACCAATTCCAGTCCCAGCAAGTGCCGATCGTGCTTCGCCGCCGCATTGAATGCCACAACATTGCTTGCCAAGTCACCTCGCGTTGTGACCGCAACAAATGAATCCCAGACTGACGATGGCAAGCTCGGCTGCGTCACCGGCACCGTTGGCTTTGCCTGCTGCCGATAGAAATCTCCCAACGCTCCGACGGTCAGATTCGCCAGTTCGCTTTCGCCGCAGACACCCATGGCATTCGTGATGTTGGTTCGATCAAAAACGGGGTCATCCTTAAAATAGGGTTTGAACGCCGCAACGAACGGAGCCGCCTGTTCGTTGAACAACGCGGGCACTTCAATGCGACCCTCCGGAAGCTTCACGCCGCCATCCACAACCGCAGCGCGGAATCCACCTTCCAGTTCTCCCACAGATGTTCCCGTTGGACTCGTCAGGTGATACGTCTGCCGATGCAAAGCAGGACGACGATAGATCTGCACGATCATCGCCGAAACCCAGTCCACGGTCACGATGTTCTTGCGCTCGTTACCGCTGAAGCCAAGCCGTCGAAACCAGTCACCTTGCTCAGGCAATCCGAATCGCTGACTCAGAGCTTTAAACATTGCAAACGCGCTGTCGATTGTTTTGTCCGCGCGGATGCTGGCCTTCTGCTGCAGATCGATCACGATCGAAGGACGATAAACCGTCAGCGAATGAATCGACGACGATGACCGCAGCAGCTGTTCGCACATCAACTTGCTGCGTTCGTAGTCGTTGCCAAACTCCTGGCCGACATCAAACTCTCCTTCCAGAATCCGCCCGCTCCGCAATCCGGCGATGTACGCCGTAGAGACATAATGCCACTCAGTAATTCCGGCGCTGGTCATGAGCTCCAGCAGTTGCCGAGTTCCCTCGACGTTTGTTCGGTAGGGTTCGTTTTCAGGATGATCAACGGCTGGCCGAAAGAGAAGATTTGCTGCTGAATGAATCACGCTATCACAATTCTTAGCGATCCATTCACGATCGCCCGGCGACATTCCCAGGCCCGGCGAAACCAGGTCCCCATCCAACACGACAGGACGAGTAAATAATTGCCCGAACCGTCCTTCCAGCCGCTGCATGAGCGATGCAACTCGCTCAGATGCTGACTGCTTCCGGTGTCCTCGAACCATCACGGCCACCGGCAACCCAAAGCTCAGCAACCGCGCAAGGACCAGCCCTCCAACCAGGCCCGTGGCGCCAGTCAGGAAAACATAGGGTCGATTGAGTGTTGCAATAGTTGCCATGAACGCAGTTTTCTGAGACATCCGTAGTACGGCTGCAGTGTACCGGAACGTTTGTCTTTTGATTGGAACAAACCCGACTACCTCGCCAGTAAATTTCCCGTCCGTCATTCTGCGGAAAGCTCCGAGAGCCCACACACAAAAAAGCGGTATTCCCCGCAGCGAACTCGTGGAATGGTCGCTACAGCCGGAACAGTCATCCCCAGGGACTGCAAACGCCGGTCCACGTGTACCGATTACAAGACGATGTTGCCTTACCGCGCCGCTGGTCAGGCGTCGCATGCTCCGTAAGGCTCACCCCTGCAGGAAATGTATCGCAATCTGCTCCGGCACAAAACCCGGAGGACAGGTCGAGAAAACCACCGAAGGAAGACGTCGACCCCAACTGAACTGACGACTTGACCCACATTCTGAGGCAGTTGAACGCGCGTTCCGGTGAACTGATCTCAATCACGCTGCGGAAAGCCAGATTGTTTCGGGAATCCGCGGTTCGATCGACGAAATTGCATGGTCGGTTCTTTCCGAAACTGTGATTACTCTTAGAATCCGTGGCAGTCAGCAAAACAATTCAGCGAACTCCACCAGGCCCATCAGTAGCCGTTTGGCTTCAACGCACGGCGGTGATTGAGCGAATTTGATAGGCAACGTCACGTACTCAATAAGCACCGAGCCAGCTTCGGCAGGTTTTTCAAACTGCGAAGACAGCTCGTTTTAGAGACTTTATGGCCAAAAAGGCAGCAAAATCGGCGGCGAAGGCCGCTGCGAATCCGGCGGAAGTACCCAGCGTTCCACCATCCGATAAGTCGGTTAAAAAAACGGCGACGAAGTCTGCAGAAAAACCGGCAGGCAAAGGTGCGGTCGCGAACAGTTCTTTCAACGACGACCGCCTCGAGCAACGCACTCAGGAAATCGGGCAGGAGCTCTTTGGCAGAGTTCAGCATCGATCTCCGTCGATCTTTCACGGACGTTGGTGGGAAGACCGCCTCATGTCGTGGGCGATGGGCGATGAAGCTGTCAAAGTGCAGATGTTTCGCTTCGTCGATGTCCTTCCGATGCTCAAAGATCACACGGCCATCGCAAGACATCTGGACGAATACTTTGAACAGGTTCGCGGACAGCTTCCCTGGGCGGCTCGGATCGGACTTGATCTGTCCACCAGCAACAGCATCCTCAGCCGCGCGCTGGCGTACAATGCGAGAACAAACGCGGCCCGAATGGCGCGCCGGTTCATCGCGGGTTCAAATGTTGAAGAAGTCGTTGCCTCAGTGCGACGCATTCGACGCAATCGATTCGCTTTTACACTCGACCTGCTTGGCGAAGCTGTCATCAGCGATGGTGAAGCGGATCGTTATCAGCAATCGTATATCGATCTCATCAACGGCATGTCCGAACAGGTCAATGAATGGCCCGAGGATTTGCTGCTGGACTCCGACCACGAAGGCCGAATCCCGCGAGTCAACGTCAGCCTGAAGCTGTCAGCCCTGGACAGCCAGTTCTCGCCGATGGACGCGGAAGGCACGTTCAAACGAGTCACCTCGCGACTGCGTCCAATTCTGCGAGCCGCTCGTTCGCATAACGCTTATGTCCACGTGGACATGGAGCAGAACGACTACCGCGAGATCACCTTTGAGATCTTCCGCCGCGTGATGATGGAAGATGAATTCCGTGACTACGCGGATTGCGGTATCGTCGTGCAGGCGTACCTCGAGTCGGCCGAAAACGACTTGAACAAGATGCTGGAATGGGCCAAGAAACGTGGCACGCCGATCTGGATCCGTCTTGTGAAAGGCGCGTACTGGGATTACGAAAACATCGTTGCTGAGTATCGCGGCTGGCCGGTTCCGGTGTATCGCCGCAAGTGGCAGTCGGACGATTGTTACGAACGATTGACTCGTGTTCTGATGGAAAATCATCAGTGGCTCCGGCCTGCTTTGGCCAGTCATAACCTTCGCAGTCTGGCTCACGGACTGGCTCTGAAAGAAGAGCTGAACGTGCCCGACCGAGCGATGGAAATTCAGATGCTGTACGGCATGGGCGACGAACAGGCTCAGCTGTTTCTGGAACGCGGCCATCGAGTCCGCATTTACACTCCGTTTGGCGAGCTGCTTCCCGGCATGGCGTACCTTGTGCGTCGCCTGCTTGAGAATACGTCGAACGATTCTTTCCTCCGCCAAAGCTTCACCGAACATATTGCCGTCGAGAAACTTCTTATGAAGCCGTCAAAACACTCAGCCACCGAGCCACCGATTCAGGAGACTCCTCGCCCTGGATTCAATAACGAGCCACTGGTCGACTTCACGAAAGAAGAAAACCGAGAGGCGATGGTCCAGGCTCTGGCCGACGTGCGAGACCAGTTCGGCGGCGTGTATTCCCTGATCATCGACGGCAAGTCATGCGACAGCCGCGCGACGCTGGTGTCACGCAATCCGTCGAAGACTTCGGAGATCATTGGACGAGTCGCCTCCGCCACCGCAGATCAAGCCACCGATGCCATCGAAGCCGCTCGCCGCGCTTTCGGCATGTGGGCCGCAACGCCGGTGAATACTCGCGCCGAATACCTCGAACTGATGGCGGCCGAAATGCGAGAGCGTCGGCTGGAACTGGTCGCGTGGATCATATTTGAAACCGGCAAGCCCTGGGTCGACGCTGACGGCGATGTCGCGGAAGGCATCGACTTCTGCATGTACTACGCTCACGAAATGCGTCGTCTGGGCGAGCCTCAGAAGACCGACTTCCTTGGCGAAGACAACAGCTACATGTATCGACCTCGCGGAGTCTGCGTGGCGATCGCTCCATGGAACTTCCCGTTCGCCATTTTGACTGGCATGACTGTCGCGGCTATCGTCGTGGGCAACACCGTTGTGATGAAACCGGCCGAACAATCATCCGTCGTCGCCGCCAAGCTGATGGAGATCATTCGTAACTCGAGCGTGCCTGATGGAGTCGTCAATTTCCTGCCGGGCATCGGTGAGGACATTGGACCGACTCTGTGCAGCCATCCGGATGTCGATCTTGTCGCGTTCACCGGTTCGCAGAACGTCGGTCTCGAAATCAACCGCGCCGCTGCGGATACAGACAAGCGTCAGAAGAACGTTCGTCGAGTCATCGCGGAAATGGGCGGCAAGAACGCAATCATCGTCGACGACGACGCGGATCTCGACGAAGCTGTGATCGGCGTGATCAAGAGCGCGTTCGGATATGTCGGCCAGAAGTGTTCGGCCTGCTCCCGAGTGATCGTGCTGGACGCTGCGTACAAACAGTTCGTTGAACGACTGGTTGAAGCCACGAAGAGTCTGAAGATTGGCGTTGCTGATGATCCGGGAACAAAGATCGGCCCGGTAATCGACGAAGACGCGAGAGACCGCATCCTTGAGACGATCAAAAAGGTCGACCCGGAACACGGCGGCATTCTGACGTTGGCGATGGATCCCGGTCCGCTGGCAAAGCAGGGCACGTTCGTCGGCCCACATATTTTCATCGACGTTGATCCAACTTCGCCGCTGGCTCAGAACGAAATCTTCGGACCGGTGCTGTCTGTGATGCGAGCCAAAAATCTCGACGAAGCGTTCAACATCGCCAACGGAACCCGCTACGCGCTCACCGGCGGAGTCTACAGCCGCAGTCCGCAGACTCTTCGACGTGCTCGTAACGAATTCGAAGTGGGCAACCTCTACCTGAACCGCGAAATCACCGGGGCTCTTGTACAGCGACACCCATTCGGCGGTTACCGCATGTCGGGCATCGGCAGCAAAGCCGGAGGCCCGGATTATCTGCTCCAGTTCCTCGTCCCCGTCAGTGTCTCCGAAAACACGATGCGCCGCGGCTTCGCCCCGAAGCAGGATGATGCAACGTAAGCCGCAAAGCCCGATCGGTTTGTTGACTGAATGGGTCTTCACAACCCGAAACGTCAGTGAGGGATAAGCTTTGCCGCGTTTTTCAAGAACAATCCCTCGCTGACGCATCGCGTGCTGACGCATCGGGTTAGGATGAAGTCAACAGCCTGGTATCGCCTTGTGGCTCACCGAAGGCAGAACAGAACGTTCGTCACTGGACGCGGGCAGGGCAGGGACGGCACAATGCGGATTAATGATCACTTCCCGCCCACTCGTCCTGCCTTGACGCCTGCCTTGATCCATGAAAACGCTTCGCCGCCTGGTGAGTACGTTGCTGTTCTTCATCATGCCACACATTGTGGCTGTTGCTGAGGACGTTGACTTTGATTCGCAGATCAAACCGCTGCTGACTGCGAAATGTTTTGACTGCCATGCGGCGGATACTCAGGAAAGCCATCTGCGACTTGATCGGCGAGCAGCGATGTTGCGCGGAGGCGATTCCGGGGAGCCAGCAATTTTTGTTGGCAACAGTGAAAGCAGTCATCTGATCAAGCTTGTGCGAGGCGAAGAAGCGGGCAAGCTGATGCCTCCTGATGAAGCCAACCGGCTTTCAAAAGACGAAATCGAACTGCTGCGAGCGTGGATCGATCAGGGAGCCAAATGGCCCGGGCCGGATGGTGCCGATGACGAACAGGCGGAGAAAACCGATCACTGGTCGTTTCAGCCAGTGCGAACAACTTCGCCGCCAGCAATTGGTGACTCCTGGATCGCCAACGGCATTGATGCATTCATTCTGCAAATGCAAACCGAGCATTCACTGACTCCGAATCCGCAGGCGACGCGAGCCGAACTGATTCGACGAATGTCGCTCGATGTGCTGGGCCTGCCGCCGACTCCGGAGGACGTCCAAGCCTTCGTCGCCGATCGTGATCCGCAGGCCGTTCAGAAGCTCGTGGAAAGAATGCTTAACAGTCCGCACTATGGAGAACGCTGGTCCCGTTACTGGCTGGATCTTGTTCGATTCGCCGAAACCAACGGCTACGAAACCAATCGTGAACGCCCCAACGCATGGCCGTATCGGGATTACGTCATTCGGTCGCTCAACGAAGATAAACCATACGATCAGTTTCTTCGCGAACAAATTGCCGGCGATGCGATCGGAGTTGCGGAAGCTACGGCGTATCTGGTCGCCGGTCCCTACGACCTTGTAAAAAGCCCCGACATCAATCTCACACTGATGCAGCGGCAGAACGAGCTTGATGACATCATCAATACCACCGGTACGGCTTTCATGGGACTCACGATCGGCTGTGCTCGCTGCCACAATCACAAGTTCGATCCGATTCGCCAAAGCGATTACTACTCGCTGCAAGCCATCTTCGCCGGCATTCAACACGGCGATCGATCGATGCCACTCAGCGACTCGCAGCAAAACGAAATTGCTCAGATCGATCAACAGTTGTTGAAGCTCCGGAATGAGCTCAAGCCGTTTGTGAAAGACGCCGGTCCGCAACGGCCACCAGTCAACGCGAAGCTCAACGAAGAGCTGTTCGAACCCGTTGCGGCAAAGTTCATTCGTTTCACCATCGAACAAACGAACGCTTCGCAGCCGTGTATCGACGAACTCGAAATCTTCAGCGGTACAACAAACGTCGCCTTGTCATCAGCAGGAGCAAAGGCCACAGCTTCCAGCTCTCTGCCGGGGTATGAGATTCACAAACTGGAACATCTGAACGACGGTCGCTTCGGAAATCCTCGTAGCTGGATTTCCAATGAAGCGGGCGGCTGGGTTGAGATCGAACTACCAAAAGTTGCTACGATCAATCGCATCGTTTGGGCTCGAGACCGCGACGGGCAATTTGCAGATCGCGTCGCCACAAAATATGTGATGGAAGTCGCGACCGAGCCCAATCAGTGGAAGTCCGTGGCATCGTCGGCCGATCGCCTTCCATTCACCGGCGCTGCAGCGACGCAGCCCGAATACGACTTTGCAAAATTCCCGAACGATGAGGCGAATCGCGGCCGCCAGTTGTTGAGCCAACTTCAAAAACACGAGGAACGCAAATCGCAGCTTCAGGCCGCAGCCACAGTCTATGCAGGAAGTTTTCAACAGCCCGGGCCGACTCATCGCCTGTTCAGAGGTGAACCAACGGCTCAGCGAGAACAAGTGGAACCCGGCACCGTCGCTGCGCTGGGAAAGCTGGCGATCACTGAAGCCACTCCCGAACAACAACGACGCCTTGCTCTGGCGAACTGGATCTCATCTCGTGACAACCCGTTGACCGCGCGCGTCATCGTGAATCGGCTGTGGCAGTTTCATTTTGGAAAAGGACTTGTGGCCACGCCGAGCGATTTTGGAAAAGCGGGCGTCGGGCCGACTCATCCGGAACTGCTCGACTGGCTGTCAATGGAGCTCATGGAGCACAACTGGTCGCTGAAGCACGTCCATCGATTGATCCTGAAGTCCGCGACATTTCAACAAAGCAGCCAGCCTCGACCCGATGCACTTCAGGCAGACGCGGACTCTCAATGGTGGTGGCGATTTCCTCCTCGTCGCCTTGAGGCCGAGCCGATTCGCGACAGTATTCTCACCGTCACGGGAGTTCTCGACAATCGCATGTACGGCCCCGGCTTCAGCGGCTTCGAAGTGGAGCTCGAAAATGTCCGCCACTATTTTCCGAAGAAGAAATACGGCCCGGAAGACTGGCGGCGCATGATCTACATGACCAAAGTGCGGCTCGAAAAAGAATCCGTCTTCGGCGTTTTCGATTGCCCCGATGCAGCGACATCCGTGCCCAAACGCAGCCGTTCTACAACACCACTTCAGGCACTGAATTTGTTTAACAGTCCGTTCATGCTGCAGCAGTCTGAACTGCTGGCTGACAGACTTCAACGCGACTGCGGCGATGATCAAAGCAAGCAGATCGCTCGAGCCTTCTGGTTGTGTTACGACCGCGAACCAGAACCTTCCGAACTGGCCTCATCACTCGATTTCATGGCTACCGAAGGCCTCCCCGCCTTCTGCCGTGCGATGCTGAACAGTAACGAGTTCGTGT
Organism: Planctomycetota bacterium; assembly: GCA_031377305.1. Classification (GTDB taxonomy): domain Bacteria; phylum Planctomycetota; class Planctomycetia; order Planctomycetales; family Planctomycetaceae; genus SXXK01. The sequence continues at coordinate 6,645 of JANMEV010000593.1, read as the reverse complement.
TCTTACCGTAGCCCCGTCGCTCCGCCGACGGGCAGCCGTTGGGGATCACTCTGCCACATTCAATCGCAGGCCGATCAGCGAACACGATCCACAATCACACGGGCAGCGAAGATCATTTTCACTTGAGATTCCCGCCGACGGAGCGTCCAATGGCGTGGACTTAAGCATTTTGTGGTGTGGTTGTCGGGTTGTTATTGTGTTTCTTTCTACATCTGTGGCTGGGCCTTGGCTCTTTCAATTTGGGGTACTTGGCTTGTCGTCGCTTGATAGCGCGAGGTTCTTTGCGGCCGGGGCGATTTCGCACAATGTGGGATGCGGTCGAGTGGATCATCCAAGCGATATCATCGGTCGTTTCCCGTTCATCATGAAACGCCAGCCAGGCGTCACGAGCCGAGCTAAAACTGATCTCTCGAGGATGGGCTTCCAGCACGGCAGCCGTATCACACATCAGAACGCGTACAAGATTGTAACCCAGGACGGCCACCGCAATTTCTCGATCCAGGTTCTCGGGATTCAGGCAACGAAGTTCACACATGCCCATGCTCGATTTATACGATCTGATATCGAGCTCCACGTCCCATCGCCAGCCGTACAGTTCCGCGATCTCCTCGGCGGTAAAACGCTGCCGATCGGTGAGCGTTGTGACAACGGTCAGTGGTGTTTCGCGACCGGCGACACGATAGCGAATCATGCGATACAAAACTCGCTTCGGCAACGCATTCCATTCTTTGCGTGTAAAGCGAGATGGGTTGAACTTCGGCTTCTGCACTTCGACAATCTGATCGTCGATCGTTTCGCAGGAACCCTCAAAGGGCGAATTTCTGGATCCGTTGATCGCACAAACCATGTGGACACCGCGGCGAAGCAACAAGGACGCATCATGAAAGGATTCGAGATTACTGTCCGCCACAATGATGTCGCCTTTTTCAAAATCCTTGTGTTTTTCACGAAACAGCGACACTTCGCCTGTCTTCTTGCCTTCCACCGGAGCCGTGTTGTGATGGACCACGCAGCCACTGGCCAGCGACGTTGTTATCACAACACGTACCTGAGGAAAGCCGAGACCATCTTTCAGACGTGACGGTTGAGGATACTTTTTCTGGTTCGCCAATGTGTCGGGTGCCCGCAGCACAAAGCCGTCCACCAGATACACATTCAGCCCGTTCCATTTCCATTCATCCGACATCATGTTGTCAGCCATCATTCTGACCTGAGCACTCAGGTTATTGATCATTCCGACAGGCAATCTGGCCCTCGCTTTGGTGTAGGCCGAAGCATCTTCCGAGACAGGTGAGAACCCTCTGTTCTTTCGGTCACGATTGAATTTCGCCATGACAGTAGTACACGCATCAGCTCGACTCAGAACCTGAGACACAAACAGCCCCAGCGTGATTGCCGGAGTGAAGACTCTGTCGCGAAAATCGAGTTGAAGTGTGTCACACATTCGGTGAATCTCTTCGTCATCAAAAAGATGATGAAGACGAATTTTGTCCAGCACCTTGAGCCTCTGGAGTCGCAGCCTGATTTCGTCGAAACTGATGATCTTCTTCCGATCGCGTTTCCTTTTCTGCTCCTCTTCAGGAGTCTCGACCGATGCCTTTCGCGGTGGTAGAATCATTGCACGCTTCCTTGCTTGCCGATGTGGATTTCTTAGACCAAACCCACTTTGCATCAAGCAGGCGATTTCATGCCACCCCAGTTTCAATTCCTCCGGTACTTACTCACTTTTTCGCTTAAGTTCACGCCATTGGGCGCTCCGCCGACGGGAAAGAGAGCTCGAATCCTTATGCAATACGCCAACTCAATCGCCAACCGTCATCTGCTCAACCGGCGAGGCTTCCTCGACCACACTGGCACGGGACTTAGCAGCATTGCATTGTCGATGATGCTCGCCGAGCAGGGGTTGCTGAAGGCGGATGAGGCTCAGGCGAGCACCGTGGGTGGCAAGCCGCCGATTCGTCCGGAGATCAAGCCGTCGCATCCGTTTGCTTCGCGGAAGCCTCATTTCCCAGCGGCCGCGAAACGAGTCATCGTCATCTTCTGCTCAGGCGCCTGCAGTCATCTCGACACGTTTGATTACAAGCCCGAACTCATCGCGCGGCATGGGCAGCCGCTGCCGGGATCTGATAAGCTGATTACGTTTCAGGGAGAGCAGGGCAATGTGACTCAAAGCCCGTGGAAGTTTCAGCCGCGAGGCGAATGCGGGAAGATGATCTCGGATCTTGTTCCGCATCTTGGTGCTTTGGCGGATGACATGTGTTTTCTGCATTCGATCAAAGGCAAGACGAATACCCACGGTCCAGGTGAGAACTACATGTCCACCGGCTTCACGCTGGATGGCTATCCCAGCATCGGAGCCTGGACTTCGTATGCACTCGGTACTGAAAACGAAAACCTCCCCGCCTACGTAGCCATTCCCGATCCGCGCGGCACGCCCCAGAATTCCGTGAACAACTGGGGACCAGGTTTTCTGCCAGCGGCGTATCAGGGCACCGACTTTAATACGTCGCTGCCCATTCGAAATCTGGCGCGGCCAGAATCAATAACGGACAAATCCGACAAGAAGACACGCGACTTTCTGAAACGCATGAATGAGCGGCATCTGGAACGATTCCCCGGCGACACGGAGCTCGCAGCGAGAATCTCCAGCTACGAACTCGCGGCGAAGATGCAACTCAGCATACCGGAAGTACGAGACCTCGCCACTGAGTCTGCCTCAACGCTCGCCATGTACGGAGCGGATGATTCAGAGAATACGCTCAAGGCGGCCTATGCGAAGAACTGCATTCTGGCGCGGCGGTTGCTGGAACAGGGAGTGCGCTTCGTGCAGTTGTTCAACGGGGCGTATCAAACGGGCGGTGAAGGAGTCAGCAATTGGGACGGACATAAAGTGCTGAAAGATCAGTACAGCATCCACGGACCTGTGCTGGATCAACCAACTGCGGCGTTAATCAAGGATCTCAAGCAACGCGGGTTGCTCAAGGACACGCTGGTCGTGTGGTGCACCGAATTCGGCCGCATGCCGACATTCCAAAAAGGCGCCAGCGGGCGAGACCACAATCCAGAAGGCTTCACCTGCTGGATGGCCGGCGCCGGTGTCAAAGCTCCATTCAGTTATGGCGCAACAGATGACTTCGGCTACAAAGCGGTTGAGAACATCTGCACCGTGCACGACTTTCATGCCACGATCCTGCATCTTCTCGGACTGGATCATCAGCGTCTGACATTCTATTACAACGGCCTCGAACGGCGACTAACCGATGTGGAAGGGCACGTCGTGAAGGATGTCCTGAACTAGCCAATATCAAGCATCGGACTTGCAGATAGTACCGAGCGAAACTAATGACAGCCGGAGCAGCGAGACGGCGATGCCGAATGCATCCGCCGGCATAATCCGCACATTGTGTCTTTATGGTCTCAAATCCTCTTCGGCCTGCAGACATTATTGCAAGCCCGCCTCGTTTTCCCCGATAGCCGTCGCACGGTTGCCTGCGCGCTGTTCAGTTTCGCAAGGTCCGGACGAGAGTCACTGGCAAAGGGGGAACGGCATGAGCACTTCGCTCGTCAGCACGAATGAAACGATTCAGGAAGCGATTCAGGCCCTGATCGCCGCGGAAGACTGCGAGCTTCCCGTTCTGCCGGAAGTGGCCGCTCAGTTACTCAAGCTGACCAGCGACGTTGACTGCGAAGCGTCCGAAATCGTCGCGTTGATCAAACGAGATCAATCGCTCACAAGTCACCTGCTCAGGATTTCCAATTCTGTACGCTACACCACTGGTGTGACCGTGTCGTCTATTCAGCAGGCAGTCGCTCGTTTGGGTCTGCTGTGTGTTCGCGAAATTGTCGTGTTGATCTCGTGTCAGTGTCGAGTCTTCGATGTTCCGGGATTTGAAAAGGAAGTTCGGCAGTCATTTCGATTGTCGCTGGCGACAGCCGCCTTCGCACAGGAAGTTGCCCGAGCTCGTCGCATGAATGTTGAAGAAGCTTTTCTTGGCGGGCTGCTTCACGACGTTGGCCGACCGATTCTGTTGCAGGCACTTACGGATCGACAAAAACGTTTTGGTCTTCTTGCTACGAATCAGGAAGTCCGCGCCGTTGCCGACGAATATCGAATCCCGCTCGCAGCAAAGCTTATCACGCTGTGGGATCTCTCCGCTCGCGTTGCGGAAGCCGTGCAATATCAGTTTTCGCCGCTGGACGCTCCGAATTGCCAGCAGCAGGCTGCGACCGTCAACCTTGCAATGCATCTGGCTGCCTCAACGCTCGACCCAGCATGCCCGAGTTTAAAAACGGATGAACCGCATCCGATGCTGAACGTCCTGAGCATTTATCCTGAACAGTTTAGTACCATCATCCGAAAGCGTGAAGAAATCCTCGAGTGGGTGAATTCAACAACATGATTGCACAGACTCGCTACTTTGATGTCATCGTGATCGGCAGTGGCCCCGCCGGCCAGAACGCTGCGCTTGAAGCCGCAGACCGTGGCGCGGAGGTGCTGATCGTCGAACAGGAACCGAACGTCGGAGGAGCCTGCGTTCAATACGGGACCATTCCCAGCAAGACACTTCGCGAGACAGCGTTAACGCTGACCGCCTTTCAACGCCGCAGCGGTGATGTCTATCGAGTCAGTTGCGATGCGGAGTTGAGCATTGCCAGCCTGATGAAGCGACTCAATGAAGTCGTCCATGCGCATCCGGAAACGACTCGCCTGTGCTTCGAACGGGCCGGTATTCATCGATCCTACGGACGCGCTCGTTTTGTGTCACCCAATCGAGTTGCGATCACAAAGATTTCCGGCGAAGAACTCATCGTCGAGGCCCAGCACATCGTCATCGCAACCGGATCGCGGCCTCGCAGCCCGGCGAACGTGGATGTTGATCATGAAAATATTCTGGACAGCGACTCCATTCTGTCCATGTCCTACCTGCCAAAATCTATCATCGTGCTGGGCGGCGGTGTGATTGCCTGCGAGTACGCCGCGACGTTTGCATCGCTCGGTGTCAAGGTGACGATGCTGGATCGTGCGGAATGGCCGCTGAGTTTTCTTGACCCAGAACTGGTGAACTATTTCCTCCAACAACTGACTTCAAATCACGGAATGTTTCAGGGCAACTGCGATATCACGTCGGTGAAATGGGATGGTGTGAGTTCCGTCTGTGTGAAGTTGAAAGATGGAACAAAACTACACGCCGACAAAGCGTTTGTAGCGATGGGGCGAGTTGCCAATATCGATTCCCTGTGTCTTGATGCCGCGGGTCTTGCAGCATCCGATCGCGGCCTGTTGACGGTGAACAATTTCTGCCAAACCGCAGTTCCTCACATCTACGCCGTTGGAGACACCATCGGCCCGCCTGCGCTTGCATCGGCATCCATGGAGCAGGGCCGCCGAGCGATCTGTCATGCGTTGTCGGGGATGGAAAGTCCTGGACTGGGTTCTCTGCCCACAGGCATCTACACAATTCCGGAAATCGCCACCGTCGGTCTCACTGAGCGTCAGGCGATCGCGCAGTGCGGCACTCCGCTTGTTGCGAAAGTCGACTACAGTCAGATTGCCCGAGCTCACATCATGGCGTCGCCATCTGGCATGCTGAAGTTGATTGCGGATGCGGACGGAAACAAAGTGCTGGGGATCCAGATTGCCGGCGATGGTGCGACAGAACTCATCCACATGGGCCAGATGGCGATTATCGGTCAGATGCCTGTTGATACGTTCGTGCAGGCAACGTTCAACTTTCCAACAATGGCGGAAGCATATCGACTGGCGGCTTTGGAAATCATTCACCAACGAGAATCTCGCCGGAATTCCGAACCAAAACCGTTCCACATTCGGCCACAGCATCCAAGCGTGGTCTCTTAGCGGTTAAAACAGCAAACACCGTGTTCCTGCGTGCATGGCCGGGATTCGGGCAATGATTTGAGGGCGTCTCTTTCTCTCATGCGGGCGGCATCCTAGACTTCACAACGGCAGCGAGTGCTGCTGTGCCAAAATTTGGCATTGAAGTGAAGTCCATCCCCAATTGCGTTGCCACATGTCAGCACCTTCGCCAACGGTGAATCGAATCGCACTGCCTCCGTCAGTCAAGGCGTTGCTCAGCAAAGTTCGACTGCGACTGCGACGCGACGCATTGGCGACTGGCGTATTGATAGCTGTCTGTTTCGCCGTTATCGTTTTTTGGGTGACAACGACGCTCGACATCAGTTGGTTCCGTCTGCAAAGGCTGGAACTTCCCGTGGGACTGCGTGCCATCCTGCTGGCCGCGTTGTTGCCAACGACACTGTGGATTCTCGCCACGCGAGTTCTGTTTCCTCTCGTCCGAAGAATTCGCGACACCGACCTGGCACTTTTGCTGGAGCGAAAGTTTCCGCAGTTTCAGGACCGACTCATTACGTCCGTCGAATCTTCGCGAGGTCTTCCGCTGGAAGGCCCACTATCTCGTCCGATGCTCGAGCGATCGATCCGGGAAGCCGAACGACTTGCGACGTCCGTTGCGGCCGATGATGTCTTCGATGCCTCAGGATTGAAGCGACTGAGCCTGTATGCCGGAGGTCTGCTGCTGTCAGTCGCTGGCGTTGGAATCTTTCAGCCTCAACTGCTGACTCGCTGGTGGAGCGCGTTCATTCGCTGTGATGAAACTTACCATCAGC
>JANMEV010000584.1:0-7235 GCA_031377305.1 Planctomycetota bacterium | reverse complement strand
CGACACGCCGACGAGCGTTATCAACGATGTACCTTTCGACGGGCATCCTCAACACACAGTACTCCGCATTTTCGCTCGGTGGGCGTGCAGGGTTGCCGAATCAATTCAGCAGGGGCGCCGTCAATTCAATCGCCGCCTCATCCGAGGATGTTCAACGCTTTGCAGCCACGTCGACGATCGGCGATCTTAGTGATGATCCAACAATGTTTAGCGATCGGCTTGATCCTACACTGTTTCCAACGACCGTGAATCTGATGGCCGAAGAACGAGCCACGTTGCTCACAATTCTGCTTCAGAAGCATCGCATAAAGCACGGGAAATTTCCCGATAGTCTGATGGATCTTGATGAAGGTGATGCCTCGCTCTTCTTCCCTTTCTCGATCCTTTTCACGGATCCATGGACCGGAGCACCTTTCTTCTATGCTCCGAAAGGGCTTTCCAAACCGGTGCGGATTGGTTTTGAAAACGAAACGTATCGTATCGCAGCCGGGCAGCCGCTGCTGTTTTCTGCGGGTCGCTTGGGATCCTCTTTGTTCCTTTATTTGCAGGAATCCACTCAGCAAACCGACTCGCCGACTTCCATTGCCACTTTGCCGCCCAGTCTGGTGCTCCTAATTGGCATCTCGGAACGAGTGCAGCGATTTCCACTGCATAATCGCGTCCTGGAGATCAAAACGATTGAGAAGCCAGTTTATGCGGATTCCGAAACGCCGACTGGTGAAACAAGCAGTGGCATGATGGAAGCAGATTTGAGTCCAGAGCAGCCGGAAACAACTCCGCCGCCGGTGCAGAACTAGGCCAGCAAGCGACAAAATAGAAATGTCGTCTGAGCCTGAAGCGCTAGCCGATTCGACGGCAGAAATTCGGCTAGCGTCTCAGGCTCGAAGCAACGGCAAGTCTCTTAGCAGCGCTTCTGCGGAATCGCCTTCCGATGATCCCGGATCCAGCAGAGGGCGATGAGATTGAAGAAGTGCATGATGCCGAGCACCGTGATTGTCCGTCCGATTTTGCAGCTCACAAGTTCAATCGCTGTTTTCAGATCGATGCCGGAGAGATGTTCTCGCAGCGTAATGCCGACGAAACCTGCGTTCATCAGATAGAAGCCGACGATCAATAGCTGATTCACGGCATCGGCGGTTGATTCGTTCCGATGAAACACCTGCACCAGAAACGGTCGGCCTGATATCGACAGCGTTTTCGCCACCCACACCGTCAGCAGGCAACTCATGAGCAGATAGATACTGTAGACGCCGATCAGCATAGCAGCCTCCGATCATTCATTCGGATGCAGGCGATTGACCAACTGAGCCACAGTTCCCAACGGTGCTGCAGACACGTTTGTTGCAGTGGTTGGGGCAAGCCCTGCTGGTGCCTTTCGCCCCATGGCGGCGAAGACAGTCAGCATCAGAAAATGCAGCATGCCGATGATCATGATGACCCAGCCAAGCTTGCTGCTCAGCGCTTCGATGCACTGCTGAACGGTCTGTACGTTGCTGCCGATGCCAAGTGCCAGGCTGACGACGCCGAACGCCACCAGCGAGAAACCCACGACAAGCAGATGAGACATAGCGGGGCCAGTTTCGGTGTCGTATCGATCACCGTTCTTTGCGAAAGTGACTCCGTGGATGTCCAGTTTCCTTGCCACCCAAATGGCCACACCAATGCCCGTGATGGCATAAATTGCATAGGTTGAAATAATCATCGTGGTCATCGTGAAGCTCCTTTTGTTCGAGTTGTCAGCATTGCACTCTATTCGATCATGGGGATCGAACCGAATCGCGTAGACCGAATTAACGAGCCTTCAAGAATCCATTTAAAAAAATTCCCTGCCACGCATTTTTCGACCATGCAGTCAAACACGTGACGCCAATGACGAATGACGCCGGATTCTTCATCCCGTAAATTATCTCATTCTTTCTGCGCGAATTCTCATGGTGATTGGTTTGGATTCAGGGCAGCATGTTCGCACAATAGCCGTATGATTGACGGACACCGTGTGACTGACGAGCGTTGACCAGATTTTTATTCCCACCAGAGGCGAGCGATGACGAAGAAGTTCAATGTGGCAATGATCGGGCTCGGATTCGGTTCTGAGTTCATTTCCATTTATCAGGCTCACCCCAACGCTCACGTCGCGGCGATCTGCCGACGCGATCCGGCGGAACTGAAAAAGTGCGGGGACCAGTTCGGGATCGACAAGCGATACACGAGCTACGACGAAGTTCTGGCGGACAAGGATATTGACTTCGTCCATATCAATAGCCCCATTACCGACCACGCTTGGATGTCCCTGAAGGCTCTCGACGCAGGCAAGCATGTCATGTGCACAGTGCCGATGGCAACAACCGTTGACGAATGCCGACAGATCGTTGAGAAGGTCAAGAAGACCGGCCTGAAGTACATGATGGCCGAAACCGTCGTGTACAGCCGCGAATACCTATTCATCAAAGAGATGTATAAGAAGGGCGAACTTGGCAAGATCCAGCATCTGGCCGCGTCGCATCCTCAGGACATGGATGGATGGCCGGCGTATTGGGAAAAGATGATCCCAATGCACTACGCGACTCACGTGGTCAGCCCGTGCCTTGGTTTGGTTGATGGTCTTGCCGAGTACGTCAGCTGCTTTGGAAGTGGTACTGTTCGAGACGATATCGCGCAGAAGTCTGGCAACAAGTTTGCATTGGAAACCTGTCATATCAAGATCAAGGACACCGACCTGACCGCTCACATCTGGCGGTGCCTGTACGATGTGGCTCGCCAGTATCGCGAGAGCTTCGACGTGTACGGCACGAAGAAGAGCTTCGAGTGGACTCTGATTGAGCACCAGCCGCACGTCATTCACACGTCGAAGAAGCCAGAGCCGGAGATTCCAGAGAAGGTCACCATTCCGGACTATGCTCATCTGCTGCCCGAGCCTATTCGCAAGTTCACGATGCCATCAGCGATTCACGATGCGGATCACCTGTCGTTCCTGCAGGGCGGCGGTCATGGCGGATCTCATCCACATCTCGTTCACGAAATGCTCAGCGCTCTGGTCGAAGACCGTGATCCTCGTCCAAACGCTGTGACATCTGCCAACTGGACCTGCGTCGGCATCTGTGCTCACGAATCCGCGTTAAAAGGCGGTGAGATTGTGCGGTTGCCGGAGTTCACTCTGGGTTAGTTTTCGATCGTCCGCATCTCGGCGAGCGGCCAGTGTCAGCTGGCCGCTCCGATTACAGTGATGCGGTAAGTGATTCAGATTTTCAAAAGACCGGGAAGCGAACGCATACTGCTTGCTAGTTTTTGAATGCTGAAGAGAACGTTTCTCGGAGGGCTAACGCCCTGCCGCTCGCCATTTTGCTTCATTTTGAAGGACGACAGATGCTGAGCAAAGAAACACTGGAACGCTATCGGCGGATGACTCCCGGTCAGAGACTCGCATTGTCTCTGCATGCAATTGATGAAAACGAACAGGCTCTGTTGTACGGCAAGAAAGAGGTTGTGGATCGGCGGTTTGAACTCCTGGATCGAGAGAATCGAATGAGGAACGAGAATCTGCTCCGAGGGTTCGCAAGGACGACGGCTGAATGACCGCGAAGCTTCGACAAGCTGTTCAGGATTTTGTGAGACTGTTTGAGTCACATGAGATTCCCTACGCGCTTCTGGGAGGTCTCGCGGCACGTGCTCACGGAATTCCACGGCCCACGTGGGATGTGGACTTTACCGTCGCCGTGGAGCGTTCCCGTCTTGCTTTGCTGTTCGAAGAAGCCGAGCAACTTGGTTACACGGTGCCTTCGGCGTATCGCGCTGGCTGGATCGACCAGGTTGGCGGTATGCCGTTCGTGAAGTTCGGCGTAGCGATCGATGATCGCAGTGTCGACATTGATGTGTTTTTGGCAGAGTCAAGTTATCTGGAGAAGGTCATCGAACGGCGGATTCGAACGTCTCTGGACGACATGTCAGAAGTTTGCGTGGTGACTCCTGAAGACTTAATCGTCCTCAAGTCCATCTCAAATCGGCCTCGTGATTTAATAGACATTCACGACGTCCTCTTTATGCAGGGCGATCTGGATCGAGCCTACATGAGACAATGGGCGGAAAGGCTCGGTGCGTTGCAGACGCTTGAAGAATCGCTGCGGAAGTTTGATGAATCGGCTGGAGGTTGACGAATATGTCAAGGCCAGAGATGCGGAGCATGAGCAACTTTAATCGCATCGAAATCGTCAGCGACGACATGGTGGAGATCCTGCGCAGAAAGACTCCTCTGGAACGTTTTGAGGTCGGTGAGCGAATGTTTCTGCAGGCCAGACGCATGATTGCGACATCGATCAGAAACACGCACCCTGAATGGGGCTGTTGGGAAATCAATCGTGAAGTCGTACGGCGAATGCATCAGGTGGAGCTACCTGAATGAGCGAACAACCATTGAAACGTGCCGTACTGATTAGTCTGAGATTTTTGCTTGCCAGCGCAGTCACACTTGTAATTGCCGCACAGTTTTTTTGGGTCGATCTTTGTCCCGCCACTCCGTTCGGGCAACTGGAATTCTTAACGGATCAGGTCTATTCAATCAGCTTGTTCACTCCGCCGCAGAAAGGGATCGTCTACTGGAATCAGTTTGGATCGGGTGACTACACCTTTGGAGATGGCGGTTGGGATTACGCCCCGAATCTCACTCGACTGGAGGCTCGTATTGTCGGCCAAGGAGCAGTACCCATTTTTGCCGTGGCAGGCATCAGTTGCTGGAGGTACAGACGCTCGACTTTAGAACACTTTGTTTTTCGTATTCACCATTTCTGTTGGCCCGCGATTCTATCGTTGGCCTATTCGATATTCGCCTTTTACCTTCAGCGTCAACACACCGTTTCCACGTTGACGTTCCAACTGGTTTCAAGATAACCTGGTCTCACTTCCCTCAGTTCTGTCTGTCGAATAATCACGCATCCTGACCCATGGGCTCTAAAATGCTAACCCCAAATCTGTTTTGCCGTGCGTTGCTCCGTTCGGTCATTTTGTTCTTCACTCTCGCGGCTGCGTCGGCAGCCACCGCTGCCGACCTGAAATTGCTCTTCATGGGCGACAACGGTCATCATCGGCCGTCGGAGCGGTTCCATGAACTGGCTCCGGTGCTGGAAACTCGCGGTATTGAGCTGAAGTACACGGACCACATGGAAGACCTGACCGCAGAAACGCTCGCCGGCTTCGATGGGCTGGTTCTGTATGCCAATATCGACAAGATCGAAGACGCGCAGGCCAAAGCAGTTCTGGACTATGTTGCGAGCGGCAAAGGCTTCATTCCGCTGCACTGTGCAACGTTCTGCTGGCGAAACAATGCGGAGATGGTGAAGTTGATGGGAGCACAGTTCCAGCGACACGGCGGGCAGGTTTTTGGAACTCAGATTGCTGAGCCGACTCATCCCATTATGAAAGACTTCAGCGGTTTCACGAGCTGGGACGAAACGTACATTCATCATCTGCACAACGAAGAAAACCGAACGGTTCTGGAGTATCGTGTTGAAGGCGAACAGGCTCCTGGTAACACCCGGGAACCGTGGACGTGGATCAGAACGCACGGCAAAGGTCGAGTCTTCTACACGGCGTGGGGACACGATCAACGAACCTTCACCAATCCGGGCTTCCCGAATCTTGTTGAACGAGGCATCCGCTGGGCTTGCGGGAAAGACGTCTCCGTGGTGCCCGCGTTTGCGGACCTCGAAGCCTTCACCGCGCCGAAGATGACGGAACTGACGAAAGATGTGAAGCCCTTTGAGTTTGCGGAAGTCGGGCCGAAGATTCCGAACTACACGCCCGGCCGTCAGTGGGGAGTTCAGGGAGCTCCCAAGACAACGATGCAACTTCCGCTGAGCGTTGAAGAATCGATGAAGCACTACTCGGTGCCAGAAGGAATGGCACTGCGACTGTACGCCGACGAGCGCAATTTCCAGGCGAAGCCAATTGCAATGAACTGGGACGAACGCGGTCGCCTGTGGATCTGCGAAACGCTCGACTATCCGAATGAACTCGGCAAGGATCGCGACCGTATTCGAATTTGCGAAGATACCGACGGCGACAACGTGGCTGACAAGTTCACAATCTTCGCCGAAGGTCTATCAATTCCAACCGCGATCATGATCTATCGAGGCGGTGCGGTGATCCAGAACGCAACCGAAACAATCTATCTGAAGGACACCGATGGTGACGACAAGTCTGACCAGAAGACGGTGCTGATGACAGGCTTTGGAGCCGGTGACACTCACGGAGGTATCAGCAACCTCCGCTACGGTCTGGACAACTGGATCTGGGGCATGCAGGGTTACAACGACAGCACTCCGGAGTTCGATGGTAAAAAGGCGGACTCGTTCCGTCAGGGCTTTTGGCGATTCAAACTGTCGAACACGGATCCCCCGAAAGTCACCGACGTTGAATTCATCCGATCAACGAACAACAACACATGGGGACTTGGTCTCAGCGAAGACGGATTAATCTTCGGCTCGACGGCCAACCACAACCCAAGCACGTATGTCCCGATTCCAAATCGTTACTACGAAAAGGTCCGAGGCTGGGCAGCTCCCGACATTGGAACGATTGCTGATTCGTGGAAATTCAATGCGATCACGGAAAACGTTCGCCAAGTGGACCAGTTCGGCGGCTACACGGCCGGGGCAGGTCACGCGTTGTACACGGCGAGAACGTTTCCTCAGCAATGGTGGAACAAGACAGCCTTTGTCTGCGAACCGACCGGTCACCTGATCGGTACGTTCGTGCTACGTCGAGACGGAGGCGGCTACAAGTCGACCAGCCCGACCAACCTTCTGGCCAGTGATGATGAATGGGCTTCGCCGATCATGGCAGAAGTCGGCCCGGACGGAGCTGTCTGGGTCATCGATTGGTACAACTTCATCATTCAGCACAACCCAACGCCGCAGGGGTTTACCACAGGCAAGGGCAACGCTTACGAAAGCGATCTGCGGGACAAAAAACATGGTCGCATTTATCGAGTACTCCCAACAGCCGATGGCAAGGATGTGATGCATCCGTGGGCGGATCTTGCCAAAGCCTCGAATGCTGACCTTGTTGAAGTCCTTAAACACCCCTCAATGAACTGGCGCTTGCAGGCTCAGCGATTGCTGGTCGAAAAAAAGGCGACAGACGTTGTGCCACAGCTGCTGGCGTTAATTGCCGATCAGTCCGTTGACGAGATCGGGCTGAACGTGGGAGCGATTCATGCGTTGCAGACATTGAAGGGACTGGAC
>JANMEV010000071.1:0-5794 GCA_031377305.1 Planctomycetota bacterium | reverse complement strand
ACTTTGTGATGCGATTGCGGCGCATGATCGAGACTGATTCGTCATCGCCTCGTCATCTGTTGTCGATTCGCGGGACGGGATATCGCTTTGTTCGAGAACCCGTGTCGGACGAACCAAACGGCTCGCCTGCCCTGCCCGCTTAAAGCACAGGGGCTGACGGTGCGTTGGGCAATCTTGGCTGACCAGCAATAGCCGATTGGTCCGGCGCCAATTTCTCGCTTGCCGACTTTTACATTGCCGCCATTGACGGCGTGTTTGTGCGGCGCGATTGCAATCTGAATAGCAGCCTTTGTTGTTCGGCTTCCGAAAGAGTGATCCTGGCCGATGCTTCAAACGGCTTCAGTTCATTCGCGATCAGGGACTCTTTCAGTTGCAGTCCGGGAATCTGCTTGGCGATCCATCGCAAGGACGAACCGGGATCCTCGCAGAATCCTTCGTAGGTGACTTCGACGATTCGATTGGCGGGGACGTGCAGCAATTGGTCGTCGAGCTGTTTTTCGATTTCCAGAATCTGATCGCAGACGTCATCGACGTAACTTAAAGGATCAGTGATGGTGTTCGACGAATGGCAGTGAAGGCCCCAGCCGACGGCCTTGTCGCCTTGAACCTGTTCTCTCGCTTTAATCAGTGACTGAGCCACCAGCAGCGGATTGCGCCGAACAACAACAACGCTGGCTTGGGGGATTGCACGTGAAAGCAGATCGAGACATCCCGTGTTGCGGTTGTTCTTGTTCAAAAACGGTTTGCCAAACGTGTTGTTCCAGGCGTAAAAAAACTGTCGCAGCGTGTGCTGTTCGGACTCGTTCAGGTCCGTGCGAGGCACATAGCGGTCGTCGCCCAGCCAGTTGTTCCAAAGGCTGAATCCATCGTTCGGGCCATGAAGGCGAGCTGTCTGACCATAGAAATTCTGAAAGTCCGCGGTGTCCCGTTTTGGAATCCAGTTCAGCATGCGACTCGCGCTGATTGGCGAACGCGGAAACATCGACGTCATGTTGGTGACGTAGCTCACGTCCAGATATCGAGCGAGCGTCTGATAGACCAGAGTCGTCCCGCTTCTCGGTGCGCCAACGACAAGCACCACGGGCAAACTTGACGGCGCCGCGCTGTTGATCAGTCGCTGTTCCTTGCCTTTGAGAAGCGAGTCGATCGGTCGTGCGGCGATTCGCAAACCTTCGTGCAGCAATGCCGCATAGGCCGCTCGCTTGCCCGACTTGAGCATTCGAAAGACAAGACCCAGCGGGTTCTGAAAGTTACCAGACGGTGCAATGCGCGGAGCCATGGAAGACCTGACGTTGTGGCGTTCTTCAACTGCGAATGGGGTCGAATAACTATGGCTCGGTCGTCGCGAGATGCTGCCGGAATCAAATATTTGACTCACGATGAGCGGGATTCGCTTTCGACCGCGTTCCAGTGGTGCACGATGGTTGCTTTTCGGCAACGGGTGTTTGTTGACTTTTCGCAACATCCCGAGGAGTTCAGCGGCCTGAAGCTCGCGTTGCTTCCGAGTTACTCTTCGAATCGGAACACCACCGGCCGATGATCGGAGCCCACATCGCCCAGCACCTGGCGATCGGCACAGACCAGATCATCAGTCGAAAAGCCGTGGTCAAGGACGAGCCCAAACGGAAAGTAATTCCAGCGATACCAGGTTGGAGTCAGCCCGCGGCCCAGCGAGGCGTTTTGAAGGCTCGACGCTGCAAGAAAATCGTGAAACAACGGTGACCATGGGGCCAGATTCAGATCGCCGACGACGATGACCGAGTTCTCCGGTTCATCTTTTCGATACGTCTGGACTCGTTTGGCAAGCAGCTCAAGCTGCAGATTGCGAGCTCGATAGTATCTGTCATTCATTGGTGGAAGAGGATGAGTCGCCATGATGCGAATTGTTCGGCCCTGCCACTCAACGTCGGCCTCAATCGACGGCACCGGCGGTGCGCTCAGATGAAAGATGCGACTTCCCTGAAACGGCAATCGAGACAGCAAGCCGATTCCAAAGTTGTCATTATCCTGAGGTTGCAGAATTCGGTGGGTATATTTATCGCCAAGTTCGTGGATCAACGTCTCCTGAAGTTCCGTTCCCAATTCCAGAATAGCAATGACGTCCGCGTTTGACTCACGAAGACTTTGAATGATTCGATGATGCTGACGGTTTTGGGTGAGCACGTTGATCGAGCAGACGGTCAGTTGAGGACCGCCGAAGTTCTCCGGCCGTGCTGAAAACGCCGACCAAAGCCACGAGCATTGCCAAACCAGGATCGCGACCGACACGCCGGCCAGTTTCCACTGTCGTGCCGCCATCGAACAGATGACCGCGGCGAGGCAGCCAAGAATCAATTGAACTCGAAGATTGGCGATCAGATCGGCAACCCACCAGAATCTTGCCAGCAGGCTGATCGCCGCGGCAACGCCAGTCACGAGCACCAGCGCGCGAGCCGGCTGTTTGAATGTCGAGGTCCAACTGCGTACTTCTGTTGAAGAGCTGGAAACGGGTTCCCGGATATTCACTCGGCCAACTCCTGCAATCCTGTGATCGCGAACGTCGTTTCCTTTGTTGCCTACTGTTTCATTCTGTTTTTTAACAGAAGTCAACAAAGGGAACGAAGGCTGAAGTTTTGTTGCGGCCCGGTCCACCGTGGGACGGCGAGTTCGTTGAATTTGTCCGTTTGAAGTTTCACGAGACAGTGATGCCGCATCGCGTGTCCAGAATGGCGTTTCCAGAGCAAATTCGGCCGCGATCCCGCACGGTGTCCCAGCCGGTTCGATCAGACAGAGCCGCCGAAGCTCTCAATTCCTGCAAAATTCTGCTGAAAAGTCAGGAAAACGCGACTTCCTGCCCGTCGTTTCGTGTCCCGGGTGGAGAACGCGGCGCGGCCACGGTACGGTACACATATATCGCACAGATCCAGGGATCAATTCCCTATTCTGCTTCTGAAGGACTTTGCTGTTTTGCCATGGCTGAAGTGACGGGCCCCGATTTTTCAAAGAACGAACTTATCCCCGCGATCGCACAGGATTCTGTGACGGGGGATGTGTTGATGATGGCGTGGATGAACAAAGATTCGTACGAGGAAACTCTTCGAACTGGCCGAGTCTGCTACTACAGTCGGAGTCGCAGGAAGCTGTGGCGCAAGGGAGAAGAAAGCGGCAACGTTCAGGAATTGCATGCGATTTACTTCGACTGCGACGGAGATACGCTGCTGGTCAAAGTCAATCAGATCGGCGGCGCGGCCTGCCATGAAGGATTTCGAAGCTGCTTCTTCCGCCGCATCGATCCGGCAACTCAGCAGTTTGCCGTTGAGGGTGACCGAGTGTTTGATCCAAAGGCGGTCTACGGCAAGTGAGCCGCATGTTGATTTAATCCTAACCCGAAGCGTCAGCGAGGGATTGTTGTTGAACAACGCGGCAGATCGTATCCCTCACTGACGTTTCGGGTTGTGAAAACCCATTAAATCAACAAAGCGGCTCACGGACAGACGATGAGTTGGCGGGCATTGTCTCGCTCTTCAGTGAATCCAATACAAGTTGAAAGTGGAGTGACATGTCAGGTCGAGTTCTGAAGTTAGGCATCCCGGCGGGCAGTCTGCAGGAATCCACCGCCGCCCTTTTTAGTCGCGCGGGTTACAACATCAAGTTTGCGTCGCGGTCGTACTTTCCGACGGTCGATGATCCGGAAATCGAATGCATGCTTATTCGAGCTCAGGAGATGGCTCGCTACGTTGAGAACGGAATTCTCGACGCGGGCATCACTGGCTACGACTGGATTCTGGAAACCAACGCTGACGTGCATCAGGTCTGCGAACTTGTCTTTTCCAAAGTCAGCCGACGACCCGTTCGCTGGGTGTTGTGCGTGCCAGAAGATTCGCCCATTAAGACCGTCAGGGATTTGCAGGGCAAACGCATCGCGACGGAAGCGGTTGGTCTGACGACTCGATTTTTGGAACGTCATGGAGTGCAGGCTCACGTGGAATTCTCGTGGGGAGCCACAGAAGTGAAGCCGCCGAAGCTGGCCGACGCGATTGTCGAAGTCACCGAAACTGGCAGCTCACTGCGAGCCAACAACCTGCGAATCATGGACGAGGTACTGCAAAGCACAACGCGGTTTATCTCCAATCGCACGGCGTATGCGGACCCCTGGATCAAGTCCAAGATCGACAACATCGCGCTGATGCTGCAGTCGTGCCTGGAAGCGGAAGGCAAAGTCGGCCTGATGATGAACGTCCTGAAGACGGATCTGGATGCCGTCCTCAAGATGTTGCCTGCTTTGCAGACTCCCACGGTATCGCATCTGTCGGATCCAGACTGGGTCGCGCTGAACACCATCGTCGACGAAAGCCTCGTGCGAACGACGATCCCACAGCTCAAGCAAGCCGGCGCGCGAGGGATTGTGGAGTATCCGATCAGTAAGATTATTGATTAGCAGACGCTGAAGATTCGGAGGTCGAGCTCGATCTTGGCGAGCGTTGGGCCGATTCCATGCCTCGGTGGCAAGTCGAGCGGAAGTGTTGTGAATTGAATGAACTCCTGTGAAACCTGAATTGCCGATCATCCTGAAGCTTGGCGGCAGCCTGTTGACGGTGCCGCACCTGGTTGAACGTCTGCGAGCGGCGATCGAATGGCTTCGGCCGCAGCGGGCTTTGGTGCTTCCCGGCGGCGGTGCGGCAGCCGATATGATTCGGAAAATCGACGAGCAACTCGGCCTGCCGGCTGAGAAAGCTCACTGGGACGCGATCGCCGCCATGTCTTACAACGCAGCGATGCTTTCGCGGCTTTGTTCCGATTTGGTTATGGTCGGTTCTCGAGAGCAGGCGTTGCAGGTTTGGTCCGACGGCCGAACGCCGGTCCTTGATGCGTACTCATTTCTTCGAGACGAAGAACTTGATCCCGTCGTTCAACTTCTGCCGCGATCGTGGGACGTTACCAGCGACTCCATCGCCGCCTGGACCGCTTCGCGCTGGCCGGCGAGCCGACTTGTGTTGTGGAAATCATGCGATTCGGGGAATCGGACGATTGAGAAACTCGCGGCCAACGGCATGATCGATCCGTGGTTCACTCGCGTTTGTGACGGCCTATCAGTGGACTGGCTGAACTTTAGACGTCAACCTTTTGAACTGGTTCGACTAAGCGGCAGCGGCACTTCGTCAGAGAGTTCATTATCGTGACATCATCTCGTTATCACAAACAAATGCTGTTCGCCGGAATCGGCGCGGAGGGACAGCAGAGGCTGGCCGAAAGCCGAGTCCTCATCGTTGGCTGCGGCGCGCTGGGATGTGTTCTGGCGGATGCGATGGTGCGAGCCGGCGTCGGACATGTTCGAATTGTCGATCGCGACTTTGTGGAACTCAGCAACCTGCAGCGTCAGATTCTGTTCGACGAGCAGGATGTTATCGATCACCTTCCAAAGGCGATTGCCGCTGAGCGACGCTTGCGACGAGTGAACTCCGAAGTGACGATTGAGCCCATCGTTGCGGACGTTGACTATCTGAACATTTCGGAGCTCGCGGGTGGCGTGAACCTGATGCTCGATGGCACCGATAACTTCGAGATCCGCTACCTGATCAATGACTTGTCGCTGGAGACCAACATTCCGTGGATCTTCACGGGATGTACTGGCAGCGTTGGACAGGTTATGCCTGTGTTTCCGAATCAATCGGCTTGTCTGCGATGCCTGATGCAGTCGCCGCCTCCGCCCGGTTCCACGGAAACCTGCGACACGGCTGGCGTGCTTGGACCGGCTGTGAATGTTGTGGCCTCGTTGCAGGCGGCCATCGCCTTAAAGATTCTTGTTGGCAAAGGC
>JANMEV010000559.1:0-14675 GCA_031377305.1 Planctomycetota bacterium | reverse complement strand
GCGACCGAACGCTCGCCAAGAATCTCTGCCTGAGGTCGAAGGTTTTCCTGTTTTAATGCTTCACGAGCTACGATCCACAGCGGAACGGACATCGCCGCCACTTTTCGCTGCCGAGAGTTCGGGCGTCGGCCCTCGGCGACGGCTTCCAGCGGCTGCTCGGCCACAATTTGGGCCAGCGACTGCACCGAATCCGCAAATCGAGCATCCTTGGTCTGTGCTCGGAAAGCCGCGCATCCGATGGCAATGGACAAATCCGTTGGATGTTCTTTTTGCAACGCTTCCAATCGCGTATCGATCGCCGTCCGAACTTTTTCATCCTTCGCCAGAGTGACCAGCAGCTTCACGAGCCCACTTTCGATGGATTCCGCTCCGACTTTCGACACCGATGGAACGATAGGCATCAGGTCGAGCCTGGAAGTACCTTCCTTCGGCGTTTCATTGACCACAAGCAACTGAGCGATCGCGTCGCCCGCCCCGGCTGAATCTAACGAGCCCATGGCTTTGGTCAGGCCGGTTTTTGCCTGATTCACATACTGCTCTGCGTCATTACCATTCCACTGAGCCGCGGTGCGCAGAGATTGTTCGTCATCCAGGAGTTGTCGATAGAGCTGCACCGCGTCGACCGGGTATTGCATATCCAGCAGCTTTGTCGCGGCGAAGAGAGAATTCTCTGTTCGCTGATAGGACGAGTACTGAGCATCGTACTCGTTGAACGTTGCCGTTTTGATGGCCTTCAGCAGGATGTCTCGAGCTTCCTGCTTTCGTCCATTGTCGGTAAACGCTTTGATCAGCTTTTGAACCGGCGAATACTGCAACTGGTTCGAGGAGGAATTGGCTGAGGGTGTCGTCATTGCTTTCTCGAACAGCATAACGGCCAACGGTCGAGTCTCTTCAAAGTGATCCAGCTCCTGACCGATCAGCCAGCAACTGTCGGATGGAATTGTCTTCATGGCCGATTCGTTGGCGGTCAGCGCCTCCAGACGTTTCCTGGCTTCGTCCTTCTCGCCGTTCTGAAGATCAATCAACGCCAGCATGGATTCCCCACCGAACCAGCCTGGCGATGTCTGCACTGTGTCCTGAATCGTCTTTCGCAATTCGGCAAGCTTGTCAGTTTTCTCTAGGCCCCGAATCATGTAGTGAAACTGAGCCGTGACATCGCCGCTGCTCGACCGCGAATAGATTTGGTCCAATCCGGCCCAGGGACTGGCCTTCAGGTCAAGCGATGTTGGAATGACGGCCTGCTTGCCGATTTGGAACATCCGATCGTTCTGCCAGATCTTTGAGTTCCCTGAATTGCCTACGTTCGAAAGTATGTTGCTGCGATAGCTTGGGAAGGCAACCATGGCTCGCTCCATAAGCTCAATCGCTATCTCCGTATTCTTCTCGTCCTGCATCAGTTCGCTTGCCAGATTGATGATGTAGTACGGCTGACTAATGGACTTGAAATTCATCGCTCGAATCGCGGCGACAAGTTCGTTCGTTCGCTCCGCCTGCTGGAATAGCCGACGGATCGAATAGAGATCATCGGTGACCCAATCCGGTTTGCGCTTCATTAGTTCAAGATACTGGTCGCATGCTTCCTTTGGCTTGTTTGTTTGCTCCAGGTGCTTTGCCAACTGCACGCGCAGAGCGTGCGCCTCCGGTCGAACAGCGATGGCCTTTTCCAGCAGCGGGCCGACTTTATCTTTCTGTCCCGTGATGCCGTAAAATTCGATCAACTGCTCATACAGTTTGGCCGATTCGGGCGAGCGTTCCAGTTGAGCTTCCAACTGAACGATCAAAGTTTTCAGCTCGCCGGTTTGTTGCAGTACCGCCAATGCCTGTGTTCGCGAACCGTCTTCGGAATTGCGATAACGGCTGGGGTTACGGGTCGCATTGGCCATAGTCGTCATCGGACTGACGGTTTTGCGAAGCAGCATGTGAGCCAACTGCTTCGCTTTGTCCGCTTTGCCCTGGCTCTGATAGAGCATCATCAGTGAGGCCAATGCGGGCGGCTGATTGCTGGATTGCCGCTCAGAACGTGCGATCACAGCATCGGCCATGTCGGTCATGCCAAGCCGTCGCATGCCGTCAACCAGTGATAGCTGAGTCGCCGAATCCAAACGCAGCCCGAACAATCGCTCAGCCGCCGTGCGAGCTCGTTCGTTGTCGCCGAGTCGTTCGGCAAGCGTCAGTGCCATCAGCTCTCGTCGCTGAAGGAGCTGCTGATCGCGGGCGACGATGGAATCGACGATCTCCAAAGCGTCCTCAATATCGCCTCGCTGAGTTCGCAGGTCTGCCAGTTCGAAGCGAGCGTTGGGATCATTCTTCTGGGATTCACCCAACTGGACCAGAATATCGACGGCTTCGTCCTGCTCATCGGCCCACCAAAGTTCCGTGGCGAGAAACAGATTGGCGAACTGTGCATCTTCCGCCGAAGCGGATTTCGCACGATCCCGGAGACGAGCGATAAGGTCCGGAAGGACGTCGTTGCGTTTGCAGACTTCATGAACCTGCCGCAGAAGGTTGGCTACCGATGAGTCGAGATTTCTGTTTGGCAGCACTGCTTGAATGTACTGAGATTCCTTGCCATAGAACGAGCTGAAGTTCATCTGGCTTTGACCAGCATTCGCCGCCGAAGATCGCCGTGATTTGGCAGCCTGCGCCGCCATGAAAATCTGGCGTTGTTTGCCCTCAATGACTGCAATATCCAGAGCCTGATCAAGAATGGACAGGATTTGAGCGTTTTCCTCTTCGGGGCCAAGCAGCCCAGTCCATTTAATCAAAGTGTATGACATTCCGGCAAACATTTGTGGTGGTTGTTGCGACTTGTTTGCCCCAGCTGGAGCCGGCCTGGCGAGTTCTTCTTTGGTCGCGACCTGCCAACGGTGGAAGAACTCCGGAACCTGATCGAGCTTCTCCTGCTGGAGCATCACGCCGATGACTCCTGAGAGTTCGGAAGCTGTTTTCGCTTCCGAATACATCTCGTAGAGGCGGGCGTCGGCTTCCGCTTCTCGTTTTGCCAGCTTTAGTTCCTCTACGATTTGCATCGTGAACTGCTTTCCGCCAGCCGCGCCGATCCGAACCCACGAACCACCGATGTTCATGTAAGCGTTGCCTTCATCGTCATAGGCAATCTGCCCGCCAATCGCAGCGGCCGATTCAATGCCGTTCTCTTCGGCATTCTTTGAAAGGTCTTCCACGCACTTCAGCATCAACGCCATATCGTCTTCAGAAAGTGGAGTCTTTCCCGCGTTGGGGTCGTCGTTGTTTGATCTGCTCGCGTTTGCACTCACATGACGAGTCCTCAACGACGTTAGAAAGAACTGCTGTTCTTCCTTACCGCCGGTCTTTGCAAGATCACGAGCGATCTGAAACGCTGTCGCCTGATCACTCTTTAATGTCACGGCATACAGCCAGTCATAGATCGTGTTGCGACTCGCTCCTTCGGCCTGAGCCTTCTCGGCGATGCTTGCCAGCACCGTCTTTGCGGCTGGTTCTGGCGTGACAGCAGGCGCGATTGGCTCCGTCGTTGCCACTGGCGGGGCGGTAGGATTCGTGATTCCGCTGGACGTATCGTCCTCAAACTTCATCAGCCACGCAAAACTTGCCATACGAGCGACGCCGAACTCGCGAGGCGTCCAGGTTTGCGGTCGTGACGAACCACCATAGTAGTCTTCAGATCGAAGCCCCGTTGCCCTTTGCACTTCGCTGGAATTGTACAACAACTGCAAAGGCGATCGCTTCGTTGGGCCCTGAGTCTTATTGCCCTTCAGATTTTCTGACTTGGCCTTCGCCTGAGCTCGTTTGAATTCATCAGTCGCGAACAGACCGAGCGTGTCGTGAGGAATGGTCAGCGCAAGGATTCGGTCGAAGCGGCTTTTGGCTTCTTCGTGCTTCTCCAGCTTGGCCCACGCGACGCCTTCGCGGTAGAGCAGTTCCCAGTCTTCGCGTTGCTGGCTGAGCAGAGGTTCGGTGATGCTGATGACCGCTTCGTAGGCTCCCTGGTTCAGCAGCGAATCAATGCTCTTCAACAGCCGCGCGGGATCGTCTTCGCGAGCCGTCAGTTTAACCAGGATCTCCGTGGCTTCATCGCGATCACCACGAGCCTGCAGCATTGAAACAAGAGGGAACTCCGTTTCATGACCGGGGGCAATAGCGATCAACTGCCGCTGATAGCCGATGGCCGCCTCAAGGTCGCCGCTGGATTCGCACAGCTTCGACAGTTGCTGCAGTAAATTGGTGTCGCGGCTGTCTTCGCCGAGCAGTTGCTCCAGTTCCGTGCGAGCCGTTCCGAAGTCGCCGGATGTTTGCCACGCCTGAGCAAGGCAGATCGTCATTTCACGGCGTTTTTCTTCTTCACGTCGATCGCGTTCGAAGCGTTCGATCAACTTATCCATCTGGTTGATCTGCTCGTACAGCGGCACAAGCTTTTGAGTCAAGTTCGTCTTGTCTTCGATGGTCTCTGACTTGTCGAAGGCTCGCCAGTAGACGGCGATCGCTTCATCTGTTCGCAATTGATCGGCCAACGCAGATCCCAAGGCCATGATCAGATGGGGCTCGTTCGGGTTGATGCGAACAGCCTTGCGGAGAGCTTCCAGACCTTCGTCGGATTTGCCCAGCCGGAAACACATCTGCGCGAGGAATTCGTAATTGTCCGTGTTGCCCGGCGCGGACACAATGAGTTCATTGGCGGCAGCAAGAGCCTGCTCGGAACGGCCCATTTGAGCTTCGAGGCGAGCGACGTTCATCAGATGATCGCCCTTCGATCGCCGGTCGCTGTCGGCCAGACGTCGACTGTATTCGGCGGCTTGACCAAAGTTGCCGGAAGATTCTGAAATCCTGGCGGCCACGGTCAGCGTTGGAACAGACTTGGGATCGATCGTGAGGCCCTTCTCGATAGACTCTGTCGCGTCAACCCATTGGCGATTGGCTTCATAGTAGCGAGCCAGCATGGCCCAGTCGGCCGGTGTCGCGGCCGTGTTGGCCTTGATGCTAGACTCCAGCTTAGCGATCTCGTCTTCAAGCTTCTGGCTGGATTGAAAAATCTCAATCCGCTGCCGAATCAATGAGTCTCTTTCGTCATCATTCGCCGCCAGCGCCTGAGCGGCATCGAGGAACGTCAGAGCTTCGTCGTACTTGGTGGCTCGCATGTGATATTCGGCGGATCGCATCTGCAGCACGAATTCCTTCGGGGCCAGCTTGCATGCATCGCCGATTTCCTTCACGGCCTGATCGAGATACCCGAAGCTGTTGTAGACCTCAGCCAGTCGGGCGACATTCTCAGCCGTTCGCTGTTCACCTTCCGCGATCGCCGCCCATGTCTTCAAAGCATCGTCGGTCTTCTTCTGGATATGATAGAACTCGCCAAGGTACTCGCGATACTGCGGATCGGCCGGCGCCAGCGTCACTGCCTTCTCGTACAACTTCTGCGCGTCGTCGATCAGATTGGCCTGACGAAACAAGTCGGCCACCTGAGCCGTGGTGATCGCATCATCGGGGCGACTGGAGAAAATCTCGTTCCAGATACGAACCGCCTCCTTCTTTCGGACTTCAAGATCCTGTGACTTGTCCCGCAGAACCAGCTTGCCCCAGTCTCGCAGAAAATCCTGATTCCCCGGCGCGGCCGCGACAAGCTGTTCGTACTGCTTGATCGCCTCGGGAATGCGTTGATCGTCAACAAGCTGATCAATGAACGACTTTCGCAAATCCGTTCGCGAGGGGGCCAACTTCAGCGCCTTCTCCATCCACTGAGTCGCCTCAGGGACTCGCGCGGACTGAGCGAGAAAGCGAGCCAGACGGGCCATGCCTTCGACGTCTTCGGGATGTGTTTCGAGCCACTTCTGATAGTACTTGACCAGACTATCCTGATCGCCCGAACGCAGGAACACATCGTCAATGCGGCGCCGAACGTCCTTGTAGATCCAGCTATCCGGATCAAGCTGCGCCATGACTTTTTCGAGGTCCGCGATGCCATCGTCTTTCTTTGAGCTCTTGATCTTCAACTCGGCGACTTCAATCAGACACATCGTGCGGCGGTAGTCGTCTTTCACGAGCTTCGCCAATCGTTCGTATCGCGTCAGAGCCTGCGCGCTGTCGCCTTCTTCAGCCAGCGTCACGGCGATCTGTTCGAGCACTCGCGGATCATCCGGGAAGAGAGATTCAAGCCGTGTCCAGACTTTCAACGCTTCTTCTGTTCGCTGAGCCCGCTGGTGAACTCGCCCAAGCTGCTGAAAGATTTCAAGCAGATCATTCCGCTGCGGCTTGCGGTCGATGGATCGTTCGAACGCAGCGATGGCTTCTTCGTTTTGCCCAATTCGAAGCAACGATTGAGCCAGATAGTAAGACGTCAATGGATCCGTTGACCGTGTCTCTTCTGCCTGCTTGAACGCATCGACCGCGTTTCCATCTTGGCCTCGCTGCGCTTCAATCAGACCGAGCAGCATCCATGACGTGCCGTCCTTGGGATCGGCGGTGGTCTTTTCTTTCAAGCTGGCGATGAACTTGTCGAGCGTCCCGAATTCTACGTGATGTCCGTACACTCGATCCAACGCTGTTCCTCGCCGCGGACTCTTTTCGAGCACCGTCAGAAATCGCTCGGCCGCTTTGATTTGTTCGGCTTCCTCCTCAGACGGTTCATCGGCCGTGACGAACTTCGGGACGCTGCAAATGCTCATCGCAGCGAAGCAAAAAACGGCCGTCAACAGCAAGCGGGACCAGCCACGAGACAAACGGACAGCAACCATGAGTCTGCTCCGAACTTTTATTCTCTGAGAATCAAGCGAGTTGCGAGGCTACCAAGTTAAAGACGCAATTGCTAGAAACCAGACCGATGGATTAGGTGGGGAACGGTGACTCGTGCGGTGATCGCTGTGTTCGCGATTGAGCGGTAGGCCAAAACGTTGATTGTCTGACAAGCGAAACGCAGGCTCACCATTCGTCAACTGTCATTATAGTGAGCCGCAAAGCGCTAGCTGCGGGTGAAAGTCGGAAAACAAAAGAGAAGACACCCGCGGCTAGCGCCTTGCGGCTCAGGTAAGCACATGATTGACCAACCACCACGTTCAACCATAAAACGCATTCGCCTGCGGCTTGCCGCAGACCGGATCATGAACAACAAAACTACATAACGTCTCAACAGGGCTCTTTATCCATGAACGTTGACGACCAGTTGAAGCAGCAACTCGATGACTTCCGAAAAGATTTTCATCGGCTTCGCTCGGAGATTTCCAAGGTCATCGTGGGACAGCAGGAGATTCTGGACGACACGCTGATCTCACTGATCGCTGGCGGTCATGTGCTGCTGGAAGGCGTTCCGGGTCTCGGCAAAACATTGACCGTGCGAACTCTGGCTGATGCTCTTCATCTGGATTTTCGACGCATCCAGTTCACGCCCGACCTGATGCCCGCGGACCTGATTGGAACTCAGGTGATCGCTGAAGCGGCCGACGGCAAGAAGGTTTTCGAATTCCAGAAGGGCCCGCTCTTCGCCAACGTTCTGCTGGCGGACGAAATCAATCGAGCGACTCCGAAAACGCAGTCAGCTCTGTTGGAATCGATGCAGGAACATTCGGTGACGGTCGCTGGCGTAACGCATCGGCTGACGGAACCGTTCTTCGTGATGGCGACTCAGAACCCGCTCGAAATGGAAGGCACCTATCCGCTGCCGGAAGCTCAGTTGGACCGCTTTTTTGTGAAGCTGTTGGTTAAATATCCCACGGTCACTGATCTGGAAACGATTCTCGATCGCACGACGGAGAACCTGAAAACCAGGGCCGAAGCCGTTCTGACCGGCGAGCGAATCATGCAGATGTCGCAGTTGTCGCGGCTGATTCCTATCGCCAAGGACGTGCGACGTTACGGAATTGCTCTCGTCGTGGCGACTCATCCCGATCACGAACTGGCTTCCGCCGCAGCAAAGAAATACGTCCGCTACGGCGCAAGCCCTCGTGGTCTGCAGGCATTGATTCTGGGTGCGAAAATTCGAGCAATTCTCGACAACCGCTACCACGTCGCTCGCGAAGATCTTAAGACCATGGCCCTGCCGGTGTTAAGACACCGCATGATCCTTAATTTCGAAGGCCAAGCCGAAGGCATCAGCGCGGATGATGTGATCCGGAAGATGCTAACGGATGTGAAAGAGGATGCACTCGTGGCGGCGTAAAGAGTCGCAGTATTAACCACGGAAGGCGCAGAATACACGGAAAGGAATCGCAGAAGAACGGACCGTGTTCTTGGTAATCTTTCAAATGCTTTTTCCTGCGACTCTTCCGTGTCTTCGGTGTATTCCGTGGTAAAACACTGTGCTTAGGAACTCTGGAAAAGTCATGAGCGAACTGATTTACGAAGCAGAGTCGTACGCGATCCGTGGTGCGTGCTTCGAAGTGTACAAAGAGAAGGGTTTTGGGTTCCTTGAGTCTGTCTATCAGGAGTGCCTTGAGATTGAATTTGAACTCGCTGGAGTTCCGTTTACTTCAAAACCAAAGCTGCAATTGGCGTACAAGGAACGAAAGCTGAAATCGACTTTTGAGCCGGACCTGCTGTGCTATGACAAGATCGTTCTTGAGTTGAAGGCAGTGACTCAGCTAACCGACGAGCATCGTGCTCAGTGACATAACTATCTGAAAGCTACCGGTCACAAGCTCGGTTTCCTTATTAACTTCGGCCATCACCGTGGAGTCCAAATCGAACGCATCGTCCGTTAACACTTCATTCCCTGCATTGTCCTTCCCTTCCTGCGATTTTTCCGTGTATTCAGTGTCTTCCGTGGTACAGCCTGCGACTCAATAATGCTTTTTCCCTCCGACTTTCTGACTCGTCTTGAATACCTTTCGATCATTTCGAAACGCGTATTCCGTGGTCAATTATTGGCTCAGCGGCGGACGATGCAGATGGGGTCGGGGATTGAGTTTTCGGACCATCGTGAATACACGACCGGTGACGACCTGAGGTATCTCGACTGGAACGTCTACGCTCGGCACGGAGACTTGTTGCTCAAACGGTTTCAGGAAGAACAGGATCTACACGTTTATCTGATGCTCGACTGTTCCCGCAGCATGGCGTTTGGAAGTCCCGCCAAGTTTGATCTGGCTCGCCATCTTGTCGCTGCGCTAGCCTATATCGCGTTGGCGGATTTGGATCGAATTGCCATCATCGCATACGCGAACGGAGTCGTCGCAGAGCTGCCGGTCACACGCGGGAAGGCTCGCATTCTTCCGATCATGAAGTTTCTGGAAGACCTGCCGACCTCCGGCGAAGACACGAATCTCGAAAAGGCCGTGCAGGGGCTACTTCATCGAGGTGCCCGGACCGGCTTGGCTGTCGTGGTGAGCGACCTATTTGACGAACACGGCTTCCAGCGAGGACTCGATCAACTTCGCTACCGTCGTTTTGATGCTCACGTGATTCAGTTGCACGATCCGAAGGAAGCGGATCCAGCATTACTTGGCGATGCAGAATTGGTCGACATGGAGACTGATTCTTCTCGAAAGGTGACTGTGACGGAACGCAATTTGAAGATGTACAAACAATTGTTCGCAGATCACCAAATGGCCGTGCGAGATTATTGCCACACATATGCGTTGGGCTGTACTCAATCGCCGTCGGTGATTCGATTTGATAATTTGATCATGAGGATGATGAGAGAATCCGGCGCCGGCCGGTAACGTACCGTACACGCGCCGCTCCGCCGGCGAGCATTTTCTTATCATAAATGTAGGCCGGAACTCGCTGACGCTCGGGTTCGGCCTACGAGATTCGATCATCTGAGTAACAGTCGACAACTTACCTAAGAACACATTTCACCTATGTCCTTCGCACTCCCCATCGCACTCACTCTGGCCGCTCTTGCGGCGCCGATTGTTGCGTTGTACATCCTGAAGGTCAGGCTGCGGCGAGTGCCCGTGTCGACGAATCTATTTTGGAAGCAGATCTACGAAGAGAAGCCGCCTCGGTCCATCTGGCAACACTTTCGGCATCTCATTTCTCTTCTGCTGCAGTTGCTGCTGTTGCTTTTCCTCGTCCTCGCGATTGCCGATCCGAGCTTCTCCTGGCAGTTACTGCAAGCCCGGCGGCTCGTGATTGTGGTTGACAACTCCGCGAGCATGCGAGCCACCGATGTGAAACCGACGAGGCTCGACGCGGCGAAGAACGGAGCCGTGGAAATCATTGACGGCCTGCGATTCCGCGATCAAGTGGCGATTGTGCTGGCTGGAAGTACTCCGGCAGTTGTCGTCGGTATGACCGGCCACGCTCCGACACTGCGTGAGGCGATCAACGGGATTGAGTTCTCGGACAATCCGACGTCGCTCAATACAGCGATCGAACTGGGCCGTCGATTGATTGGCGAGCATCCTCACGGTCAGGTGTTGGTAATGACCGATGGCTGCGTCGAAGCCGTGCAACCTTCGAACAACGACAAAGACGTCCCAACCTCTGATCCCGCTTCAGTGACAGCCCCCGAACCGACTGTTGCAGAAACATCGGAACAAAAACCGTCGGATCCGAGAGCAACGGAACCTGATCAAGCTGGCGAAAAGAAGAATGAACAGGCTCCTGTTGAGTATCGATTGTTCTCCAGCGAGGCGGGTAATGTCGGGATTACTCAGTTGCAGGTGCGAAGGAGTCTGATCGATCCGCTGGGTTATGAAATTTTGGCGTCGGTGAAGAATGCGTCGACGTCGCCAATCGCGTGTCGGCTGGAGCTGACTCTGAACGACATCCCCGTCGATGTGATTCCGCTGAAGCTCAAGCCGGAAGAACTCTGGAGCCGCTCCATTGAAAAGACATCACTCGACGGCGGCCCGTTGAAGGCTGTGCTGACTCAAATCGCTAAGGGTGCCGACGAAGGTGTGGCAGTGCCTGTCGACGCAGACAAAGGAGCCGTGGCCAGCAGCGATGGACTGGACCTGCTTGCGACGGACGACTCTGCATGGGCGCTGTTGCCAGCAAGGAAGACTCAAAAGGTCCTCATCGTCACGCCGGGCAACTTGTTCCTGCAAAAAGTCTTCGAAGCGAATCCGCTGGTGGAAGTGACGGTCCGAAAGGATTTCCCGGAATCATGGCCAACCGATTCAATCATTGTGCTGCATGGTCCGCTGCCGGAGACTTTGCCATCCGGAAATGTGTTCGCGATTGATTCGATTGGCAGTTGCGACCAATGGGATCTGGGCGATGCACTGGAGAATCCAATCGTCACCGAGCAGGACAAGTCGTCGCCTCTGATGACTCATATTCGGCTCGACAATGTGCTGGTCCCACAGGCTCGACAATTACAGTTCAAGACGCCACCGCATTCGCTGGCGAAGACGGTCTCCGGAGAAATCGTCTACGCGGAAGTCAAACGCCCGAACGGCAAGTGTCTGGCTCTCAGCGTCAATCTGGACAGCAGCGATTTGGCCTTCCGTACGGCGTTCCCGATAATGGTCGCCAATTCGCTCGGCTGGTTTTCAGGCACCACGGGCGAACTGCAGGCGTCGGTTCCGACAGGCAGCG
Organism: Planctomycetota bacterium; assembly: GCA_031377305.1. Classification (GTDB taxonomy): domain Bacteria; phylum Planctomycetota; class Planctomycetia; order Planctomycetales; family Planctomycetaceae; genus SXXK01. The sequence goes on along the minus strand of JANMEV010000559.1, from coordinate 3,203 downwards.
TGACGACGTTGGCCGTGTCGGGTGAATCCTTATCGCTATTGCGCAAGACAGGCTCGCAGAACCAGGCGAGTGCCAGCCAGAATGCAGGAGCCTCAGGCAGGTCATCCATAGAAGGCAACGTGAGTGCCACTCTGCGTTCACCTTCGTTGAAAGCGACGCAGGTTTCGATTTCCGGTACGATCGATGAAAGCACGAATTCAACATCACTGGTTGTTGGGCCGTTGACGGAAGTCGGCCTTTGGAATCTAACAGCGGCAGATCCGATGGCGAGCACTCCGTCGGATGGCTCAGTCGCGAATTCGGTTGCCGAGATCGCCGTGAACCTTGCGAACGAGCGAGAGACGGACTTGCGTCCGTTGAAGGAACTGCTCGAGTCGCCTCAATCCAAAATCATGGCTGCCGGATGGCTCAGTAAACCAATTTGGTTCTATCTGGTCATTCTGGCCTGCGTGCTGACCTGTGTGGAGTGGTTCCTGTACCACCGACGATTCATTTCATAACGGGGCGTTGCAGGTTTTACCACGGAATACACGGAAGACACGGAAGAGTCGCAGGAAATAGAAGCGGCAAACGTCACTCAAAACGTCTACGCTGCCTTCTGCGATTCCTTTCCGTGTATTCTGTGTCTTCCTTGGTAAACAAAGCGATTCCATCGTTCGCTATCACTCAGCCAGCGACAGCAGGTTTTTGAAGTAGCTTTTGTAGCGGCCGCCGCGGATGCTGCCGGAAATGATCAGCTCGGCAGTTGGCGGAACAGCCGTATGAGTCGATGAGATTTCGCTGATCGCCCATTTGCCATTTCGGACAACAGCATCGTCGAGCAGAATGCCGGGCACGCGGTCGACCTTGAGCGGCACGGGGGCCTCCCAGAGGATTTCGCTGGCATCGCCAACGGTGACAACGAATGCTCGCCGCTGCTGCACGGTGCGTCCCTGAGCGGCGATGAGCCATGCGTTTGGAATGGGGCTGACCGATTCCCCAATTCGAACGCTCAATGTTCCAAAGACGAACGACAGCATTTCGTCGGACTTACGATGAAGATAGAATGCTCGAGCCAACCCTGCGGGAAGTTCCGCCGCCAGAGACTCATCCACGCAGCTCCATCGGGCTCGCTGCTTCCAGGCGTTTTCTATAGCCGAGCGCGAATCAGCGTCTGAGCGACGAAAGTATCGCCAGGCTTCACTGACCAGAAGTTCAATGTTGTCATCCGGCGGTTCGCAAAGCGTCAAGCAGCCTGCCAGGTCCGTCAGAAACGAGTCCGTTACATCGGACGCGGGGTCGATATCAGGTGGCTCAAATCCGCCTGTTGGTGTTTCGGAAAAGTCCTTCAGCAAAGTCATTAGTTGTGATTCCGTCAGCAGGCTTAACGTCCGCAGCGACTTAACCGCGCTCTCCAGAGAAGCGTCTTCAAGATTCATCACATCGCGAAGAAATGAGACCAGCGAACGCGCCGCCCGTTCCGCCTGCTGAGTTCGCGATGACAGCACATGCGTCTGATGCCCATCAAGTTTTAGCTTCATGTCGAAGCGATGCTCCACGCCGTCTCGCCAACGTTTCACATTCGCTTCACTGGCGCCGTGAATGTGAGCGGCAAAGAACTGTTCAAGACGATGAGCGATGGACTCACGCTCTTCGCGAGTCAGCATAGCCGGATCAGCAAGCTGCAGTCCGGCCGATCGATGATTCGCGAGGCAGCGATACAGATAGATCCGATCGTACTCACTCCGCAGTGAGAGAGCTGTCACCTGTTGAAGCCCGTGCTTGAGACTTTCGCCCGACGCTGGGAACGCGTGAATGAGTTCGACGAGCTCTGTCCCGAGGCTCCATGAGGGATCTCGCTGACGGAAACCGGTGCCATAAATTCCGGCTGCCTCCACGCCAATCACTGTGACCAACTGATGCAACAGAGCGATCGCCTGACGGTCAACCACGTTTTCGAAAACCTTCTTCGCTCCTCGTTTTCCCAGTTCGGTGGCCAGCCACCATGCTCCCAGAGTCGCCGGATTGGTCGAAGCCACCATGCGGCCCGCGTAAACTCCGCGAGTCAGATAACTCAGCCAGGGACTCGCTTTCTGGTAAACGCCGTAACCAACCACCGCTCTCTGCACGTAACTGTAGAGCGTATTGATGCTGTAGTGCTGAACGTTGACCGGAAGCTGTTCCAGAAGAACCAGCACATGCAGACAGATCCTGCTTGCGGCTCGTGCAATTTGATCGAAGCTGGTTTCGAGTAACGGATTGACGCTGTCGGGCTTGTAGATCTTTGCGACCTGGTGAATCAGTTGATGAGCTTCATCACGGATTGCGATCACGTCGACCTTGCCGCCCACCGTGTATCCGTTTCGGCGAATCTTTTCATAGACGCGTTCAGCTTCGGCCTCCAGCAGCTGGCGAACCTTACGGTCCTGCTCACTGAGCTGCTGAAGTTTCCCGGTTACTTTGACTGCATGCACATCTTCGGAGGGATATTCAAGGAACTCCTGAAAGCGAGCGAAACGGGAGATCAGGTCGCGTTCTCGATCGTCCAGTTGGGTTGTTCGAAGGTCGAGTTCGGCCAGAAGTATCGTTTTCGCCTGCTCGAATGTTTCGCCCTGTTCCCGAAGACGCGAGTTTCGATCGGCGAGCTCGCTTCGGAGCGTGGCCACTTCGACATCGTCACCGCCCTTGCGTCTCCAAACCCACGGCAAACTGGCCGCAGCGCTGATGCTGGCCAGCAGGAGACTCCAGAGTTGCCAGTCCCTGACACTAAACGATGCGACGGCTGTTACCGAAGTCAGCAAAGAAACGGCTGACATCAGTGTAGAAGCGATCCAAACTCTACGAGTCACCATGTCATCTGCCCCGTGGACGTTCGGGCTCTTCCGGACGCTGGATGGAATCAAAAATGCGAAAACAACCGGCAATGTGGCTCTCGAACGGCACGGCCGCAATGTCGGATTGATCTTTCGGCCTAGAATTCCGTCACCGCAGACACTGACAAGTGTCCCACACGAATAAAGTTTTGTTCCCCGAGCCTGGTTCATGTATGCTGCGGGGGCACGTGGCGACTCGATCTTCGCTCGGTCCAAACTGTGGCGAGCGGGGGCTGATAAGCACCTCAATTTTCATGAGGACAATAAACAGGGGATTGACAACCCACGCTCTCAGAAGAGAAAAAGATATCAACTCCCACGTTAACCGAAATTTCGATATCAAGATGAAAC
>JANMEV010000546.1:0-7169 GCA_031377305.1 Planctomycetota bacterium | reverse complement strand
CACATACACCGGAAGAGCGGCGAGGTGATCCAGATGTCCGTGAGTCACCAGAAAATACTGAGTGCCCATAAACGACCAGGGGCTACAACCCAGTTCGAATCCGATCTTGAGCTCCTGAACTCGCCAGTAACTTTGAACGGCAGCTCTTGAATAGCCTTCAATCGTAAGGGCTTTGTGTCGAATGGTGTCGAACGGAAGATTATCAACCATGATGACGCAGCAGCAGGGAATAGAGTCGAGGATAGATTCCAGCAGCTGCTTCAAGCGGACGCGACTGATGGGGAAAGGAACGACACCAAAATTGGAGAAACCGTTCGGGCAATTGCAAACGGTGGTTGAACTATCAGAGGAAGCTGGACGGCAGTGATCCAGAATTGGCTCGCGTTCGCAACTATCGGCAGAAAGTCGGTTGCAGCTACGATCCAACCGACAGCCGTCTACTTTAAAAGGCTCGCAACATGGCCTACTAATTCGGACACGGCCACGGAAGCCTGAGTTCCGTTTTTCAAATCCTTGACCTGCCATTGACCGGCGGCAAACTCGTCGCCACCAGCGATCAGGGCCACTTTGAATCCTTTTTTGTCGGCATACTTCATCTGCTTGCCAATGTTCTTTGCTTCCGGATAAACCTCTGTGCCGATTCCCGCTTTTCGCAACGTCCGGCCCATTTGCAGGTAGTCTCCTATGCGGTTGGAATCGAACATGGTCACCAGAACCGGTGCGGGAGTCGTTGTCTTCTGGACCTGTCCCAGTTCTTCCAAAGCCGCCAGCATTCGATCAAGTCCCAGACTTGCTCCGACACCCGGCAGCTGCTGAGCCGTGAAGAGATCCGCCAGATTGTCGTAACGTCCTCCGGAGCAAACGCTGCCGATCTCCGGAAGGTCGCCCAGAAGAGTTTCGTAAATCGTGCCGGTGTAATAATCCAGTCCGCGAGCAATCGAAACATCCAGCGAGACTCGCCCGGCCGGCCAGCCACAGGCATCCACGGCCGCGAACAATTCACGAAGATCATGCAGTCCTCGTTCGCCGGTTTCGCTGCCGGCCAGCATGCTTTCGAGAGCAGTTAGCACTTCGCCCGGGCTGCCTTTCAGTTGAGCCATATCCAGAACCTGCGCGGCACCCGCAACAGGAATGCCGACCTTCTCAACCATCTCGGTGATGACCGCATCACGCCCGACCTTGTCCAGCTTGTCGAGCGTTCGAAGGATGCCAACGGCATGCTCCCGCAGGCCGCATTTCTCCAGCAAGCCGTTGAGCACTTTTCTGTTGTTCACTCGGATTGTAAAACGCTCGATGCCGATCTTTTCGAAGAGGTCGTTGATCACGAAGAGCGTCTCAATATCGGCCGAATTGCTCATCGTTCCGATGGTATCGAAGTCGCACTGCATGAATTCTCGAAAACGGCCACGAGCCGGCCGCTCGCCTCGCCACACTGGACCAATGTGATACCGCCGAAACGGGATCCCAAGCTCTTGCGCATACTGAGCCGCAAACCGAGCGAGTGGCACGGTCAGGTCAAAACGCATGGCAACGTCGCGATCTCCCTGATCCGTGAACCGAAACACCTGTTTATCCGATTCCTCACCGCCCTTTCCGAGCAGCACTTCGGCATATTCCAAAGCGGGTGTATCGATCGGAGCAAATCCGTAGCTCCGATAAACAGACCGGGCAATGTCAATCAGATGCTCACGAGCCATCATTTGATCAGGAAGAAAATCCCGAAAGCCTCGAAGCGTTTGCGGTTTGATACGATGCGTTTTCTTATCAGACACAGAGATTACCGGAGCTTTGTCAGAAGAGTTTTTGAGTTATAAATGTTGCACGAACTGGAAGCATGAACCGAGTTAAACCATCTGCAGGACTGGCAGACTAATTGGTGAGCCAGCCGCCCGTCGTGGCTTCGCTGGCAGAATCGCGTGTGCGTATTCCCAAAGTTGCTCGGGAGTCTCGAACAGCTGATCGTAGACGCCATCATTGTCGTATTCGCATGCGTCTGTCGTGTAGTCTCGACAAATCTGCGGGCGAGTATCATACGTTCCGCAACGATAGTCGGCCTGCAGATGCTGACAGTCGCCGGGAATCATCAGATACCAGGTATCGCCGTCGACGAACACAGAATATGGTCCGTGCATCATGTACCAACGCATGTTGTCAAACTGCTCCCAGCTTTTTGGGGGATCAATGGCCATTGCAAAATAACGGCAGCAGCGGGCTGTGCAATAGCTGCAGAGCACTTCGCCGGGTTTCAGATCTTCTCGTGTGACCGCTTTGCTCGTTTCCATGCTCAACAATTCCTCATAAGTCTTTCAGTGAGACTCCGAAAAATCGGCTCGGTTTAAAAGCGGATTCGCAGCACCCAAAGTCCCCTTTACCGATGATCGGAGACTGAGGTTTTTTACAGAAGCCGCAAATTCCCCGCAAATTCGCTGTTTTCCGCCAACGTCGTTGGCTGGCGACGGATCTTATCGGATGCGAACCGAATTCGCGATGGTGCAGGAATCACCGGTCGGAGATCGGAACAGCGAACTCTGCCGAACGATTTTGGAGACGCTGGAAATCGGTTCCTGTCAGGTAGTTTGGGAAAAGTTTTCCGATTATTCCGACGATAACGATTATGAGACTACCTATCGGCATTTCGTTTGTGCTTTGGGTAGAGCGACAAAGAATCGATCAAGATCGTGACACACGGAGATTCCGGTGTCGCAGGTCGTCGGAAACTGGATGTTGACCGACTAACGGAGAATGTTGGCGTGAAAACAACCCGATGGAAGCGATCAACGGCGATGGTATTGCTCGCCGCACTTCTTAGTCAGGGCTGCGCCGCGCCGGGAGCTCGCCTTCAGTATTTGGTTGGCGACAAGAAAACCCTTGATCATTACAGAGACTACTCGACCTCGATCAACTATCCCGTTGAGTCCGAAGTCCGTGAGTCAGATCCTAACCTCTTCCACACTCCACGCAGCATTACGTCTTTGGAAGAAGTCGCTCAGCGACCGATTCGTGTTGAGGAATGCGTTCGTATCGCATTGTCGAATTCGACCATCCTTCGAGAAGATCAGAACTTCGGCTCGCCTGGCAATCCGCTGATGGCCAATCCGCAGCGAGTTGCGTCGGTGTACGACTCGGCGATTCAGGAAACCGGATTTCTGTTTGGTAACCGTGGTGTCGAAGCAGCACTGTCTGAATTCGACCCAGTCTTCACAAACAGCATGCAATGGGGCCGTTCAGAAGACGTTCAGAACTCAGCAAATCTGGGTATCGCGCCAGGTGGCGTCCTTGTGGACGAGACGGCTCAGTTTCAGGCGCGGCTCGAAAAGAACCTTGCCAGCTCCGGCACTGTTGCCGTTGAGCATGACTGGAACTACAGCCAGAACAACAATACTCGTCTGTTTCCGTCAGCCTATACGGGCTTTTTGCAGGCCGAGTACCGCCAGCCGCTCCTCGCAGGTAGAGGAACAGAATTCACTCGCATCGCTGGCCCGGTAGCACAGGGAATTCGAGGAGTAAGTGGCGTTTCTCAAGGGGTGTTGATCTCTCGAATTAACTCGGATATTTCCCAACTTGAATTTGAGCAGTCCGTCACCAGCCTCGTGAAGGACATTGAAAATAAGTACTGGGATTTGTATCTCGCACTTCAGCTTTACGATTCTGAAGTGAAGACATTCAAGGACATCGTGGAATTTCGTGCCGTGCTGGCCACTCGAGAAGACGCGACCGATGCTGTCGACCAGGCAGAGAATCGGATGTACGAGGCGGATGCTCGAATGAAGGGATCGCTGGGCGATGTGCTGAGTGCGGAGTATCGCCTCCGTCGTCTTCTTGGAATGCCGCTAAATGACGGTACGTTTCTAACACCTATGGATCGCCCCACTGAAGCGAAGCTGGTTCCAAGCTGGGAAGCATCGCTGATGGAATCGTTTGCAAACCGCATCGAACTTCGCAGACAAAAATGGGAGATTAAGAGCCTCGAACTGCAATTGTCGGCCGCTGAAAACCTGACTCGTCCCCGACTGGACTTCGTATCAAACTACAGAGTCAACGGCTTTGGTGATAAACTGCTCGGCAACGAAGACGATGACGGATCCACGGACGTCGGTTACAACAGTGCTTATGAATCGCTGACTCAGGGGATCAATGCCGGATGGGGCCTTGGCCTTCAGTTCTCGATGCCTCTCGGACTTCGCCTTGCAAGAACTCAGGTTCGAAATTACGAATTGCGATTGCGAAAGGCGAAAGCCGTGTTGACCGCTCAGGAACAGGAAATCGCGTACGAACTCAATGAGTCCATCATCAAGATGGACCAGTGGTACGTGTTGGCCGACAGCAACGCGAAACGATCTGACGTCGCAGCCAAGTTTGCAGAGACCACGAACCTGCGAGTCATCAATCAGAACGAACGAGACCCGATCTCGATCGGCCGCGTCCTCGAAGCAAAGATCACGAGTCGCGACGCCAGTCAGAGCTACCTGCGAAGTATCGTGGAATACAACAAGGCAATTACCGATGTCAACTTTCGCAAAGGCATGTTGCTAAACGCCAACTCGATCTACCTTGCAGAAGGTGAATGGAACCCTGCAGCGTATAAAGAAGTCGAGCAGCGGGCTCAGGCGATGACACACGCATTGGACAACACTCATGTGGATACTGTCCCGGGCGAATTTGTCGGCAGCCCGACCCCCAATGCATGGGAAGCTCTTGGCAATCCTGATCGACCGCACGTTCCCGGCGTAGTGGATGGCTCGGTTCCGATGGAGCAAACGCCATCAGCCGTGCCTTCGATACCAGAAACCACTCCGGAATCGCAAGGCCCGAAGAGCCTGCCACCAGCCGATACTGAGTCGACTCCTCCCCAGAAGACGCCGAAGCAGGCTCCAGAAAAGCAGTACGAAGCCACAGAGTTCTCTCCGCAAACTTACAATTCAGTGTCAAAGCCCACGGAAAAGCCTATTCGCAAGGCAGGTTTCTTCAGCCTCGGAAAGCCGTCTCGCCAGCAACCAGCTGCACGCCAGGAACCAGCGTCAACTGGAACCCAAAATTCGTGGCGTGCAAAGACGTCCGCCACGGGAAAAGCCGCATTGAAATAGCCACGGCATGGATCAGATTTTTGACTCAGAGTTCAACATCCATGAACCGAATCTTGCAATCCGGGATGGTCTCTTTCAGATCCTGAACCTTAGCCGGAGTGCATGCAGTTCCCTGAAGATTCAGACTCTTGAGTTGCTTTCGTTTCTTAAGTTTTCCCAGCGAAAAGTCAGACACCAGGCGGTTATCACTGAGGTCAACAATCTCCAGTGTGTCCCAACAAGTGAGTTGTTTCAGTCCTTGATCGGTAACCCCATTGGTCCGCAACGACAACACTCGCAGATTCTTCATGCCTTTCAGCGTTTGCATTCCGGCGTCCATCGTGCCACTGGATGAAGCGATCAGGACTTCGAGTGACTTCATTCCGTCGATGTGCTGATATCCGTTCGCACCAAACCCCGTTTTGTTGACGTTGATCTCCTTTAGGGAGGCACCTGCAAACTTTGGTGTGAACGCCTCAAATCCTGAGCCGTTGATCTGCAAATCGCCAGCAAGGATCGTCTCCAGTTTTGATAACTTCACCAGGTAACTGAATCCCATATCAGTCACTCCAGTTCGACTGATGTTCAGCGCCTTCAAATTGACCATTTCACCGATCGCCGCAATCGACGCATCAGTCAAAGTCGAACCGGACACGTCAAGCGACTCTAATTGCGTCGCCCCGCTGATGGCGGCCCAGTCGCTGGCCGGGACTGGGCAGTTCGAAAGGTTGACGACTCGCAACTGCGGTAGCCGAGCCAACTGCGATAGCCCCTCCGCTGTGACCAACGTCCCCTGAAGGTTCAGTTCCACCACCGCCGAGTTGGCCGGGACACTTTCCGCCAGCTTGACCAAATCCGCATTTGTGATTTGCCCCGCGACCTTGGCCTGAATTTCCGCAACGATCTGTTCAGGAGTCAGCACTGGAGCCACAGGCACAGGAGCCGGCTGCGGCATCGGCATCACAGGAGCCTCCGGTGCAGGTGCAGCAACCTGCACCGGAGGAGCATCGCCGGCTCCAGGCTTGATGCCCAACTCTTCACATCCCATCAAGGTACCGATCAGGAAAAAAACGACCACCATGCAGCTTGTGCGGTAGCTTTCCAAGTCTTGTCGCGCCATGTTCTCACCATGTGAAAGAAAGAGAATTGAATCAGAATAAGGCCTATGGAGATCATACAGAGTCGTTTCATCACTGCCAGTTCACGAGGGCACTCTGCTTGACGCGATAAAGAAACTGGAGATCGGCGAAAGATCGGCGGCCCGGTTCGCTGGGAGTTCACTGATGCATTCGCAACAATGAAGTCGACCGCGGCGCACTGAGCCACGGGATTCCCACCCAATTTCCGCTTTCGTCAGGAGTTCTCGATGAATCGCCAAACCATCCAGCCCCAGAGTCACGCCTCAAGAAACGAAGATCCCTCGCCTAGCGTGCCTCGACGCACGTTTCTTGCCAGCACGGCTGCGGCTATGACGACCGCGATGGTGGCTTCCGCAGACGAATACGGCCCCGACGCACCACCTGTGCGTTATCCGGATCCTCGACTGATTTCGCTCGACGATCGAGGCAAAAAGCTGATGCTGGGCAACACCCCGATTCAGCGATTGTATCACAGCAAAGACATGCTCTGGGCAGAAGGTCCTGCATGGAGCGGTGCCGGGAAGTATCTGGTGTGGAGCGATATTCCGAACAACATCCAGCGACGCTGGCTGGAAGAAGATGGCCACGTGACCGTCTTCCGAAATCCTGCCAACAACAGCAACGGAAACACATTCGACGTACAGGGTCGGCAGATCTCTTTCGAACACCTCACTCGCATGGTGGCTCGATACGAGGTCGATGGAACACGAACCGTACTGGCTGAGTCTTACAACGGCAAACCACTCAACGCTCCCAACGACGGAGCCGTGCATCCCAACGGCGACGTCTGGTTTACCGACCCCGGCTACGGCGCATTGATGGACTATGAGGGAGTGCTTTCAAAATCATCTTCGCCGCAGCCTCATCAGAAGGAAGCGATTTATCGAATTGATGCCAGCTCGGGCAAGGTGGTCAAGATGTCTGACGAAATCTTTAAGCCGAACGGCCTGTGTTTTTCGCCCGACTA
>JANMEV010000527.1:0-49509 GCA_031377305.1 Planctomycetota bacterium | reverse complement strand
GAATCGTTCGTAAAGAGCATCTGCTCCACGCTTGGTGCGAGTGAACACAATCGCCTGGCTTGGCTTTTCTTTGGCGAGCACTCGCAATAGCAACGCCATCTTTCGATCTTCGTCGACCGAGATGTAGTACTGCTCGATCGTGTCGACGACCACCCGGTCTTCGGACAGGTCCACCATCTGTGGACTGATCATGTACTTTTGAGCCAGCTTTTCGACCGGCGGCGGAAGCGTGGCGGACAGCAACATCGTTTGACGTTCTTCGGGGCAGGAACGAAGGATCCGTTCGATATCCGGACGAAATCCAATATCCAGCATTCGGTCCGCTTCATCCAACACAACCACGTTCAAGTGTTGCAGTTTCAGGTGCTGGCGACGCAGAAGATCGATCACTCGTCCGGGAGTGCCAATCACAACGTGAGCACCGCCTTCGAGCTCGTCGATCTGGCGTCCGATTGGACGGCCACCGACGGCCAGCGCGAATTTCAGTTTTGGACTTCCGGCGAGCTTCTTGGATTCCAGGTAGACCTGTTCGCTCAATTCGCGAGTCGGAGCCATCACCAGGACCTGCACGCGAGGCTGATCCAGGCTGATGCGCTCCAAAGATGGAAGCATGAATGCAGCAGTCTTTCCAGTGCCGGTGCGTGCCTGGCCAATGCAATCCTTACCTGTCAATGCGATCGGTATGAATGACGATTGAATTGGACTGGGCTTCTCGTAGCCAATCTTTTCGAGCTGCCGCAGGGTTGAGGACCTAAGCCCCAGTTTTTCGAACGTAGTTTCCAACAAGGCTTCCAAAATGATTCCTGAGATCTTCCGCCATAAACAGATTTTGCGTCACCAGAGGGCAAGACAAAACCTGCATATGCCTCAAAACGCTCAACAGGAACGAATGGCGAACCGTTCAACCGCTGCTTTCAAACTCCAGAACTGCCACTCTATGGAATCCGATTGCCTCCGTCAACGAGTTCAAGCGCCTCAGTCGGCATTCTGGCAAACCATAACAGTCGCCAATGCCACAGCTGGGCGCCTTGCGTCCCAGGCGGCGGCCGTCAAAACTCCCGAAAACGGCCGAAACAATGCCGAAGACTTCCAAAAGGCCGGCAACTTGCTCATTCGTTTGGCCGCGCTTCGTATCGGCTGTTTGCGTCGCTACACTCACCAAGGCGTCAGAATCCTGGCTACTTGTTCATGTCTGTTCACGTTTTCGCCGCTGCACCATTCAGACGAAATTCCCCATGAATTGCATTTCCAGACTCGCCGTTCTGTTCGTCGGATACCTGTCTCTGGCGGTGAATCCTGGTGCTTCGTCACCGGCGTCCGAAGAGCCTGGCTTGGTGAAAAGGCAGTTCATCTACGAAACCGCACCGTTTCCAGAATGCCATGCGTCAACTATCGAAGTGACTCCTGCGGGACTTGCTGCTGCCTGGTTTGGCGGTACCGGAGAGAAATTTCCGGACGTCGGAATTTGGGTTTCGCGTCAGACCGACGGACAATGGTTGCCGCCGGTTGAGGTGGCTGACGGAGTTCAGTACACGCTGACCGACGGCAAGGTGCATCGCCATCCGACATGGAACCCTGTCCTGTTTCAGTATCCCAATGGTCCCTTGATGTTATTTTGGAAATGCGGCCCAACCCCATCGACATGGTGGGGATTGATGGCTGAATCTCACGACAACGGACAAACCTGGAACAACGCGCATCGCCTTCCGGAGCACATCGAAGGCCCGGTTCGCAACAAGCCAATCCTGCTTGGTAACGGAACCCTTCTGTCTGGCAGCAGCACCGAATTCGATGGCTGGCGAGTTCACTTTGAACTCACAGCAGACCAGTGCAAAACCTGGCAGCGAACTCCAGCGATTCACGATGGCAAAACGATCGGTGCCATTCAACCGACTCTTCTCAAACATCCTGACGGCTCTATTCAGGCACTGTGTCGAAACAAGAACGCCGACGGACCGATCCTGTCCACCGTTTCAAAAGACGATGGCAAGACGTGGTCGGAATTGACCGCCATCGATCTTCCAAACCCCAACAGCGGAATCGACGGAGTGACTCTTGCCGACGGACGCCACCTGCTGGTCTACAATCACACGCATCGCAACGTCGGCAGTCCGAGAGCTCGCGAAATGATGAACGTCGCACTCAGCAGCGACGGCTTCCACTGGCAGGCGGCTTTGACGCTCGATAACGAGCCAAAGGCCGAGTTTTCATATCCGGCGGTGATCCAATCGCCAGATGGCCTTGTCCACATCACCTACACTTGGAAGCGAAAGAAGATCACGCATGTTGTCGTGAAGCCCGACGAACTTGTTCTACGAGATTTCACTGACGGACAATGGCCAAAACCATAAAGATTCCCTGAGGTCCAAGTGGCGAACGAGGCAAGGCGAGCCCCTCAGTTTGCCGGCAACAATTCCCTGCAATTCGGTCACGCTGGCCATTGTGTCCCCATCGGCGATGCTGAAATCCCGCCCGTGGTTCCAGCATTGAAAAACGGGCGAAGACTTGTCACAACTCGCCGCAAACCGGTGTCCTTCTCACACAACTACCAAACTAATCTCGGACAATTCGGCTCATGGTTCAAATTAATCAGCACTATCTGAAGCTCAAAGCGGGCTATCTGTTTCCTGAGATCGGGCGCCGAGTCACAGCGTTTTCACAGGCCAATCCGTCGGCAAAGATTATTCGCCTCGGAATCGGCGACGTCACTGAGCCGCTGCCGGCGGCGATTACCAAAGCGATGCATTCCGCCGTGGACGATATGGCGCGTCGCGAATCGTTTAAGGGCTACGGTCCGGAACAGGGCTACGCGTTTCTTCGTGAGCCGATTGCTCAGCATGACTTTCAGTCGCGAGGCATGGATATCTCCGCAGATGAGATCTTCATCTCCGACGGTTCGAAGTGCGACTCGGGCAACATCCTCGACATCCTCGGCGACGGCAACAGAATCGCCATTTCCGATCCTGTCTATCCTGTTTACGTCGATACAAACGTCATGGCGGGCCATACCGGTCCGGCCGACGAAAGCGGGCGTTTCGAAGGGCTCGTTTATCTGCCGGGCAACGAAGCCAATAACTTCGTCCCCGAGCTGCCATCGGTGCCTGTTGACTTGATCTATCTGTGCTATCCGAATAATCCCACCGGCACCGTGGCGACTCGCGACACTCTGAAGAAGTGGGTCGACTACGCGAAAGCCAACAACTCACTGATTCTGTTCGATGCTGCGTACGAAGCGTTCATTTCCGATCCTTCGATCCCGCACAGCATCTTCGAAATTGAAGGCGCGAAGGATGTGGCAATTGAGTTCCGCAGCTTCAGCAAGAGCATCGGCTTCACCGGTGTTCGCTGCGGCTTGACGGTCGTTCCAAAGCAGTTGATGGGAACGACGCCAACTGGCGATAAGGTCTCCATTCACCAACTTTGGAACCGCCGCCAGTCGACGAAGTTCAACGGAGCCTCCTACATCGTTCAAAAAGGCGCGGCTGCGGCTTACACCGATGAAGGCAAGGCTCAGCTCAAGGGCCTCATCGATTTCTACATGACCAACGCGAAGCTCATGCGAGAGGGCCTGCAGAAGGTTGGAATTCGAGTCTTCGGCGGCGTGAACGCTCCGTACGTTTGGATCAAGACTCCAAACAATCTGGGAAGCTGGGAGTTCTTCGATCTGCTGCTGAACAAAGCCCACGTCGTCGGCACGCCCGGCAGCGGTTTCGGAGCCGCCGGTGAAGGCTACTTCCGCCTTAGCGCGTTCAACAGTCGCGCCAACGTGGAAGAAGCGTTGGAACGGATCTACAACGTCATCAAGTAGTGCGAAGGTCCAATCTTCGGCAAATTCACCACAAACGACGCTGAGAACTTTGACGACGGAGCCGATTAGGTGCCGCGATACTGGTTGTTCAAATCCGAACCGGATGTCTTTTCAATCCACGACCTTGCGGCGGCAAAGGGCCGCAAGACGTCGTGGGAAGGCGTTCGAAATTACCAGGCTCGCAACATGCTGCGTGATGACATCAAGAAAGGCGACGGAGTTCTCTTCTACCACAGCAACGCCGATCCCATGGTCATTGCTGGCTCGGCCGAAGTCGCAACGGACGGCTATCCCGATCACTTCGCGTGGCAGGCAGACCACAAGTACTTTGACGAGTCATCCACTCCGGAAAAGCCTGTCTGGTTCATGGTTGACATCAAACTCATGCAGATCTTCAAGCAGCCGGTCACACGCGCGGCTCTCGCGGAAGATCCTGTTTGCAGCCAGATGATGGTCATGAAGAAGGGCAGCCGCCTGTCCATCCAGCCGGTTACCGAATGCGAATGGCTGGCCGTGCATGCTCTGGCAGGCGTGTCGCTGTAGCGAAGCCGTCTCGTGAAAGCCGGAGTCGGTCAAGATCGGGATCGCGACGCTCATACGCGATGCAGGACATCAATTGCCGTTGGATCCGTGTGGTCCATCCGAATCGCGTTGTCGCACTTCAAAAGGTGATTATATTTCACAGCGGCGCCGGTGTTGAACAGGACAACGGTTTCCTCTTTGCGAATCCAGCCGGAGTCCCGGAGTTTTCTCGCCGCCATCCAGATCGCGCCGCCTTCGGGCGCGCAATGCAGTCCCTGCAGACGAGCCAGCTCTTCAACGCCCTGCATCAACTCGGCATCGGTGACAGTCAATGCGGTTCCATGGCTCTTGTGAAGAATCTCCAGCATGATGAAATCGCCTACAGCTGCTGGAACTCGTAGTCCCGAAGCGATCGTTTGCGCGTTCGGAAACATCGGAGCTGCCGTCGCGCCGTCGTGAAAGGCTTTGACGATCGGCGAGCAGCCTTCAGCCTGAACGACGACCATTCGAGGTCTCCTTGGACCGATCCAGCCGAGCGTTTCCATCTCATCGAAAGCTTTCCACATGCCGATCAGGCCAGTACCACCGCCAGTGGGATAGACGATCACATCCGGCAGTTGCAGGGTCGACGAGCGTCGATGATCAGCCAGGTCGAAAGCAAGTTCGTAGCCCATCGTCTTCTTGCCTTCGAGTCGAAACGGTTCTTTCAACGTCGAAAGATCAAACCACCCGTATCGATCGCAAGCAGCGCGGCAGAGTCGACCGCAGTCGCTGATCAGACCGTTGACGAGACATACCTGAGCACCTCCGCAGGCCGATTCCAGTATATTTGCAGGTGGCGTATCTTCAGGAACAAAGATCACACATTTCATCCCTGCGCGAGCCGCATAGGCCGTAGCGGCGCCGGCTGCGTTTCCAGCGGATGGAAGTGCAACCGTGGTGACGCCAAGTGCCGCCGCGCGAGTGATGGCGGCCGACATTCCGCGAGCCTTGAAGCTCTGCGTCGGATTGAAACCCTCATCCTTCACCAAAAGATCGGCGAAACCGTCGAACCGGCCACGCCGATGACAGGTCAGCAACGGCGTCAGTCCTTCGCCAAGTGTTACCGCCTCGTCCAGTGAGTTGATTGGCAGGACCTCGTGGAATCGCCACATCGAGCGTTCCGAGCGAGCTCGAATCTTCTCAGGCGTGAAGAGCCCCTTCAAAGAATTCAAGTCGTACCTCGCCAACAGCGGCCTTCCTGCTCGACTTAAACCCTGCAGTTTACCGTGATCATGGATTTCTCCGGTCAGCGAGCACTCCAGCGATGTGTGCATTTGGATCGGCTGCCCTTCGGTCTTGAGGTAATTGTTGATTCTCCGGTAAAAACTGCATGTTATACCTCACGCGGTCGCAATTGACAGAAACCCGAAGGATCCGGTCCGGCCGGGACAGCATTTTACTTAATCCTTACTGTCACTTCGGGTTGCGTTCGTTTGGTTTCGAACTGTTGCTTTGGACCGTGCAGAATTCAACAGCAACGGGTCGCTCGCTGCGAACGCCGTCGCTTTCAACAAAGGCAAGGATGCCATGATCAATCGAACACTAAGAATCAGCGGTTTGTCTCTCAATGGGTCGACCCTGACATGGCTGTCCGCCGCCGCGGTTGTCGGTGCATCCGTGACTGAGGTGCTGATCTGCTGGCTAAACCTGTGCGGCACATCGCCCGTTTCGCTTGCGGCGCTGGCGATTGGATTTACAGTTGGCGGCATCGTTGCGGATTGGATCGGCGATCAGTTCGTCTTGCCAGGCGACTCAAAGAATCGCTTCTCGCTGCAGGCAATGTTAGCGACGGCCTTGCTGGTTTCGCTTTGCTGGCTGATGCCAATGTTGATGAATGCTACGCTGCTGGCCGGGTGCGAAACCGTCGGGCTCGGCGGATCCCTCGCGTCTATGTTGACGATGCTGTTTCCCGCTTTAATCGTGGCAGCCGTCACCGCGACGGCCGGATTTTTCTTCCAGGCCATGAATCCGCAACTTGAGACGTCCGGCATTCGATCGCTGCTTGCGGGGGCGACTGGTGTCCTGGCACTGCTGATCCACAGTTGGATTTCGTTTCCGTTAGCGTTGACTATCACGCTGATGGTGGTCATTGTGATTGTCTGTCGAGTGTTTGCTTCGACGAAGCCCGAGATCATGGCGACTCAGTCCGCGCTGCCAATCATGCAAGTCGGATCGAATCGTTCCGCGAATCGTGAACACTCAGCGTCGGCATCGATCACAGCAGGAGTTACAGCATCCGCAATTGGACGTGTGGCCATTCCATTGCACATGACTGCCGCCGGAATCCTTATTGTCAGTATCATCGAAGTGGTCTCACGACTGATGCCGGGCGGAGTTCCGGTCGTGATCGTTTCGTCCTTCATGGCGGCAATGGTCTTAATGCTGCTATCGACGCAACGCGTTGTTGGCTTGCTTACAGACAGTGGCATGAGTGCATTTGCGTTGCTGACGATCGCGTTATTGCCCGTGACGTTCGGTTCTCTGGCCGAGTGGAATCTGTCGATTTCCACACAGAGCAGCTCAGCGTTTTCTGTCATTCTACTTCGTTCCCTCCAATGCGCGTTGTTGGCGATTGCCGCACTGTTTCCGGCAGTGGTCGCATCAGCTTCGACCCGCCCGTCAATGCGCCTGAGTAAGGCCTTTCTGGCATTCACAACAGGGTACTTTATCGGCCTCGTGCTGATTTCACGCGGCTTTTCTCTATCGCTCGTGTTGGCAACGGGCATTGCTGTCCATGCCGCGGCCGCCTTTCTCGCTGTCGGCTTCATTCAGGATCGATTCAATCAAAAAGGCGGCCTGTCGAGTCTTGTTGAAAAGCAAACTCGTGGCGCAATGATGAAGAGAGCGGCTGTTCCACTAGCGATGATGGCGCTGCCGGTGATTGCGTTTCTTGGCACCATGGATACTGCTCGAACATCGTCGCTCCTGTTTTCGCCTCGCACCGTCGCTGCGATCGAACGCGGTGTTGCGCGAGACTTAATTGCTCAGTCGGACGCGAATCGATTGGTGGTCACGAGCTCAGGATTGTCAGGAGAAATTTCGGTCTGGCAGCGAGCCGGAAACGTCGTCGAGTTCCAGCGCAACGGTGTTTCGCTCGGCCGAATCAGCACGGATACGAACTTGTCGCCACAGCCCGCGGAAGAAATTCTGCCTGCGATCATGGCTCTGGTGAGCCATCCACATCCCTCGCGAGTTCTGCTGCTCGGCGATGACACAGGTGTCTGTCTGCGAAGTTGCAGTCACTTTCCCGTACAGGAAATCGTCGCAATCCGTTCTGATGAGCGACTCACAGAACTGGCGCGGGCGTTCACCTGGGCGCGCCAGAACACGCCGGCTGATAAGGACTCACGAATTACCATCCAGCATTCGCCTCAAATGGTGGCGATGCGAGATCGCCGCCTGAAGGCGTTCGATGTTGTGGTGGCGACGTCGGAATCAGCAACAGCAACGTCGGCCGCGTTTCAGTATACAAATGAGTTTTATCGGGCGGCGCGGTCTCGAATGACATCGAACGGAGTTTTCTGCCAGAGATTCCGACAGCAGGAACTTGGTCCCGAGCCGATTCGACAGGCTATGTCGACTATGATGTCCGTCTTCGCACATGTCGGAGCCATTCAGACTGTCCCCGGTGAGATTCTGCTGTTTGCAACTGAGGGTGAAAAGGGCCTTGTGGATCCTGAGATTCTGTCGAGACTTCAGCGTGATCATGTGCGGAGAGAAATCGCGTCGGCCGGTTGGGATTGGTCTCAGGTGGCCATCCTGCCGCTGCTCGACGCCAATGATCCGATTGGAATCTTTAGTCATAACAAGCGACCTGCTGCAATATCCATCAGCAACGGCGGCTTTGCCGTTCGAATGCCGGTTGAGACAGCTCGTCGGGCGAACAAGTGGGCCGAATCTCAGGCGGCGCTGAGTCCGCATCAATTGCAGTTGCTGGCGGCCGTGCCGATGGGTGAAGACCATGCGGAAGTCAAACGGCGACTCAGCGCGCTGAATCAGCAACTGGAGATTCTGGCGGGAATGCCGGACCAGCCATGGACATATCGCAAATCCCTGCGCATGGAGCTGCAACAGAATCCTCGTCCGCCGATCGAGAAGATCGAAAAAGGAAACGTCGTCAGGGCCGCAAATCCCCTCGACATTCTGAGGAGCGATTACTTTCAGACTCTCGGAGATGCGCTGATGTCGCTGGCCAAAAGCGAGTCCTTGCCGACGCAGCAGCTTGCCGCGATGGATCGGTTTACTCAAACGATGGAACCGTTGTTGAGCCACTTCGCCCACTACGAAATCATCCGTTTGCATGAGCTTTCAAAGCATCCGTCTCCCATTGAAGAGTTTCGGCATCGACTTCACGTCGTCTTCTTCACTTCTCCGTCGGATGCTTCCGTGCGACCTGTGATTTCAGCGATTGAGCAGCTGGTTAATCAGCCAGATCTGGTACCGAATAACGCCGAACGCTACGATCTGCTGAATTCACTGATCCAGAAACTCACGGAAAGATGGGAAGCTCGCACCGCATGGGAACCTCGGTCTGCATTGCGAGTTCAAAATGATGTCGATCAGTCTGTACGAGTCACCAATCTGGCGATGCAAATGATGGAAACCAGCGCGGCGGCCGTGCATGTGGATTCCACTGAGTTCCTGCGTCGACGCCGATTTATTACGGCCGCTCTGATCAATCCACTGCGAGACTATCGCGATCAGGTGCTCGCTCACCGTATGAAAACCGAAGCACCGGCTGAATCTGGTACCGAGGATCCCAACGATATGCCGCTGCTGAATTCGGATGCCAGGTTGAGCACGAATTGAGCTGACAAAGCGATCCGAACGTACACGGCGTCAAACATGGCGTGATTACTCGCCGTTTGAGCTACACCTCGCGGATTCACTGGGCCGCGTGGAGTTGCGTCGCTCTGTGGCACTCAACTGACGTTTGTCGGCTTCAATTCAAGACATAGCCTCACTGCTTCTGCAGCACAAACACGGCATCGCCAAGTTCATCGTTGAGCGGCAGCGGGGTGTCGATCTCATAGCAGAAGTCGAACACATCCAGCAGCTTCAAAGACGGAACCGACTTCAGCAGCGTTCGAAACTGATCAGCTCGATAGATTCGCAACTGGTGGTCGGCAGAGAATCGAATTACGCTGTCCGGTTTTGTGACTTTCAAACTGAATCGCACTGTCTCAATTCGCTTGCGTCGAGAGAAATCGATCACACGGATCGTAGTCGTGACACGAGTCTTTCCTTTGACAATTGACCATCGTTCGCAATCGTACTCTTCTGCGTCGGGCGGCAGCAGATGGAATCCAAACAGGTAGATGCCCCCGGTCCGCAGGCTATTCGAAACGCATTGCAGATGGCTGCGAGCGGTCTCTTCTGAGGTGAGATGCCGGAATGTATTCACCAGGCAATGTGCCAGATCGATCGGTCGCCGGAGCTCAAAGGTCGCCATGTCGGCAGCGAAAACTTCTGCTGTAAGTTTTCGGCGAAGAAGCTGCTTCTTCGCCCATTTGACGCAGTTGTCGTTCAGGTCAAACGCGGTTACAGCGAGGCCTCGTCGTGCCAATTCAACCACTTGGCGACCTCCACCGCAGCCGACATCAAGCACTGTTGGCTGATTGCCGCACAAATACTTTGCTGCCGCATCCTGGATGAAGTCGGCTTCAATGAGTGTCTCATCACTGAACGCAAGATCCCAGTAAACCGGCGCATCGTATCCGTCGTTGGAGAGCGTCATTGAGTCAAAGAACGATCGCGACTGAGCGATGCCAAATCGAATTCCAGCCTATTTATCATCATCGTCATCTTCAAATTCATCATCGAAGTCGTCGTCAAGGGCGTCATTGTCAAACAACTGTTCGCCTTCATCGGCCGCTTCTTCATCCTCGGACTCTTCGAATTCTTCCTCGTCATCTTCTGCATCGTCATCCTCATCCTTGGACTTGGATGACTTGCGAGACGGAGGAGCCGCAGCGCCCGAAGCGGAGGATCCAGCCACCGCACCAGCCGCGGCGGCTTCCGGGAACAATCCAGGGAATAGCATGATGGCGAACGGAAATGCGGTCGCGACGATGCTGCCGACTAGCGCGATAAACCAAACGCCCCACAACACCATCGACACGGTCGCCTTGTCGCCCAGCATGCCCTGCAGCAGTCCGATCACCAGAAAATAAAGCAGGCAAGCACCCGGGATCGCTGCGACGATTGACACCAGCATTACTTGTTTTTTAGTCATGATCAACGTCTCTGGGACTGCTGTTTAACTGACACTGAACCGAGCGCACGACGGTACACGGGTGCCCGTTACGGCATTTATCGTCATCGTAGAAGTGAGGAATCAGGCTCCGCAATGGCTGTCCTCAGACTTTAGCCTTTTTGCCGCCGAGTACCTATTCTGACGAATGCAACGGTCCAGCGGATTGGGAGATTTGACTGGAGCCTGAGGGGCTGGTCGATTTATTTCGTGAGTGGTCAAAACTAAAGCCGGTTTTCGGCCAGCGAGGCATGTCAATCCCCCGATTCTGCGCCTGTCGCTGGCCTGCCGAAGAATCGCGGGTCTGACATCTACCACCCGACTTACGCCTGCCGAACGTTACTGCACCAGTCCCTTCGTCAGTTGCAGGAACGCGGTTTCCAGGTTGACTTCTTCTTCCCGGAACAGCGTCATTGCAAATCCGGCTTCAACGAGCGACGTTGGAAGCGAGCTATAGTCTTCGATCGTTGGCTTCAAAGTGACTTCAAGCAATTGATCCTTCGTAACGTTCACCAACTCGACATCGTCAAGCTGTTCCATCAGTTTAGCGGCGGCTTCGGTCCGGTCCTTGACTCGAATGTTCAGCATGATTCGCTGGCGGGCTTTTCGCATCACTTCGGCGACGTTGCCGTCAATGATCATATGTCCTTTTTCGATCATGCCGACTCGCGTACAAACGTCGGCCAGTTCGGGAAGAATGTGACTGCTAACGATAACAGTCTTCTTCATCTCGCCAAGCCGTTTCAGCAGATTGCGAATCTCGATACGAGCTCGCGGGTCAAGTCCGCTCGCCGGCTCGTCCAGTAGCAGCACCTGCGGGTCATGCAGCAGCGTGCGAGCAAGGCCGATTCGTTGCGTTTGCCCGCGGGACAGCTCGTTAACCATTGCATCGCGTTTAAACGACATGTCCACCAGTTCGAGCTTCTCTTCACAGACTTTGCGACGGTTGGGACCGTTGATGCGATAAGCGGCCGCAAAGAATTCGAGATACTCGACGACCGTCATGTCATCATAAACGCCAAAAAAGTCTGGCATGAAACCAACCAGCCGACGAATTTCCTCCTGATCCGTGTAGATCGATTTTCCGCAAACGTAAGCTTCACCGTGATCCGGGTTCAGCAGAGTCGCGATCATGCGCATCGTTGTGGTTTTCCCCGAGCCGTTAGGACCGATAAAACCAAAGACATCTCCTTCTTCCAGCTTCAGATTGATGTCGTTTGCCGCGATCAAGTTTCCGTATCGCTTCGTCAGATTGCGCGTTTCGATCATTGATATCGCCTGTCAGAAAGCACCCGGCCTACGGGCTGAATTTTCTGAAGATTAAGTTTTCGAGTAGAAATGGGTGCCAGTTTAAATGGGTCTTAAAATGGCCCACGTGTGACATGTTCTTTTTCCCGCACGCCGTTTTTTCCCGGGCACAGTTTCCCCGGTACTACGCCACTTTGCCCGAGTTGTTTGGGAAATCAAGTCTGCGGGCTGGAGAATCAGACCGTTCCTGCCTCAGAGTTCAACAGGGTATCGTCAGAAAGCAAGCCGATTCAATTGATTCCGTTCGCTACATTTGCCCTAATGCTCATGCATCGACTTGACGAGTGCTGGTTGACAGTGCTTTCGAACCGCCATCCTCCTGATTCTCCCTCGGATTCCCCCCTTATGTCTCCCCAGTTGAGCGAATTTGCCCGTTCCCTGAACGTTGAAACAGCCTTCACTGTACTGGCCGTGGCGAAAAAGCTCAAAGCCGCAGGCAAGGATGTTGTCGAACTTGAAATCGGTGATAGCCCCTTCAACAGCACCGCCTCTGCAATCCAGTCGGGCCTTCAGGCGATCAATGACAATCAGTCACATTACTGCCCTTCGCCAGGAATTCCTGAGTTTCGCGACTCAGCAGCTCAATTCCTGAAGCGAGAGTTTGCCATTCCGGTGGCGGCCGAGAACATTGCCGTCGGCCCAGGTGCAAAGGTCTTTGAACAGTTCTTTTGCGAGGCATTTCTCAATCCAGGCGACGGTTGCCTCGTCTTCAGTCCACATTTTCCGACCTACCTGCCAAACATTCAGCGGCGAGGTGCTCGTGCGGTGCTGAAGCCGTTGACGCAGGAAACGGAATTCCGTCCGCAGGTTTCCGACATTGAGGACTTTTTAAACACCGATCCGTCGCCCCGCGGTATCTTTTTGAACTCGCCGCACAATCCAACCGGAGGCATCACCACCGAACAGGATCTGCGAGATATTTCCGACCTTGTTAGAGGTCGCAACGTGGCGGTGTTTAGCGACGAGCCGTACTGCCACATGATCTGGAAGGGCAAGCATCATTCGCTGCTGGCTCAACCGGGAATGCTCGATCAATGCGTCGCGGCGTATACATTCAGCAAGTCGTATTCAATGAGCGGCTGGCGACTGGGCTTCTGCGCTTCATCACGTGAGATCATCGAAGCGATTGGCAAGATGATCAATACCACGCTGTCGTGCACTCCGCCAATTGTGCAGCTGGCAGGTCGAGCCGCGCTCGACAAGGACTCCATCGAACGCGACCAAACCATGTTGAAGTTCCGTGAAAAAGTCGTTTTACTGACCAACGGGCTCAACGGAATCGAGGGGTTTTCGTCTCTCGATCCAACTGCGACATTTTACGTGTTTCCAAGTGTAAAGCCTGTTTGTAATCGCCTGGGAATCACCAGCCACGGACTGGCACTTTATTTCCTTGAAGCGGCCGACGACAATTTCGGCGTGGCCTGCCTTGGCGGTGAATGCTTCGGCGAGGCAGGTGGCGGCTTCCTGCGATTCAGTTGCGCGGAGCCGAACGATCGACTTCAGCAGGCACTGGACTTCATTCCAGTGGCGTTGTCTCGGACAGAACGAATTGCCGTCTGGATGCAGGTTCATCCGGAATTCAAACTGAAGACTCCATACGTCTAACACGTTTGGAAGGCACCCGTCATCGCTCGCGCCCTAATACCATTTTTCCGGAGTGTTTGAGATGCCCATCGAAGTTCGCTGTCAGTGCGGAAAAAGGCTGAAAGCGCCGGACAAGCTTGCTGGGAAAATCGTGGCGTGTCCCGGATGTAGCGCACAGATTAAGGTTCCATCCCTGGCACCGGAGGAAGAGGAATACGATGACGAAGAATACGATGATGCTCCGCCGCAACCGCCGGCGAAGTCGCTGTCCGTGTTCGGTTCGACGCCGAACTTCTCTCCTTCCAAACCCAGTCAAACAAGCCAGCCCGGCGATCAGCGATATTCATTAAAGGAATTCGTTCAGGAGACGTCTCAGCAGGATCAGGGGCATGGATTCTTTGAGCTCGAAAGCCCCTACATGCTGGAAGTGAATCTGGACGGGATGGTCTGGACGAAGATGGGCTCAATGATTGCCTATGTGGGCCACATCAAGTTTGTTCGCGAAGGCATCCTTGAGAAGGGTATCGGAAAGTTCCTGAAAAAAGCGGTCAGCGGCGAAGGCACAAAGCTCACAAAAGCCCAGGGACGCGGTCGACTGTACCTCGCCGATTCCGGCAAACGGATCAGCATTCTGCATCTGCAGAACGAAGCCATCTTTGTGAACGGCAACGATTTGCTCGCGCTGGAAGAGACAATTGAGTATGACATCAAGATGATGAAAAGCATCACCGGGATGCTGGCTGGTGGCTTGTTCAACGTGAAGTTGCAGGGCACGGGAATGATCGCGATCACCTCTCACTTTCAGCCAATGACACTGCGAGTCCTTCCTGATCAGCCCGTGACGACTGATCCTAACGCCACAATCGCATGGTCAGGCAATCTGGTGCCCGAGTTCAAGAAAGACATTTCCCTGAAGACATTCTTTGGTCGCGGCAGTGGCGAGTCGATCCAGATGCATTTCAAAGGCAACGGATTCGTTGTTGTTCAGCCGTATGAAGAGGTGTACTTTCAGGGTCAGCATTAGGTTGGGCTTCCGGCAATTTTCTTTGCCAGTGATCGAAAACGTCGGGGCCCAACTCGACAAGCCGTTCAGGAATGTGTCATGGGGAAAGTCTTTGAGCAGATCAGCGCGGACCTTTGCAATTGGCTTTTGCGACAGCATGTGTTCTTTGTCGCCACTGCTCCCAATGCATCCGACGGTTTCGTCAACTGTTCGCCCAAAGGAATGGATTCGTTTCGAGTCCTTGATTCCCGCACAGTGGCCTACCTGGATTTTGTCGGCAGCGGTGTTGAAACCATTGCGCACCTGAAGGAAAATGAACGAATCATCATCATGTTCTGCGCTTTCGACGGTGGCCCCAAAATTGTTCGACTCCACGGCAAGGGTGAGGCGGTGCTTCCCGGACATCCTGAGTTCGAAAGCCTTCGACACGCGTTTCCTGAATCCCCCGGCGTGCGTTCAGTCATCCGAGTGTCGCTGATTCGCATCAGTGATTCCTGCGGCTATGGCGTTCCTCGAATGGACTTTGTTTCAGAACGCGACACACTGATCGAATGGGCGAATCGCAAGGGCGATGATGGACTTGAGAAATACATTCGTGAAAAAAACAGCAGAAGCATTGATGGCTTGCCCGGGGTTTGTGAGAGCCCATAAACCTTCGACTGACTGCCGTTTCATCTCATGAATAGCGTTTGCGAGCCAATTTGCGTCGACTTTGTAGCCTACGGTCGCGACGATTTCGAACAGCATCGGGCAATCTGTGATTGACCACATGACCCTACATGCAAGACCCTCGGTTTGGCCATTTCTGCCGAATCGCACTCACGGATTCATTTCCCAAAAAACAGGCTCGGCGTTTCGTGGAAAATGCTGTTGCAGAGACTCGTCGTGTCCTCTAACACACTGTTCCAAGTCTCGCGGACCCCTTGAACTCGTGGGTTGTTCGCAACCGTAGTTGGCTTCATTGGACGCAGGTTTTGTTCAATCTGCGAATCGACGCCACCACCAAAGCAGGATGCTGCGGAGAAATCAGGATGAGCCCGAGCCAACCTACAGTTCTGTTGTTGATGATGGGTTACCTTCTCTGGTTGTCTGGCTGCGCCACAATCATCAGCGGTCGCCAGCAGCAGGTGACCATGAACAACAGTGGCGGTGCGACGTACTTCACAGTGATCGACAACAAGAATCGTGTTGTCCACTCGGGAGTCACTCCGGCACAGGTGACATTGAAATCCAGCGCCGCGCCGTTTCGTCCTGCGAAGTACCGAGTTGTCTATGCCGGACAGGACGGACCCCAACAGTACAATGTTGATACTCATATCAATTGGTGGACCGCTGGCAACATCGTGATCGGCGGAGTTCCCGGCATTGTCATCGACGCGGCATCTGGCGCGCTTTGGAAGCTGGATTCCGATGTCACCGGACATGTTCCCGGAGACCGCGTCGTTGCCGATGCCTCTGAGGGAGCCGCCGTTGTGGCAGCCTACACCGAAGAAGAGTCGTCTGTTGGACCGAGCAACAGTAACGTCCGACAGGCGTCGTTTGGCAACCAGAAATCAAAGGAACAGTAGAAGTGGCAGCAAGCGATCTTTCGTCGAACAAACCACTCGGCATCGGCAGCATGTGAGCCGTCGACTGCCGCCCGTTGGGACGACATTTGAGGAATTGCCCGATCGAACGTTCAAAATCGATCACCTTCAGCAACGGGTCAACGGTATGCTGGTGACCCATCTTCTGGGTTTTCAACAACAATGCTGACCGTGCGGGCGTTCCTACTTTCATGATTCCTCAACGAATTCTCATCACTGGCAGTTCTGGTTTTTACGGTCGCGCGGTCATCGGCGTCATACGCCAGACGTGGCCCTCTGCGGAAATCCTAGGCCTGGACGTCGTCGCACCAAAGTCGGACCCGCCAAATCAGTTCGAGCAGTGTGATATCACAAGTCCGAAGCTCAGAGATCATGTGCTTAAGTTTCAGCCGGATACGATTCTGCACTTCGCGTTTGTTGTGAATCCCATGCGAGACGAAGATCGCATGCATCGGATCAACGTCGAAGGCAGCAAGAGCTTGCTTGCGGCTGCCGCCGAGGCCAAAGCCGCTCGGTTGCTTGTTTCGTCCAGCGCGACCGCGTATGGAGCGTGGCCGGACAATCCAATTCCGCTGACGGAGAAGCATCCGCTGCGGACTCGATCGGAATACCGCTATGCCGATGACAAATTTCAGGTGGAGACGCTGCTGCAGGACTTTGCGAACGCGCATCCTGAGATTGCCGTGAGCTGGACTCGGCCGTGCATCATTTATGGGCCGGGACTAACCAACTTCATGATTCCGCTCTTCACAGTGCCTCCCGTGCTGACTTTGCCCGGCGGGTCCAATCCGGAAATGCAGTTTGTGCACCTGGACGACGTCGCCAACGCGACCGTTTCAATTCTGACGGCCGCCGCGCGTGGTCCGTTCAACCTTGCTCCGGCCGATTATGTGACGATGAGGGATCTTGCGAAAATGAGCGGTCGGTTGGCGTTGCCCGTTCCATTCGCTGCCTGCCGAGCACTGACCGCCTGCTGGTGGGCGCTGAGGCTGCCGATTTTTCTTTTCCCTGCGTCGTTATGGCACTTCATTCGCTATCCTTGGGTTGTTTCTCCCGATCGACTGATCAACGAAGTTGGCTTCCGCTTCAAATACTCCAGCAACGACGTCATTCGACAGTTGCTGAAAGACGCTGGCAAGCTGAAGGCGTAGGACATTAACAGCATTCATCTTGTCAGACTTTCGCTGTTCAACTTTTCGCAGCCCGGACCAACCGACGCGAGTGTCAGCGTCGCAAACCTTCGGGAATGGCGCGTCGCTTTCCAATTCAGAAAATCCAGACTGCTAATTTCTAGTGATGACCTCGTGCAGATTTAGGAGCGTTCTCGCGACACTGGTCCATGCGGCGTACTCTGGTTTCGCCAGATCGTCGGCAGCGGGTTTCGCTCCGACAGTCAGCACTTCGACGGCAGCAGCTGGATTCGATTCGTATTCTGACAGGTGCTTCTTGAGCAACTGGTCAAGGACGACAACTTCTTCATCCGTCGCCGATCTTGAGACCGCTCGCCGGAATGCAAAGTCAAGTCGCTCGGCGGTCGTACGGCCGCCGTTGCGTAGAATGAGTTCCGCGAAAGCGCGAGCCGCTTCGACATAACTTGGATCATTCAGCAGGACCAATGACTGCAGCGGGGTGTTTGAACGAGCTCGATCAGCCGTGCATTCTTCTCGCGTTGGAGCATCGAACGCCAGCAGACTGGGATGCAGATATTGCCGCTGCCAATGAGTGTAGAGTCCTCGCCGATACAGCTTCTCTCCCGAATCGTTCTGCCATTCCCGAGACGGGAAGTTCAGGTACGCCCAATAGCCAGCCGGCTGGTACGGAAACACGCTCTTGCCGCCGACGGAATCGACCAGCAAACCACTCACGGCGAGCGCGTTGTCTCGAACGAGTTCAGCATCCAGCCGGAAGCGTCCCTGCCTTGAGACCCAGCGATTGTACGGATCCGTTTCGCGGAGTTTGTGATCAGCGAGCGACGACTGGCGATACGTGCGACTCATCACCATCGCCTTCACGGTACGCTTCAGATCCCAGCCGTGACTGCGAAAATCATCAGCCAGAAAATCCAGCAGCAGCGGATGGCTGGGCCATTCTCCCTGAGCTCCAAGATCATCCAGCTTCCGTGAGATGCCCGCGCCGAAATACATCTTCCAGAGTCGATTCACGATCACTCGCGGAGTCAACGGGTTGTCCGCTCCAACGATCCACTGGGCCAGATCCAAACGATTCAGCCGACGATTGGAGGTGCCCGCTGATGCAAGAATTTCCGGAAACGCGGGAGTCACTTCTTCGCCGCTCTCATCCATCCAGTTTCCTCGCGGAAGCACTCGCACCATTCGAGGCGCGACTGCTTCCGCAACAAGCGTTGAAGTGATGGACGCATCCAGTTCAGAACGTTTCTTTTCCAGTTCTGCCGACAGGTCGCGAGTCGGCTGCAGCAACGGAGCGATAGTCCGATAGTAAGCCGCCAGTTCTGTGGCCTGTGCTTCCGTGCGTTGCTCAACCGGGGTCGTCAGCACTGCGGCCAGACTCGTGGGCGGAGCGTCGGTCGCCTTGAAAGGCCGAGGCGACTCGGCGACAGAAAGCCGAAAGCAGCCGATGTTGTGGCCAGGGTTGTCGAGATTCTGGGCCAGCGTGATCTGCAGAGTCGCACCTTCCGGCAGGGTCAGATCTGCTGCGGTCTCGAAGACGGCAAAGTTGGGCTGGCCAGCTTGCTCCATGATAGCCCAGCCCCATGTTTTGCCCTTGGCATCGCCGTCGATGGCCGCCTCCACCGCCCACTTCTTGTAAGGATTGGCCGTCGCAGCACCGATCTGTTCGTAAGTTGCCGTAGCGTTCTGCAACGGAACGGCGGTCGCTTCTGATTCCTGTTGTCCTTCGGCCGCAGCCTGTTTCACCTTCACGATCAGCTCCGACAAAACAAAGTTGCCATTCCCGGCGCGGCCGGGGCCCTTGTTGGGAAGCGAATCGTCGGGAAGCACATCCAGTCGGATGGCGGTCACTCCGGACGGAACGTTTTTGAAAGTCAGCTCATAGGTATCTGTTGCCGGATTTTTTTCGCTGACAAGAATCGCTCCATCCGCCCGAGTCGCCAGTTTGGCGCCTTCGACGGAGATCTTCGAATCCGGGTTCAGCGGCGTCCAGATTCGTTGAGTCTTTTCCCAATCAACCTGCGCACTCACAAGCTCAGGGGTACTCGCTTCGAGGACTTTGCGACTTGCGACAATCTGCTGATCCAGGGATTCAAGATCTGCCGCCTGCTGGACTGTTGGGACTTTGACAAAAGGCCCCCATGTGCCATCGACACTGCCCCCGGAATAGAGACCGCGTTCCTTGATGTCCGCGAAGAACGCTTCGAAACGATAGAAGTCGCGAGTCGTCAGCGGGTCAAACTTATGGTCATGACATTCGGCACAGCCCAATGTGATTCCCAGCCACGTTCCGGTTGCGTTGCGAACTCGTTCAGAAATGTACTTTGCGAGGTATTCCTTATCCTGAACTCCACCTTCCGCGCTCATCATGCCGAGTCGGTTATAGCCAGAAGCGATTTGCTGCTCGCGTGTGGGTTCGGGAAGAAGGTCTCCGGCGAGCTGCTCAACAGTAAACTCATCGAAAGGCTTGTTCGCGTTGAAGGACTCAATCACGTACTGTCGAAACGGCGATACACTGATCTGCTGGTCGCCGTGGTATCCCACAGTATCAGCGTATCGCACAAGGTCCAGCCACCAAATTGCAAGCCGCTCGCCGTAGTGTGGCGACGCCAGCAATCGATCGACAACTTTTTCGTAGGCCTGCGGTGTCGTGTCGGCCAGGAAGTCAGCGACTTCCTTTTCCGTGGGTGGCAGCCCAATCAGGTCGAAGCTAAGTCGTCGAAGTAATGTGATTCGATCGGCTTCCGTGGATGGCTGCAACTGATGCTCCTTCAGGACCTGCTGAACGAAGTGGTCTATTCCCCAGCTTGCGGCGTTGCGATCGTTCGGGTCCGAACTCGGCGACGAATCGATCGTCGACTTCTTTACAGGAAGAAACGCCCAATGGCCTTCGAACTTGCCTCCCTGCTCGATCCATTTTTTCAACAATTGAACATCTCGATCGGTGAGCGACTTGCCAGACTTCGTCGGCGGCATCTTTTTGTCCTCGTCCGATGAAGTGATACGACGGATGAGTTCACTATGATCTGGATGACCAGGAGCGATCACTCCGATGTGTTCACCACCGGGATGCAGCCCCGTTTCCGTATCAAGTCGCAGGCCGGCTTCTCGCTTGTTCTTGTCGGGGCCGTGGCAGAAAAAACAATTGTCGGAAAGAATCGGACGAACGTCTCGATTGAACTCAACGACGTCAGGAAGCGGCAATGGGGCGTTCGCAACGTCCTCGGCAATTGCGACTGCGGTGAAACCATTGAGTAAACTGGCGGCAACAGCCAGCACAGTTTTGAAAATCGTGCTTTGCATCGAAAACCTCAGTCAGTTCTTTGCGAAGGGCCGTCTGAGAGCGAATCGCAGGGTGGGAAATTCAGCGGTGCAGCGAACCGGGGAACTCACGAACACTGCCGGAACCAATTTGGCGACTGCCGAAGATTTGGTCAACCCACGCAGCAAGCCGAATCCGATTGAATTCCATGTCGCATGCCGCAACTGTCAACAGCTGTTACTGAGCGTGATCCGCGTTTTAGGCAGCCCCGAAAGATAGTCGCCTAACCAACTGAGTCGCAACGGGTCGCAGAAATCGATCTGGAGTACGCAATCGTCCTTCGATGGACGCATCGACCATCTGGCGAAACTCAGTTTTCGGCCCAAAACAGCGGCTTGAGTAAACTTCCAGGTTTCTTGGCCGAGCCGAGAACCGGTCTTCGATGAGACAAAACTGTGCCACCAGAGCGTCGCCTGTTTGAGAGTTAATCACGGATGTCCGAGGCTAAAACATGTTTCATCACGCGCCCCTTAACAAATTCATCGTCAACCTTTTGGCAACAAACGCCGCCGAAATCGCCAACCGCTTTCAACCGAAGCACTTGAAACGCGTCAGCTTCTCACTGCCGATTTTCAGTTGGTGGCTGATCTCAACACAGTGGACAATGTCACCCGTGAAATCGGCGAGAGTGTCGTCATGGGCGGCGTTTGATAATTTTCCGGTGAAACGACGGACGCGGGACGTGAACTATGGAGAAGTGATGGCACCGACGCTGGGACCAAAGTCCTGAGCCACATTGCGGCTGGATCAGCAGGTTCGTCGCCACGAGATTTTCTCGTTGTTGGCAGTACTCTCTATTTCACAGCGGATGACATTCTGGTTTGGGTTACTTGGTCACTGGAGTGACAGTGTCTTCGGTGGTACGTAAACCCGTTTGGAGAGAATACTGCGTCCGCGTCTGAATTAGTGTCAATACCTATGAACGAGCAGCAGAACATCAACAATGCGTTACTTCAATGACGCGCTGTCTGAGTCTCTCGACCCGCAGTAGGTAGTCTCGGTTCGTCAGTGATCAGCAACGTGTCGACAACACTCACTGTAATTTACCGGGAAAGCCGACTCCTCAGAGATGAGTACCGGACAAATCTCGCTTTGTCAATGCACGTTTCATAACCAGTACACGCATGATGGGAAATCCACAGCCAGGCTTCTGACTACTCTGCTGAGGATACTCTTTCTGGTTCGCAACAGTGTCGGCCATAGTGAATGTCGAACCATCGCCATGGATGACTCGACGAGACTTCCACAACCATGATTCCGGAGCCTGTCGATGCTGCTCACGGTCAACACCATCAACGCGGTCTGGACGGTCATCGAATACTACGAATCGAGGTGGCCGATTGAAGAATATCACAAGGTGATGAAATCCGGCTGCTCGATCGAACGTCACTCGCTGCGGACGGCTGCTCGGCTCGAACCACTGATCGGCCTGATCAGCGTCGCGGGTGTCCACCTGTTGTCACTGAAAACCATTTCTCGCCACGAACCAGAATCGAAGGCCAAACACCTGGTTCCCGGTTGATGGCTCAAGGCGTTGCTGATGATGAAACCAAAACTCGCAAAACAGGAGTTGACGGTCTACGACTTCTTCCGCTAACTGGCCAAACTCGGCGGATTCCTCGCGCGAAAACACGATGGCGAACCCGGCTGGCAATCATCTGGACTGGCTACAAAAAACTTCATGGAAAATCGAAGGTATGAAATTATTGATGTCCTGAATTCAACGTTTCGTGGGTAATGACAAGGCCTTGATATGCTGGATGGAGGATCCGACGATGACATTCTGATCGATGGTCTAACCAGTAGTGACAACTCAATCTCGACTGACAGATCTCCGCACCGAATAAATCTCAGCGAACGCGTACGGCACTCGAATCACGAATCTGCGTCCGGGTGACGGCGCTTCGAACGCATCGCTGAAGTCCGCGGTCAACGTTCTTAATGATGCTGGCGAAGACGACGTCCTCACCGGTGGCTCCGGGACGAACTGGTTCTTCGGTGCTATGGACGATGTCATTACGGACCTGTTCGTCGGTGAGCTCATCGACGTTTTGTAGACCTCATTGACATCAGCCTTTCGATGTTGCCGCCGTTTTGTGGGCTGATCGTTTGTGGAACACCGTCACCAATCGAGCCCTCAAATGAGAACCGGGGTTGACATGTCGAAACATGCCAACCCCGGAACATCGAGTCGTCCGAAGTGGAGGAGTGACCTCGGAACGAACGCATCAAAAATCAATTGTAACGGACGAAGCTCCTCATGAATTCGTCAGCTCGCAGCGTGTTTACGAGCTGACGTGGATGGCCCTTCTGGCCAACGTTGATTTGGTACACAGCAACGCTGCTCATCAGTGTGAAACATAGATCGCAGGGTCGTCGATGATGATCGGTGTCGACCACGTCGTGCCATCATTTTGATTGCAGCTATTGAAGAAGTGAGTTGCGAAGGTTTCGGCCTGATAGCCATATGGGAAACTGGAATAAAGGTGATCAGCCGCCGTTAGGTTTTCGACGCCTGGTTTACCATAAAAGTGAACTCGACCATCGCCGCCAACTGACATCCCCAGCGTCCACCATCCGGGAGTCAACTTCAGGCTCTTCACTTCATGGCCCAAATTGTTGCCTCGGATCAGCAGAACCGCTTCGTCTTCTTTGAAACGACCGTCGTGGCTACTGTGAAACTCAATGAAGTAGCCTGGCCAGTAGTCCTCCTGCTTTCTGACTGTTTTCGAAAACAGAAACTTCTTCTCTGTTTCCGTAATCGTGGTCTTCAAGTCGATGCGGTATCCGAAATGTGAGCCTGATCGATTCTCCCACTGGTCAAATGGCGGAAGATAGATACGCGTCACGCAGTTCGGGTTTCGGTTCACCGCGACCGCGCCAACTCGCGACGAACACGCCATGATCAGGTCGTCTTGCTCCATCTTCCCCGAGTTCATACCTGGGACTCCTGAATTCAGAGTCTGAATCTTCAGAGCCCCTTTACTGCTGGGAAGACCGCCCGCTGGAGCGGTCACTCGCACAATGTGATCGGGCATCCCGCGTTTTGGACTTTCGAACCAACGCTGAGTATTTGAAATTCCCGTCGGTCGCCGCACGTGCTCCTCCTGCTCGCGGCTGGCCTTGGCTCCGTTTGGGATCCACTTCCACGCTTCATCTTCAAAGTCGTCGCCAACCTGGTTCAGCTTTACGCCGGTACCGGGAACGATCTGAGCCCGCGCTTCGGTGAAGAAGATGGGAATTGCAACAACAAAACAGGCGGCTTGAACAAGCCTAACGATTGGCGACTTCATGTCGTCCGTGCCCCCAATGTGAGATTCCATTCAGTGGTCGGAGGAGGATTACGTCGCATTCCAGAACGACTTCCGCCGAATTACGTCCCTGCAAATCAGCGGTTGTGGTCGCTTAGAAGCGAAGCGGGATCGATGTTGTGGGTCGTTCTGTCAGCAGCCATCCATGGCCACTGAAGAAACAAACACCAGCCCCTGGTCCTTCAATCGAACTTATCGGACTGAGTGTTTCAGTTGCCACAGTTAATTCCCTCGACGCTGCCGAGTCACCACCATCCTTTTGGCGATATTCGAAACGATCGCCTTCTCTTCTCAGACTTGGCTAAACTACCCACGCGACATATCCTTTGGTTCCTCACCAAAGATCTGCTGCTTGCATGAGAACTAGCGGTTTTCTGGCCGTCTGATCAAATCCGGATAGGATTTGTCGCACTTCCTGGCAATCGGTCGGGTGAAATGGCGGCGGGAGCATTGATTGTCGGTGGTAAACTCGCTAGATTGCTCGACTTCTTTCAGCCTCACGCCGATAAACCGTGGATGTTTTCGTCTGAGAAGGCTGAATCACACCGCGCGATGTGGTGAAAGCTTGACGCTTTCGTTTTTGAACACTTGATCGATGCTGCCCACTTCGGCAGCCCAAAGGATGACAGTTCCATGCTGGCGATTAGCAAAACATGGATGGCCAAAAAGGAAGAAATTGACAACCGCGATTGGTTTGTCATTGATGCTGACGGCCACGTTGTTGGGCGTTTGGCGACTCGCATTGCGACGATCCTTATGGGCAAACATAAGCCCGGCTATACCGCCCATGTTGATACGGGTGATTGTGTGATTGTTCTCAACTGCGAGCGTATCCGGTTCTCCGGTAACGCAATGCAGCACAATCGCATCCCATATTTGACGACAAAGATGGCCAAAAAGAGCTATGCTCGATACACCGGTTTTCCGGGTGGTCGACGTGTGCGAACAGCTGTGGAAACATGGGACAAGCGTCCGGACCAGTTGATCAGCGAAGCTGTTCGAAGAATGCTTCCTAAGAACAAGCTTGGCCGCCAGATGCTGAAGAAGTTGCGAGTATTTGTTGGGACTGAACATCCTCACCAGTCTCAATTGCCAAAGCCATTTCCTGCACACCTTGTCCCTGAAACAAAGGTTAAGGGATAGTCGTTTCCGTCATGTTCGAGAGGCTTGATCGAATCATCTTCATCGATCTCTCTGTCTTTTGTTTCTGTTGACTTTTTTCCTTGTGATTGAGCCAAATGAGTATGGATCCCTCTGCGAACACGGATGATCAGGCGAACGAGCCGGAAGTTCCGTCATCAAGTCTGCCAGAACTGACAATTGGTGGCGGTGCTGCTGCGTCCGCAACGACTGATCCCAGTTATCAGCCAACGATTCGCGGTAAGATCGACCGTTTTGGCGTGGCAATGGGAACTGGTCGTCGCAAGACTTCAGTCGCTCGCGTTCGAATTAAAGAGGGAAAGGGCGGCTTTGTCATCAACGGACGCCCAATGAACGAATACCTTCGCATCGAGCGTGACCGCGAGAGTGTGA
Source organism: Planctomycetota bacterium (assembly GCA_031377305.1). Taxonomy (GTDB): domain Bacteria; phylum Planctomycetota; class Planctomycetia; order Planctomycetales; family Planctomycetaceae; genus SXXK01. Next base: position 24,089 of record JANMEV010000527.1, on the reverse strand, counting down.
TGGTTCCATTGAATGTCGTTGGGAAAGTCGGCCAGGTCGACATTTCCGTTCGAGTTCAGGGCGGCGGAACAACAGGACAGGCCGGGGCAATCATTCTTGGCGTGGCTCGTGCACTGCAGGGCATGAATCCAGCATGGCATCACTCGCTGGCAGACGCTGGCCTGTTGACACGCGACGACCGCATGGTCGAACGTAAGAAGTATGGATTCAAGAAAGCTCGTAAGAGCTTCCAGTTCTCAAAGCGATAATTCGCTCAATTCAGCTTCAGCCGACATCCAGTTACGGAAATCGGCTTGGATGCATCCCTGCTGGATCACTGTCCTGCAGGGATTTTTTTTTAGTGCATCGAATTTGACTGCACGTCTTCGGCGATTTGAGTTTTCCAAATGCAGGACGTCTACCAAACATTGATCCTCCCCGATGTGCAGCAGATGCTGCAGGATCAGGATCTTGTTGGGTTGGCCGCGTTCTGTAAGGTCGTCCATCCCGTGGCTGTTGCGGAGATCCTGGAAGAACTTGAGGACCCACAGATCTGGGTCATCCTGGATCAGGCAGAACTGAGCCTGCGGGTCGAGATCTTTGAGTACATTTCACTACGGCGCCAGATAGAACTGGTTGAGACTCTCGACTCTGCGCGACTTTCGAATCTGCTGGAATGGATGTCGGCGGACGACCGAGTGGACCTGCTGACTCGGATGCCTCAGGAACGTCGCGAAGATGTCCTGCGATTGATCGCGAAAGCCGAGCGAAACGATATTCGGCGACTGTTGTCATACGACCAGTCCAGCGCTGGGTCGATTATGACGACGGAGTATGCGTCGCTCCTCGCGAACATCACCGTTAAGGATGCTCTCGCACAACTGCGACAGCAAGCCCCGAACAGCGAAACGATTTACTACGTCTATATTCTGAACGAAGCTCGCAAACTATCCGGATTCATTTCGCTGCGTGAGCTGATTCTGGCCAGGCCTGACGCTCTGCTGTCGGACATTATGCAAAAAGACGTTGTTCGATTCAAGGTGACGGAACAGCGAGAAGTGGTTGCTCAGGAGCTGGCTCGATACAACTTTATCGCACTGCCGATCGTTGACGAAGATGATCGTCTCGTTGGAATCGTAACCCATGACGACGCGCTTGACGTCGTGCAGGAAGAAGCGACTGAAGACGCTTATCTGCAGGGAGCTGTTGCTCCCTTGAAAGATACTTACGAAGAAACTCCGTTGCTGACAATTCTCTGGAAGCGTGGAGTCTGGCTGCTTTTTCTTTCGATCGTGGCGCTGATGAATGCCCACGTGATTGATCATTATCGCCAGACAACGGGGAAATCGGATGCTTCAATTCCGCTGGACATCGGTGGCCTGTCTTCGCTGATTCTGTTATTCCTGCCGCTTGTCATGGCAAGCGGTGGTAATGCGGGATCGCAGTCTGCAACGCTGTTCATTCGCATGTTCGCGCTTCAGCCCACGGAAACGGCCGGTGGCCCGGATTCCATGATGGATCGCGCCCTGATCTTTCGAGAATTCGTCATCGGCCTCTGCCTTGGTGTGGCGCTGGCTTCACTGGATTTTTGCTTTGCCTGGCTGTGGTTTGGGCGTTCAGTATCAGAAGCTGCGGCGATCGCCACAACCGTCGTTATGGTGGTCATTCTCGGTACCTCGGCCGGAACTTTGCTGCCACTAACGCTCCGCCGACTTGGCATGGACCCGGCAATCATGTCCAATCCGTTGATTGCTGCGATGGTGGATGTTTTGGGAGTTGTTATCTTTTACGAGATCGCAACTTTGTTTTTGATGTGAAATCAGTGCCGGTTTGCAGCACAAATCGTTGATGAATCGCTGCTTGCCGAAAACTGTCGTCGAACCGTACGGCATCCGCCCACCAGGGGTCTGTTTCGGAGTTGAGTTGTATGACCACCATCCGTCAAAACTTCAAATGCCTTTGTGGTGTGGTGGCCGTTTGGCTGCTGGTTGATGGGCTGCCAGATGCCAGTGCGGACGAAACGCAAACCCTTTGGGGATTGCGAGCAAGGGATCGTTTTGTCTCGAATCTCAAGATCGTCAAGGAGACAGAAGTCACGATTGGCGATCAGTTGCCAGTGACATCGAGCACTCTCGATGAAGTCGAGATTGAGTATACGGTCGCCCAGATTCTTAACGCCGATGACGCCTTGATTGTTGCGAGGGTTTTGAGTGTATCCAGGGAGACCGGGGCGGGATCGTCCGGTTCTCTTCAGTCGTCCGCAGCGGCTGTTCAAATACTGGAAGACGCGACAATTGTCTTTCATGTCGATTCTGAAGGTGAGGTCACTCGGATCAACCCATCAGATCGCGACACGATCTTTGCCGGCATATCCAACATGGATACAACAACAACCGGACTGTTGCAGGATGCATGCCCGGATGAAGTCATCGGCGATTGGTTTGGACGAGTGTTCTGGATTGCTGCGTCAGAAGAAAAGATTCGCAAAGGCGCGGCTTGGCAGAGTTCTGGCCAAATGGCTCTTGGTGGGTTTGGCACTCTTCGTGCCACGGCCGAATTTACTCCTGGCAAGTACACTGACGGATTTACCTCCGTCGCAATCAAAGGTTCGGGACAGTTTGTTCCGCTCGTTGTCCCAGAATCACGAACGTCCAAACGACAGTCGGTCCTGAAGGACTTTACAGTTGAGCTGGATGAGTACTCTGGGAAGGCTCGCATGTTTAGTGAAAAGGCAGGCCTCGACAACGAGTCGCCGCCTCAGATGCATCCGGCGTTTGGATCGATGGAGCTTACGACTCGCATTCATGGTAAGGGAATCTCAACCGCTGCAATTCCGCAGGCCGTGACGTTCCGCCAGACGCAGAATCAAACATGGATTCTGACAAAACCGACGCCCGGTCTTGGTAGTTTTCAGTTCGACATTCCGATCCCCAGCGATGCTCCAGCGCTGCCGTTTGAGATCATCGAACCCCAATAACGTCTACCGATCGAATGCAGGGCTGTTGATCAACCGAAGTCAGGTTGCTGTGCTGAGCCCGTTGTTCAGACGATAGAGATGTTCGCCGGCTTTGCGAACCAGCAGGATTCCTTCCGACTCACGGTTCGCGAACGATTCGACGTCGATTGTCGCAGGATCGCGATAACCGAGGTTGATACGTTCGCAGACTTCCCGCGGAATCTGTGACGCAACCGTCACCTGAACTCGCGGCCGTTCGATCCCATTCTCGAATGTTCCCGTACCGCGAACGTGAGTCGAGTGAGCAAGCACGCCCCACGGCATATTCTTAAACAGATCCCATTGCTTCGTGAAATAGTCTCGAACGTGATAGCCGATGCGTTCAATGTTCGATCCATGCGTGATTGAAATTTCCTTCATATGCGGAGCGTAGATGATCAGTTCTCCGCCGTCGGCAACAACCGGCTCCAGCTTGTACATGCACTTGCCGGCAACCCACAATTCATCATACATCTCCGGAGCACAGGACAGCACGTGATGGTACGACCGCGACTGTCGCTTGATATGAACCTGGCCGGAAAGTTCTGATGCTCCTCGCCATGCTTCCTCTGGAGTGCCATAGAACATTCCGTACGGTGTCGCATCTGCGGAAACAACAAACGCCAGACATCGACGTTCCGCCTTGATAAGCTTCGCCGCGCGATCGACAACTCGCCGGACAGGCGTATCCTGAACACCGATGATCCCAACATTCGTAATCAGCGCGCCAAGCCAGTGAAAGAAGTTGAGCAGTTCCGGTCCGGAGATCCCAGGGAAGAAGTATTTGTTTCCACCGCTGAAGCCAACCACCTCGTGAGGAAAAACAGGGCCCACTACCAACGCGATGTCATAATCCAGAATTCGTTTGTTGATTTGAACCGGAACTTCCATCGACAGCACGCCGTCAGAGATTTCGCGAGTTTCAGCTTCAGTCAATGTGCCAATCGTTGCAAGTTCTTCCGGATTGTCCCAGGCATGGTTGAACAAGCCGACGTCACCACACGGATCGTTCGCCGCGATACCCAACATGGATCGGATCTTCTCATTCGCCATCGGTGGATGAGTCCCCAATGCAACAAGAACATCCAACGACTTTGTCACTGGGCGCAGCAATGATCTGAGAGCCGGAAACAAAACGGGTAGTGGTGCTGTGCGAGTGTTGTCCGGGACAATCAGAAGGACTCGTTTGTCACGAAAATCGCTGACTGGAATATTCTGCTGCAACCAGCTTCGCATCTGGTCGGCATTGAGGGTCGGCAGTGGGGAAGTCATAAATCGTTCATTGGGTGATGGGTAAAGGAAACGAAACACGCCACGGCGATGAATCACGGAAGGATATCGAAAACGGCTTCCTACCGCACATCGAACAGAACCTTCAACGCGTCTTTTCGCACGGCATGAGCAAACGCGGCTTCCGCGTCATGCAGAGGGTAGCGAGCTGACAACAACGGCGCGACAGAAACGGCACGCGATGCCAGCAGCTCCAGAGCTTTGTCAAACGGACCGCAGCGTGAGCCAAGAAGCGTGATCTCATCGATCACAAACGGCGCCATGTGCAGGGACTGATGCGCGGCTACTGTCGTCTTCAACACGATTGTGCCGCACGGGCGGACAATCTGCAGCGCGGTTGAAAGGCCGTTTGGCGATCCCGTGCAATCTACAACAATGTCAGCGGATCGTTCAACGGTGAGATCGCTTAGCCGCACGGTTGCAATCCCCAGATTATTGAGGATCTTCAGTTTGAAATCATGCTTTCCGACAACCCGCACACCGCAGCCGTGATGCTTGAGCACTTGAGCGCACAGATTTCCAAGCCTCCCATCGCCCAGCACGGTGACTCGTTCGCCGCCTTTCAATGAAATCTGTTCTGGAATACGGCACGCGGCAGCGATCGGTTCCACAAAGACCGCTTCGTCGTCACTGACATGATCCGGAACCAGGTGCAGATTTACCTCCGGGATCAAAACGCTTTCTGCAAAGGCACCGTCATGAGCGACGATTCCAACCACCGTGCGATTGGGACAGTGATTGCCAAGCTGGCTTCGGCAGAGTTCGCAAATACGGCAGGCACAATTGATTTCGCCGACGACTCGCCGTCCAGCAAAATTGCCTGAACGCGCGATGCCCACAAATTCATGCCCGAGAGTGCCGCGAAAGCCCATGTATCCCTGGCAGAGTTGCAGGTCAGTTTCACAGATCCCGGCTTTCACAATGTCGACGATGACTTCGTCGTACTTTGCCGCCCGCAGCTCGGCTGAGTCGATAAAATGCAGCCGGTCATCGAAAACAATCGCTCGCACAGACTTCTTCCCCTCGCTTCATTGGCCTATTTGTGATCGCATGATCGAAAACTCACGAACCGCTGATTTCGACGACACCTTATTTGGCCGCGGAGTTTGCCACACGAATATACTCCGCGAGACGCATCAAGTTTCTGGAAAAAACTTCGCTCTCGATCAGCAGCTCACCGGCTTTTCCGTCCGATGTTTGAGTCACGGGCTCGCCATTTTTGTTGGTCACCCAGCGACCCTCGGGATCGAGCTCAGAAATGATGCGGGCAGCATCACCAGTCAAAGTTTTGAGATTACTTTTGCTGACGAGCGGCGTTTCTCCGGCTGTCAAAGTCTTGTATCGCTTCTCCAGTTTTTCCACTTTCGTTTTCGACTTGAAGCCGTAATGAGTTGGCAGGTTTGAATCATCGTATGTCAACCGATAGTCATCCTTTGTCACGTAAAGCGGCGTATTGGTTTCCAGTTCATGGAACCTTGCCAAGTAGCCATCAGCAGTGAGCGATCGTTTAATCCAGGCGATTGCGGCAGGGATGGGCTCCAGGAAGCGACGTTCTCCTGTCTCTTCGAAGAGAAACATCAGCGTTGCAATCACGTCTTCTGACTCACTTCCCGAAACTGCGGGTGGCTCGAACTTGCGAGCCCAAATCGGCTGCATTTGATGGTTGTATTGTTGCGCCCATCCGGGTTGCGGTTCAGGCAACTGTGCGAGAATTAGGAAGTCGCCGAACTTGAGCAGCGAGCTTCGATAGCGTTCGTCGTTGTAAGTCTTGACGGCCAACTGAAGTGTCTCTGTTACGTCTCCCGCCAGGCCGTCATTCAGCGTTTCATAGTCCCAATAGTTCTTGAATCGCCCCTCTGTTCGCCAGTCGTAACTCGGAAACGACGCCTTAACAACTGTGCCAGGTTCCACGGGCTTATCCCAACCCTGTGGAAATCCTCCATTGGCAAACTGGGCTTTCAAGAGTGAATCCAAAGCGTATTGAACAGATTCATGGATGACAGCATCTTTAACGTTCAAGGCTCGATCAACTTCGATAAGCAACCGAAGAGCAGATTGCGACTTGTCATCATCCAAAGAGGAATAGTTTCGACCCTTGCTGCTGCCTTTCCCATGACGATATCGATCAGCGTTTTTCCCTGCGGGATTAAAGTCGACTCGATCCGACCAGCAGCCGGACTCCAGTTGTCCGTGCACCAGAGCCCGCGCACATTCTGTTGCGGCCTGCAGGAAAGCCGTATCGCCGGTCGCCTCGAACGCTCGCAGGAATGCGATTCCCACTGTGGGCGTTCCCGGCGGCTGCACCCAGATTTCTGTCGGGGAGGCCGCTCCTTCGCCGCGACGAGTTTTCAGATCAAGCGTTACGTTGTAAACATAGCCACCGTGCACTGACACCTTTGATGTCATGAAATGCGTGGCCGCCTTCATCGCGGCACTCGCACCCGCGATGGTCACGGTTTCGGCAGTCGCTTGCTCGTCCTTCGAGTCCGCGGCAACAACTGCATTTTGGCTGATCAGGACGTTTGCAAAAATGCACGATACAAGGAAAAGTCGCATAGAGTTCCTTTACCACCGGACAGCGAAAACGAAAACTACTGCCGTATAGGTTATCGATTGTTCGTCCTCTTTGCATTGTTCCACCATGCCAACGAGATTCAATGCATGGCGAAGCGGCTGGAGATGCTTCATAATGCAAAACTGGAGTCCACAGGCATGTTGATTTTGTGAAAGGAATAGGATCGCTATGCAGATTAAAGTTTTGAACTGGAGTCTCATGTATCGGGAATTGGTTGCCGGGTTTCTTTTGGTAACGCTGGGCCATTACTTCAGCGTTCCTGCCGACGCTGCTGAGCCAACTCGCCGATTTATCGCCGCTGACTCGTCGAAAGGGCGAGTTGCCATTATCGACGAAGCTGGCAAAACGGCCTGGGAACATAAAATCGGGGGGCTGCATGACCTTCACGTTCTGCCAAACGGCACCGTGCTCCTTCAGTCGTCGTGGACCGCGTTGATTGAACTCGATCGATCAAACGGGAAGGTTGTTTGGCGATACGAAGCCAAAGACCGTCCGGAAAATAAGGACCAGCGACTTGAGATCCACGCCTTTCAGCGGCTGGCTGATGGGAAAACGATGGTTGCCGAATCCGGACCAGGAAAGATCATTGAGCTCGACAAGGACCTGAAAGTCACTCATACACTGGCGTTTCGAGTTTCAAAACCGGATGCGCATCGAGATACCCGATTGGTGCGAAAGCTGGCGTCAGGCAACTACCTTGTCTGCCACGAAGGCGACGGGTTGGTGCGTGAATATGATCCAGCGGGCAAGACGGTTTGGGAATACGCGGTTCCTCTTTTTGATCGACAGCCAGCCGGTGGTCACGGAGTGGAAGCGTTTGGCAATCAGTGTTTCTCAGCCGTCCGCTTGGCTAATGGAAATACACTCATCGGCAGTGGCAATGGTCACAGCGTTTTGGAAATCACGCCCGCAGGCAAAATTGAATGGAGCATTCATCAGAATGATCTGCCGGGAATTCAACTGGCTTGGGTGACATCGTTGCAGGTTTTGCCCAGTGGAAACATACTGATCAACAACTGCCACGCGGGGCCGGAGAATCCTCAACTGATCGAAGTGAACCGCGAAAAGAAAGTGGTTTGGTCGTTCAAGGATTTTGATCGATTTGGGGACTCACTGACGAATTCGCAAATCCTGGCGGTCGACGGCAAAGACATTCCTCTGGACGGTCCGTCATTGCTGAGATAGTCGTTCGCAACCATCGCGGCGCGCCGTTGACGATTTTGACCAGGCCTTTAATCGTTTAACGGCAAGCCGCAGGCATCGATGTTTCTGTTGCAAACATCGAAAGCCGGAGCCAGTGTTGCTTTTGCCCGGCAAATGTCAACACTCGAGCGGCGCCAGCTTCGGCATCTTCGCCCGTCAAATGCAGTCGTCTGCGGCTTATTGTTACGCCATGGCAGCAGTACTGGTCCAGATGCGAGACCTGGCTCACTCACCTTTCGAAGACTTCCCGGAATCGGAGCTTCCCTTATCGGAGCTTCCCTTATCGGAAGACCCTTTGTCGGAAGACGTTGACGATGAACCTTCGCTCGCCTTCTTCGCCGCGTCAGCCCCTTTTTTATAATTATCGCTGCGGTAGTCGGTCTGATAGAACCCTGAGCCTTTGAAGATGATTCCACCACCAGCGCTGATAATGCGTTCGGCTTTGGCTTTCTTGCACTTTGGGCACTTCTTTGTGGGCTCAGCCTTTATCGACTGGAACTCTTCCCACTTGTTGTCGCAGGCGTGGCAGCGGTATTCGTAGGTTGGCATTGCTGGTTTGACCGTGAAAGTTGACTACTTAGGCAGGGTCGTGAACCCCTTCGAAAAACCACAAAACACTAGCGAACTGCAGAATTCGCCCGGCACGGTAGACTCAACCGATCAGGACTCTGCAGGGGCACACGACACAATCACACGCGTCGGACGAACAACTCGATCGTGCAGCTTATAGCCCATCTCCACAACTTGCAGCACTGTCATTGGGGCACAATCGGCAGTCGGTATCTGAGTCAGAGCTTCGTGCAGATTCGGATCAAATGGCTTGCCAAGAGCCTCGATCGGTTCCGCAGAATGAGCTTTCAGGATATCGCGAAACTGGTTCGAGACCATGCGAATTCCATTCAAAAGCGTCTGCATATCCCCTGTTTGTTCGGCAGAGGAAATCGCTCTGTTGAGCCCGTCCATGCCAGGCAGGATGTCACGAACCAGCCGTAGCGATTCGAACTTGCGAGCTTCTTCCTGCTCACGATAAACGCGCCGTCGGAAGTTTTCCATCTCCGCTTGAGAACGCAGCAGACGGTTTTGCAGGTCATCGATTTTCGACTGAAACTCGGTGCTGAGCAATGGAGACCCTGCGTCATCGGCCATTGCAGCTGCGACAGCATCGGCAACCGATTGTGATTCGGGTTCGTTATCGTTTTCAGTACCCGCTGAACCTGAGTTAGGCTGATTCATGTTAACCTCGTAGACCAACAGTTCTGCTGCACAATTTCGAATGACAGATCTCCAGACCCGTCCCGTCACAAAAAATAATGTGACACAAAACTACGCTTCATCTTCCGATGAAGCCTGCCCCGAAAAGAATGTCTTCACCTGCTCAAAAAAAGACTTTCGTTGAGGCATGACTTCTTTATGATCCAGATCAGCCAGTTTTCGCAGAAGCTCGTCCTGTTCGGGTGAGAGCTTTCGAGGAATCTCCACCTGGACCTCAACCAAAAGGTCGCCCGTCTTGCTGTTGCCACCGCGCGGATCCGGCATACCGAACCCTCGTAATCGATTGATCTCACCAGGCTGAGTCCCCGGTTTGATCTTCATGGTCTCGCGACCTTTCAACGTTGGAATTTCAATTTCTGCTCCCAACGCCGCCTGCGCAAACGTCACCGGAAGCCGATAGGTTAGATCCTGTCCGTCTCGTTTGAACAGCGGGTGTTTCTTGACTTCGATGTCAACAAACAGATCGCCTCGAGCCCCGCCGTTCAGACCTGCTTCGCCTTCACCGCGGAGACACAACTGCATTCCCGTATCAACGCCTGCCGGAATCGAAACTTCACGAGTGACCTCCTTCAGCGTTCGCCCCTGACCGTTGCAGGATGTACAGGAGTCTTTAACAACCGTGCCACGCCCACGGCAGGCAGGACACGCCGTTTGAAAACGGAAAAAGCCCTGAGACTGAATCACCTGGCCCTGACCGCCGCAAGTTGCACACTTGGCTGGCGTTGTTCCGGCTTTGCAACCCGAACCATGGCAGACGTCGCAACCTTCGTGGCGAGTGATCCGCATTTCGCGTTTGCAGCCGCTGAAGGCTTCAGGCAGATTGATCCGGATGACCGCCTGAAGCGACTCACCACGAGCAGCGCTGGATCGTCGACCTCCTCGACCGCCGCCACCGCTTCCGCTTCCCCCAAACTGAAAACCGAAACCTTCGAACAGATCTCCAAACGCACCGAAGATGTCGTTAACGTCGTGGAATCCACCACCGCCTCCGCTCGCCCCTTTGACGCCAGCATGTCCCAGTCGATCGTATCGACCTCGCTTCTCGGGGTCGCTTAGAATCTCATAGGCTTCCGATGCCTCCTTGAAGCTTGCGATCGCCTCTTCATCGTCCGGATTTCGGTCCGGATGGTATTTGATTGCCAGCTTCTTGTAGGCTTTTTTCAGTTCTTCAATCGGCGCATTGCGTGCCACGCCGAGAACTTCGTAGTAGTCACGCTGAGCCGCCATCATGCAGTACCGAAGAAGATTGCCGAAGCTGAAAGGAAGTTGGAACTCGCCTGAGAACGAAACTCATCAACGCGTCAGTACCCGGTTTTCGCAATTGCCTACCCGGATAGCTGCGGCAACATTCAAAACGAAAACGCCTTACCACAAGACCATTTTCATGATTCAATAGATCAGGCCCACGGCCTCTTCAAACGAATACGGGACACCAGAGCTGGTGTCCCGCGTTCGACATTTTGAGCAACAGCGGATCTCCGCAACCGAGTCACAATCCTGCGGTCACTGCGAGTCGCGTTGCAGACTAGCGGATCACACCTTCAGAAGCCGATTTCTTACCGCCATCAGCGTCTTCAATCTTTGTTACCAAAACCTGTGTGGTGAGCATCAGACCGGCAATTGACGCCGCGTTCGACAGTGCATTGCGAACCACCTTGGTTGGGTCAAGGATTCCAGCGGCCAGCATATCGACATAGGCATCCTTGGCGGCATCATATCCCATGCTGCCCTGCAACTGACGAACTTCGTCGACGACGACAGCACCGTCTTTGCCGCAGTTGCTGGCGATCATGCGCGCAGGAGCTTCAAGAGCCTTGGCGATGATTGCAACGCCGATTGCTTCGTCGCCGTTCGCCTTGACCTTTTTGACCGCGTCGATCGCTCGCAGCAGAGCTACACCACCGCCGGGCAGAATTCCTTCTTCCACGGCCGCGCGAGTTGCATGCAGGGCGTCTTCCATGCGAGCCTTGGTCTGCTTCATTTCAGTTTCAGTCGATGCACCGACAGAAATCACTGCCACACCGCCGGTCAGCTTGGCAAGGCGTTCCTGGAATTTCTCGCGGTCATAGTCGCTGTCGGTCTTTTCGATGTGATCGCGAATCAGCTGCACGCGAGCCTTGATCGTCGCAGCCTTGCCCGCACCTTCGATAATAGTGCAGTTGTCCTTTGTGACTTCAACGCGACGAGCACTGCCGAGTTGTGCCAGTTCCACGGATTCCAGCTTGATCCCAAGATCTTCTGAAATCAGCGTTCCTCCCGTCAGGACAGCCATGTCGCCCAGCATTGCTTTACGTCGATCACCGAAGCCCGGTGCCTTCACAGCACAGATCTTCAGAATGCCACGGAGCTTGTTGACAACCAAAGCAGTCAAGGCTTCGCTGTCGACATCTTCTGCGATGACGAGCAGTTGCTTGCCTGTTCGAGCGATCTTTTCCAACAACGGAACAAAGTCACGCAGGCTGGAAATCTTCTTTTCGAACATCAGAATCAGGCAATCTTCAAGAACACACTTCATGTCCTCAGCCTGAGTTACGAAGTAGTGGCTGATGTAGCCCTTGTCGAACTGCATGCCTTCGGAGAATTCCAAAGTGGTGTTGTTGCCCTTGCCTTCTTCAACGGTGATAACGCCGTCACGGCCGACGCGTTCCATGGCATTCGCAATCATCTCGCCAATGGCCTTGTCGTTGTTCGCCGAAATCGCGCCGACCTGAGCGATCTGCTGCTTGGATTCGACCGGACGAGCCAGCTTCTCCAGGCTCTTCAGTGCCGCTTCAACGGCCATCTCGATGCCTTTGCGGACGATCGTTGGGTTCGCCCCCAAAGTGATGCTGCGAAGCCCTTCGCTGTAAATAGCTCGAGCCAGTACGGTCGCTGTTGTCGTTCCGTCACCCGCGGTGTCACTGGTCTTGCTGGCAACCTCATTCACCAGCTTCGCACCCATGTTTTCGTATGGGTCTTCAAGTTCGACCTCCTTACTGACTGTGACTCCGTCTTTTGTCACAACAGGGTTGCCAAAGCTCTTGTCGATAATCACATTGCGACCGGTTGGGCCCATCGTCACTGCGACAGCTTTCGCCAGTGTTTCAACACCGCGCTGCAGTTTGATGCGGGCTCTATCGTCGAACAAAAGTTGTTTTGCCACTTCAAAGGCTCCTTCAGCGATCAGACGCTGCGATGTTAATGAATCCAGATGAGGTAGTAGCGGGCCCAGGAAAGGCCCGCTCCCTGTCACCCAGCCTTTTTCAGGCCAGGCAATTCCCTGCGTGCGAAACTCGATTAGACCAGCTTCGCCAGAATGTCGCTTTCGCGGAGAATTTTGACGTCTTCGCCGTCGATCTCAATTTCTGTTCCGCCGTATTTGCCGAACAAAACCTGGTCGCCAACTTTGACGCTGATTGGCGATCGCTCACCGCTGTCCAGCAGACGACCTGGACCAACAGCGATCACAGTGCCACGCTGCTGCTTTTCCTTGGCAGCATCTGGAAGCACGATTCCGCCAGCAGTTGTTTCTTCAGCTTCGTTAGGACGAACAACAACACGGTCATCAAGAGGATTGATTTTCATATTAGGTCAACTCCATGAAAGTCTGAGCCCGGCTCAGAGTGTTATTTGAATGAATGAAGTCAGTTGAGATGTCTTTAGCTTGGCACTGGCCAGCACAAATGATGTGAAACAGACGTCCGATTACATCATGCCGCCCATGCCACCCATGCCCGGCATTCCGCCGCCCATGCCACCCATTCCGCCCATGCCACCGTCGTGGTGATGATCGTCATGGTGTCCGTCTTCAGCCTTCTTTGGCTCATTGACAACGATACAGTCAGTTGTCATCAGCAAAGATGCAACGCTGAACGCATTCTGGAGTGACGTTCGCACAACCTTAGTTGGGTCAATCACACCGAACTGCAGCATGTCACCGTAGGTGTCGTTGAGAGCGTCATAGCCGTAACTGACCTTCTTTTCCTTCTTGACGCGATTGGCGACAACCGCACCATCAAGGCCAGCGTTTTCAGCGATCATTCGCATTGGCATCTCAAGGATGCTGCGAATCAATTCAACGCCATACTCTTCGTCGCCCTTCAGGCTCAACTCGTCCAGAGCGCCTGCACAGCGTAGCAAAGCAACACCACCGCCAGGAACGATCCCTTCCTCTATCGCCGCACGAGTTGCAGCAAGGGCATCCACAAACAGGTCTTTGCGCTCCTTCATTTCGGTTTCTGTCGCAGCACCTACGTTGATCTGAGCCACACCGCCAGCCAGTTTGGCCAGACGTTCCTGCAGCTTTTCGCGATCGTACTCGCTGTCCGTTCCGTCAATTTCGCGGCGAATCTGCTCAGCGCGGCCCTGAATATCCGACTTCTTGCCGCCACCTTCGACAATGACCGTTTTGTTAGCGTCAACTCGGACTCGCTTCGCCTTGCCGAGGTCAGAAAGCTGAATGTTTTCCAGCTTGATGCCAAGGTCTTTGAAGAAAGCCTTTCCGCCAGTCAGAACTGCCAAGTCTTCCATCATCGCCTTGCGACGATCGCCATAGCCAGGAGCCTTCACTGCGGCAACCTTGACGATTCCACGCATCTTATTAACAACCAGCGTCGCAAGAGCTTCGCCTTCAATGTCTTCAGCAATAATCAACAAAGGAACATTGCCCTTTGAAATTGCTTCCAACAGCGGAACCAACTGCTTGGCACTGCTGATCTTTTCTTCGTGAAGAAGAATTCGGCAGTTGTCGAGAGCAACTTCCTGCTCATCGTCGTTGGTAATGAAGTGAGGAGACAGGTAGCCCCGATCGAATTGCATTCCTTCGACCAACTCAACTTCCGTCGTAACGTTGCGGCCTTCCTCAACGGTAATCACGCCGTCCTTGCCAACCTTCATCAGTGCGTCTGCGAGAATCTCACCAATGTCAGAGTTGTTATTGCCAGCGATTGAAGCGACCTTTGCGATCGATTCGCGGTCAGTCGCCTTTACCGGCTTTGACATCTTGTGCAGAGCTTCGATGACAGCAGCAACCGCCTTCTGAGCACCACGGCTCAAAGACATCGCATCAGCACCGGCAGCAATATACTTCAATCCCGCGCGGAAAATTGCTTCGGACAAAACTGTTGCTGTCGTCGTTCCGTCACCAGCGACGTCATTGGTCCTGGAAGCTGCCTCCTTGACCAACTGCACGGCAACATTCTCGTACGGATCTTCAAGTTCGATGTCTTCGGCGACGGTCACACCGTCCTTTGTCACCTTTGGCGCACCCCAACCCTTGTCCAGCACGGCATTACGTCCGCGAGGTCCCAAGGTGCTGGCAACTGCCTTCGACAGTTTCGAAACGCCGGAAAGCAGGCTCTTGCGTGCCTCTTCGTCGAACGTCAGTAACTTAGCCACGGCTTCTCCTCAAATTTGTCAACGCTATTACGAATCAAGGCTCTATCGTTCAATCACACTCCGCCGCGAGCGATTTAGCACCCAGCGAACAGAGTGGCAGAGAATTTAGAATGCCTCCGCGAGATTGCAAACCCTGTGCCGCCACGCTCCCTATCGCCACAAGCAGATGCAATCAAAGGAGTTACGGGCGATGATGAACGCGAACAATAGTCGCGGCATTCAGCGGGCGGTCTTTTTGGCAGTCGAGTTCCGGGGCCGACAGGAGGCAGCGACCTGCGGCTGGCTCAGCGGCACATGGAAGATCTACTGCTTTGATCTCGATCATCGTGCAATACTCGCTTGAAGGCCAAAACAGCCGTTTCCGCGTTCGGGAGAACCGAATCGCCGTGGTTGCATGGAGACTGGAATGCAGTCGGCGGCGCCGTGCCGACGACCTCTGCACCGTCCAAACGGGCTCCCACTGCCACAAAGCGATCTCAACACATCGTTGCTCGCGAGCGTAGAACGACACTCATTGTTGCGGAGCAAAGGTTGTCAAGCGGCGTCAACTGCTTCACTTGCCGCGCAATTAGTTGTTCTCGTGAGCATTTCGGCCAAGAGCGATATCGAAGTCGTTCATCGCGGGGACCATCATGGCTATGGCCGTGAATCCATACGCGACGCAGATCCAGAAGCAAACGCCAAGGTTGCCGCCGAGCAGGAAATCAGTAATCGCATAGAACGTCAGAAATGGCAGAACAAGAGACGCCAGGGTCAGGGCGTTTGAGGGATTGCGGTACGTCAGCGAAGAATATAGCCCGAGGCTTCCAAATCCAATGAACAGGATGAAGCTTTGAAGCTGGATCGCAAAGGACGAGCGAGCCTCCACGAGCAACAGCATGAAAATAAAGATCCCGACGCAAAGGAAGAACATTGTTCCGAGACTATGTCCAATCGCATGCCTTGAGTTCTCGTATGTCAATCCGGCATGCAGGCCCAGGGTCACGGCAAAAATACTCAGCACCACGTACGCCACACATAGATAGATCACATTCTCGACTGTCAGCGACGCCGTTTGACCGGTTGCCGCGGTTGCGATCATCATCAGGAGCGGAAGCACGATCATTTCTCGGGCGTTCCAAAGCGCACCGCCGATCTTACCAAGGATGAATTCGTGCGGCCGCAGATCGGTCACCAACAGGATTTGCAGAGTCCCGCCATCACGTTCGTTCGTCAGCGACGTCACAGCCTGCGCGTTCACGAGAAGCAGGCTTAGAATTCCAATCCCAAGGAAGGAAAATGCAGGTCCCGAGATCATGCCAAGTACCAGTTCCTGCTGATCGCCATCTGAATTCGACGCCAACGAAACGCCTGCAATGATCAGCACAAGAAGGATGTAACTCAGTTTGATCCAGATCATTCGCCGACCGTACGCGCGAGTCTTCATTTCTCGCCAGATGACCGGCTGATTCCAAACCGGGCGATGAACTCGCGGAAGTGCTGGCGTTGACTCTTCCGCGTCTGTATTCGGCGTGGATTCTGCCACCGACTGATGGACATCCTTTGAAGGATTCCAAACTCGCATCTTTAGGATCGTCAGTATCGAGAGTGATGCAGAAAGCATCAGCAAAGCCACCACGGTCGGCCAGGCCGAAACAGCAACAACCCCGGAAACGCCCACCGTCAACGGATCAAGAACCTGCACAAGGCCGGCAAACGGAGATGCCTGCGCGACGGCCTTGAGCGGTGTCACGGCAAAGCTCTCAGCGACGATTACATAAAGCACAACTCCAAGGACACTTATCGCCAGCGTCTGAAATGTTTTTTCACGCCAAAAAGCGACAAGGCAACCCCAACTTCCGGCCGCCAGGGTTGCGGCTCCAATGATCGCCTGCGACCAGAAGATTTGTTCCCAGGTGACTCCCCCGAGTAACTTCAGGAAACAGAACACCGGCCAGGAAGTCGCCAGCAAAACGCCGACGTTCAGGAGGCTGGACAGCAACTTCCCAATGGCGAGTTCATGATCGCGAAGATCTGTCATCAGCAGCAGGATCAGAGTCTTTCGGTCCTTTTCCTGCGTGACAACCGACGCAGAAAATACCGTCGCAAAGAACAGTCCAAGCGTTAGCTGCAAAAGAGCAAAAACGCGAAAGCTCAATGCACTTAACGAGGCCACATCGCCCGCAAACAACACGTCCTGAAACCCAACGGTCGCCTGTCTTATGCTGTAGAAAAGGATCAGCAGGCCGGCAACAAACCCCGAGCGCATCATGTAATGGCTAAGCCGTCTGGGCGTCGTCAGGACTTCGCGTTCGAATATCGGGCCAGCAACCACTCCTGAACTCCCTTGTCACGGCCGAGAAACAACCTGACGTTTTAGCTAAAACACGGACGATGGCTGCGAAGATAAAGTGTCACCGCCTTGAGAATGTTCCAGCCCGGGGTGCCACATCCAGCAGACCAACGTACAAGGCACGATCAGAACAGAAAGCCCGGCTGTTTTGAAGCCGGGCTTTCTGGCATGCATCCGAAAAAACCAATTTTGACTCGCTTCAATCCTGAGCATTCCCCCCGAAATGGCGGAACGCTGAAAAATCGACTAATTCACCTTACGAGCGCGAGTCTCCATTAGAAAATCTCGCTCAATTTCCAATTGCTTATTTGCACCCTGAGAATCCCAGAGCGATTTCAGCGAGTACTCGCTGGGAATCGGCCGTGCATTCAGCGTATGTACGGCCTGCCAGTACTTCACCATCAACAGAGCTTCGCTGATGTAGCGATCATCTTCGAACATGACAGGATACTTCTTCTGAACTTCCAACCAGAGTGCCATTGCTTTTTCAAGCATGACCTGGGCTTTAGAAGCAATCACTGTGTTCGTTTCTTTGTCGAAGTCTTCCGTTCCCTTTCCTTCCAGATACGCCTGCTTGGCATCGTAAAATGCCTTATGAACTTCGAGCATGGCAGGATCGCGTTCA
Source organism: Planctomycetota bacterium (assembly GCA_031377305.1). Lineage (GTDB taxonomy): Bacteria > Planctomycetota > Planctomycetia > Planctomycetales > Planctomycetaceae > SXXK01. The sequence continues at coordinate 6,442 of JANMEV010000527.1, read as the reverse complement.
ACATCCGCGTAGTCTCGCCAAAAATTGTAGTTCACCATCGTGACGTTCTGATCCCACAGCTTGCGCTGCTCAGAAACCTTGATGCCGTTTTCCTTTGCAAGTACCTTCAGTTCGTCTTCGGAGCTGTTGAGTTTGTACTTCTTCTCATTCAAGCCAAGGAAGTCATACTTACCGTACACGTCCATCCATTCACGGTAGCCCTTCTCCCATTCAGCCTGATGATCAACGAAGAACCCTTCCTTGGCCCGAGTTTCTGCGTAGCTCATCTGGGCCTTGACTGGGCCAGCTCGGAAGAACACGTGAGTCATGCCTTTTACTCCGGCAAGCCCATCGTTCTCATCTTTTTCGTTTGCCTTGAAAAACCAATCTCTGGCAACAAGGTAGCTATCAAGACCTTTTTCGTTGATCGCCGGGTCTGGACCATGCACGCCAGTTGACGTGTCGAATTTTGGATCGGGGTCTTCGCGGAAGAACTCACGGAAGAACTTCTTCTCGTCGGAAATCCCCATCTTGGACGAAACAAATTCTCCCACGTTGTGAAACAGAATCGGAATCGTGTTGTTGCGAACTGTACCTTCCATGAGAAACTTGATGCCTTCCTTCACCCAATAGAAGCGGTCATCAACTCGGTCCCACTCTCGCGAAACGTTGTACGCCAGATTCCAACCCTGAAACTTCCAAATCTGAACGTAGTGCGGCTGCAACAGAATGATCGAATCCACTGTCGCTCGCAGCTTAGCCCACTGCTTTTTTTCCTGATACTCAATCGCCTGCAAGTGGAGAACACTGGCGGCTGGGCCTCGCAACCCAAGAAGCACGAGGTTCATCGCTGAACTGGACGGGTCGACCTTGCCAAGCGTCGCTTCTCCCAGGTCATACCTGGATCGCATCTGAGCGAGTTTACCAAGCCCGCCAGAGTCACGACCGCCCGCAATCTGCTGAGCTGGGAAGCCAAGATAGACGATCGGACCAAGCAACAGAACGATCAAAATTCCATATACAATTTTGCGTTGTCGCGAATTGAAATTGCTCATTTTGCCTCCAGTTCACGAAACTTCAGCAATGCACCAGCGAGGAGAATACAGGGAAAAAGAAAGCCAAGAAAGACGGCAATTGCTGGAATAACGGCTTCCTTAAATGGAACGTCGAAACCATTTTCCACGAACACCGAGCCACGATTGAACACGGTAAAGTCCGGCACGATTTTGCTAAAGCCCCAAAGGATTCCTTCAAGACCTTTATCCGCACCCTGAAGAACAGATTGAGTTGTTGATGACACATCCATCCCCACCTGAGGATTACGATGTTGAGCGATCAGCACGGCCGATTCCAGCGTCCCCATTCCCTGCTCCGCCCCCGTCAGTTTCCTCATCATGAAATCATGGAAGAACTGGCCAACGATGAAGAATGTGAGGGTGAAGAACAATGCCACCGGCCCTTTGACGATACAGCTAACCGTTACGCCCAGCACAATAATCAACAGAAGCATCAGCGAGATGTTCAGCAATGCCTTTGAATAACCGATTAAGAATGATCGGTCTGGCTTTCGAATAAACAAGTCGGGACGAGCCATACCAAGATACATTTGATCGTTCAGACAAGCCACTTCCACTCGCAGGAAGCCATCTTTGGTCAGATCCTTAAGAAGGTCTTTCTCGATCATCCATCCTTCGCTGTCCTGAGCAATCAGCTTCTCAGCGCGAATCAGACTGTCGAGAACAGTGAACCAGCTTCGTCCATCAGCAACGATCAACTTCCCAGCATCACATTTCAGTACACCAGCTGTGAGTTGCTCCTGAAGAACAGTCACCAACAGCTCCGCATTAAGCGGGGAAATTTTGGCGCCATTTGCCAAATCATCTGCCAGCGTCGCCTTGAGAGCAGTACCCTCTGCCAATTTGCCGGCAGCATTCCATTCTTCAATTACTGCTGCCAGAAACCGCCCCTGCGTTTCGTAGTCGGCAGAGAATCGCAACTTACGCGGAATGAACGTCAAATTTTCGTCTGCACCCTCGTGATATTCCGAGATGTGGAACGCGGGAAGAGGCACCTCCAGCTTTGGAAGGCTCTCCAACAGGCCTGCGGCGTTGGTGGCGAGACCCTTAGCCACGGAATCCAGAGCTGTTGCCAGACCTTCATAAGGAACGACATCCGTCTTGTTTCCAACGGCGTTGTTTCTGAGTGTGCTGATTACAGAAAAACCGGCCACAGCAGAAGCCTCGAACAATTCGGGAACATCTGCGAGCCGTGTGTCCTTTCGGCTCCTCAGGACGGCCGCCGCCAAAGAGAGACCTTGTTGCAGTCCGACGTAATCTGCCGGACGAAGTTCATCCGGCGCTGTTCGAATTCGCTCGGCTAATTCCACCATCAGCTTGGAGGCGTTTTCAAACTGAGCGTCACGCAGGGCATCAGCAACGGGTCGAAGTGCTTCACCCTGCGACAGCATTCCAAACGCTTCCTCGCGAGGATTGTCAGACAAAGTGTATTGTGCCTGAACCCCAAGGCGAACGCTTTTCTCGGAACCTTTGATGGTTCGAAAAGCTTCAAAGCGACATTCGAGCTGAAGGCCTTGTGCGATCTCCGTCGCATCAGAACCATCAGAGTTTACTTCCTTCTTGATTAACGCAGCTTCGTTGATATTGGCGAAGTTCCAAACCGCCCGGGCTTGCGAATTGCCCACAATATGCGATCGGTAGGCCCAAACGTCACCCACATTGATGCCTGCCGCAGATGGCTGACCTTCCGGGCTAATAAAATACAACTCCCCGAAAACGGGCACGCGACAAGTCAGTTCGCCGCGACTCTTTTCGGGGATCATGCGGTTGATCCAGAAATATCCAGCGGCTCCCATGCCAAACAGGACGAACAACGTCACCAGGCTCATCCCCAGCATGCGCCCGATTACAATCTCCACACGGCGAGCAGGCTTGGTGACCACAGTGTGCAATGATCGAATTCGAATATCTTCAGGCAGAGCCCAGCAACTCAGGAAGATCACGGCGGGCAGCAACAACCACGCGATGGCCGTCAGGAGAAACGTCACGTGAACCTGAACCTGAAGCTCTGGACGTTCATTGGAATCTGACAGGTACCACCCGGAAAACATGAGCAGCACAGCAAAACCTACAAACACGAACAACGCCTTGCGACGGATAGCCTCAAGCAGTGTGAGCTTCGTTAAAGCAAAAATGCGTTTGGGGGACAACGAGAACATATCGCCCAGGTAGCCAACCAGGCCAGAGCTAAAGACGCTGATTCCCGTTGCGCCATTGCGAGCGACCGAGAGTAAGAACGCCAAACCCACGGCGATCGCCAACATCACTCCAATCACAATTAGCCACGAAGTTGAACCCGCGGCAAGATTGTATGGTCTTATATCAAAGTCCATGTTTCACGATTCCGAACTGACAAAACAGTCTGCGATTCGCAGAAAACAACAGTAAGAAAGGGAACGCAAACGGCACGGCATTCGGTGCTGGCAGTACGCCAGACAGCAAACAAAGACCGCGAATTATGCCTGGCCGGATTTGGCGGATGCAGAAATCTCTTCGGCCGAGAATCGGCGACCCGGACGCTCACCGCTCTCGCGAATAGTTCGCAGGAACAGCTCTTCAAGGTCAGCACGCGGCGTTGTGAATTGAGCGTTTTGGATGTTGTGTTTTTCCAACACTTTCTTAATGTCCGCCATCGCCGCGTCACTTAGACTGGACGATCGCATCTGGGTTTCATTCGACATTTCAAGAAGCTCGTCAACTCGCCCCAAAACCTTCAGCTCGCCCTGAAAAAGAACGGCGATTCGATCGCAGACGTCCTGCACGTCACCGAGTTGGTGACTGCACATCACGACGGTCTTTCCCTGAGCCTTCAAGCGAAGAATCAGGTCCTTCATTTCGCGAGTCCCCTGCGGGTCAAGACCGCTGGTTGGTTCGTCGAGTAGCACAAGATCCGGATCGTTGATTAATGCCTGAGCCAGACCAATTCGGCGAGTCATCCCCTTGGAGTATTCTTTCAGCTGACGACGGCGAGCCTTAGCCAGACCGACCATCTCAATAAGCTCGTCCGCTCGGCGAATTCGATCGGCGGCCGACATGTTGAATAGGCGACCGTAAAAGTCGAGAGTCTCGTCAGCGTTCAAAAATCGATACAGATAGGACTCTTCTGGAAGGTAGCCGATCTTTTCGTTCTTGGAGACGTCTGAAGCGTCCTTTCCAAGAATCTTCATTTCGCCGGAAGTTGGGAACAGCAGCCCGAGCAACATCTTCATTGTCGTCGTTTTGCCCGAACCGTTCGGTCCCAGGAGCCCGAAGACCTCGCCCTTTTTGACGTCCAGACTGAGGCTCTTCACTGCCTGAACCTTTTTGCGGCCCCAAAAGTCCCGGTAAACTTTTGACAGATTTCGGATCTCAATCACTGCGTCTGACATGTGGAATCGTTTCGCTGACTGAATTGACAAACAAGAAAAAAGTGAGTGATAACAGTTTTCTGCCGCCCCGGCAGAGTCTCTGGTGTACCGACCATACGCACACTCGTTCCCGAGTGTTTGCGCAAATCCCGCGACGAGTATTCAAGAGCTTTGCGGTTTTCACCGTTTTGATGGCCAGGAAGCCGACAGGGCGACTCCTGATCACGACTTAGACATCTAATAAAGCGGTAAATTTTGAGGCCTCCGCAGACCGTGCCATCAGCCATCTCACTGTGTCGTCGGAATTCTCGCAAGGATGAAAGAACTGTCGCTGGTGATCTGGGTAATGCCGCAATTAGCTGCAGAATTTACGTCTGGCTAAGTGCAAACTCAACGATTCAATCCAGATTTGACCACCGAAGCCCAACCCCGCGCCGCTACGACCCACATAGTTTCACTTGTTGCTCGACTCCAACGCAAAAAGGCCACCAGACTTTTCAGTCGGATGGCCTTAGCATCAAATGAGCCAAATTCATACGAAAACGATTTGCCCGCTTTCCTGATTCGTTTGCCGGAATGCCCGCCACGAACTCGGCCGCACCTTGCCTTCTCGAATGACGCAAGCTGTCAGCCGGCACCGCGAGTGTCCAGATTCTCCCATACTCGGCAGGCAACAGCCGCGTGCCAACGCAAGGGGGCCGCTGTGAACCGAGCGTCGCCCAACTAAGCTGAAAAGCTGCTTCCGCAACCGCAGGATTTAACTGCGTTCGGGTTTTTGAACGTGAATCCACGCTTTTCCAGCCCGCTGTAGAAGTCGATTTCTGTTCCGTCCAGGAAAAGATCGCTCTTCTTGTCGACCACAACGCCGACGCCGTGGAATTCTGAAATCACATCTGCTGATTCGTCATAACTGTTGGTGAAATCGAACGAGTACTGAAAGCCACTGCATCCACCACCAACCACGCCAACGCGAACGTACTTCAACTCTGAGCGGCTTTGCTCCGTCATTACACGCTTGATTTCGCTTGCTGCCGCTTCAGTCAGGGTCACCGACATGTGTTCAAACCTCCGAAAAAATCGTCTAATTCAATGTGGCACATGACTAGCCACGACGGCCCTTATCGCCGATTTGGCTTGTGCATCACAGCCGAACTACGGAAATTTAGGCTCACTGAACCAGTTCTTATAGCCAAAAACCTTCGATTTCGCCAGAATCTCGCAGTCTCCAGGCAACGAGCCATGCTTTTGCCAATGAACGGCCTTCACGCCAACGACCAGGCAGCGCGAACCCCTTACCGTGGTAATCTGCGAAATGGCGGACTCAAAGCCGGCCGATCGCTACGCTCGGAAACTCGAAGTTCGGCATCACGCCATGTTACCGGAACTCGCGCCCCTCGGTTTGATCAACCTCCACTTCTCCGAGAATGTTGCTGGCAGAATCCCATGACGTAATGGTCCAATCATCGGACAAATGCGATGCGTCCTCCCATTTCGGAATTTCACGATACCCAATAGAGGCGACAGTCGTCGAACTTTGCAGCATTAACCGGGAACAGGCGGCGCCGTCGAAGACTGTTCTACAACGTCGGAGCCGGTGAAGTTGACATCGATCAAGGTTGTAATACCGTTCCCTGAGCCCTCATGCACCCCCTTTCGAAATTGAACACGCCAGACATAAAGCGATTCAATTGCCGTTCCACTGGCTGCGATCTCCTCGCTGCACGCGATGAAGGTATCGAGCGATTCCTTCGGCATAATGACTCTTGCCGAGTCCTGGCCGGTGATAACGAAGTTGTCATCCATGCTTTGCAAATAGTTGAGCACTCGAACGCTTTCCCAGGCAGGCGGATTCTTCACCGTCAAATACGAATTTGCAATTGTTGCCTCGTCGCTGGAATGCTCGGGCGTTCTTTTGGAAATCAGGCCCGCATCAAACGGCGGAAAGCCATAAGTCGTGGAGACGTTCTCGAACTTGAAGGGCAGCACGTACTGCATCGCGACAGAAAATTCTGCATGTGGGTGATTTTCGAACCGCTCAAC